>NZ_JAODMP010000069.1 GCF_025464835.1 Mycetocola sp. | reverse complement strand
CCGTTCTGCTCGTGTCCGGTCGGCGGGGTGTCGCCTTATGCGCACCCCGACCACCGGGCTAGCCGCGACCGAGTTCTTGCGCCCGCTGCCGACAGGCCTGCGTCGCCGCCACGAACAGGTCGTCAAGGCCCCCGGCCTGGAAGACCGCGATCGCCCGTTCCGTCGTTCCGTTCGGGCTGGTCACCCGTCGGCGCAACTCAGCGGGGTCCTCACCCGACGCAACCAACAGCTCGGCGGCACCCAGGAACACCTGGCGGGCGAGCAAGGCCGCCGTTCCCGGTTCGAATCCCTGGGCGATCGCCGCTGATGCGAGTTTCTCGATCATCAGGAAGACGTAAGCAGGACCAGACCCCGAGATCGCCACGATGCCGTCGAGCTGATCGGCCGGCACCTCGACGACCTCCCCGAGCGGCTCGAGCAGGGCACGCGCCGCGAACATCGCCTCGGCAGGCACCGCGGGATCCGCGACGAGTCCGATGACGCCGCGACCGACCGCAGACGGAGTGTTGGGCATCGCGCGAATCACCGCTACCGATCGGGGCAGTGCGGGGCGGAAGCGCTCGCTCCGGATGCCGGCAGCTACGGTAATCACCACTGCTCCTGGCGCCAGCGCAGTCGCGATCGTCGGCAGCAGGTCATCGATCATGTACGGCTTGACCGCAATCACCACGATGTCTGCGCCGCGAACCGCCACCCGGTTGGCGTCCGGATTCGATTCGAGGGACAGCGCCGTCCCCCTGCCGGCGAGGGCTGCAGCGCCCGCAGCCGTGCGGTTCACGGTGACGAGCGAGTCGAACACCACTCCCGCTCGCTCCCAGCCGGAGAGCATGGCGCCGGCGAGGGAGCCAGCACCAAGGACGGCGACACGGGGTGCGGTCACGCAGTTTCTCCCACCACAGCCCCGGCGAGGATGACCGTCCGCTCACGGTTCCGGTCAGCGATCACATCGATGTCCTCGAGTGGGTTACCCGACCACAGAACGAGGTCGCCGGCTGCTCCCACAGCGATGCGACCGAGGTCGTCGCGCTGCATCAGAAGGGCGTTGCGGCTGGTCAGGGAGCGCAGCGCCTCGAGATTGGAGGATGCCTCAGCAAGCAGTCGCACACCGACGAGCTGCTCCGAAACAAGCGCGCCCATGTTGTCCGAGCCGAAACCGACGACCACGCCCGCCTCGTGGGCGTGCCGCACCGCGTCACGACCGGCGGCCAGAACCTCCCGGTTCTTCGACTTGGCGACCGTCGAGAGCCCCAGCTCGTCGCCGAGACGCTCCATAGCGTCATATGCGCCAAGCGTCGGCACCAGGATGGCGCCGTGCTCGGCCATCAACCGTGCGGTCACCGCGTCGAGCAGGTTGCCATGCTCGATCGAGCGCACCCCGTTAACCACTGAATGCTCGATCGCCTCGGGCGAATAGGCGTGAGCGGCGACGTAGCTGCCTCGTCGACGTGCCTCGTCGACGACGGCACGAATCTCCTCCGCCGAGTACTGGGGCCTCCGGATCGGGTCCGTCGGTGAGACGACCCCGCCCGAAGTGAAGATTTTGATGGCGTGGGCGCCGCTGCGCAACCGCTCGCGCGCCGCGACCCGCAACGCATCCGGACCGTCGACGACATCGACGGTGTGCCCGCCGTGGAAGCAGACGTCGCTGTCAGCATGCCGATAGTCGCCGTGGCCGCCGGTCTGGCTGAGCGCCGATCCCATGAAAAGATACCTCGGAGCCAGGACATGGCCCTCGTCGATCGCGCGTGCCAGTCCCGCGTCTCCACCGGCCGGGTCACGCACCGTCGTGAACCCCCGGCGCAGAGCATCGGTCAGTCGGTGCTGGCCGACGAGTGCGACGTAACTGAGCAAGGCTTGCTCGATCGGCTCCGAGTCCAGGGCGATCGCGTACGCGTGGAAGTGCGCGTCGAGGAGCCCAGGTGTGACGACCCGCCCTTCTGCCTCGATCACACGATCGGCCCCGCCGGTGACGTTGCCCAGTTCCACGATGCGCCCGTCGGCGATTCGGATGGACGCCTCGGAGACCTCGGCCGACTCGCCGTCGAAGACGAGCGCGTTGCGGACAACCAGCGTTTCCGTCACGCTCTCGCTCCGGAGCGCAGGCCGGACGTGGCTTCCTCATCGACCGCGAAGGTGACCGGATCCACGACGACACCGTATTGCTCAGCGGCAGCCCCCGCGCTTACGAAACCGTTGCGCACATCCTTCGCTACGGCATTCGGGTCGCGCTCGAACGGGTTGCCCCATCCGCCGCCACCCCCTGTGCTGTTGTCCAGCGTCTCGCCAGCGGCGAGCTTGTTGTAATTGCCGGAACCGGAGCGCTCCGCCGACGTGCCGCGGTTGATGGTCATGCCGTTCGGCAGGGCCTCCCGGCCCCCGCCGACAGCCCACGGCGGCGACGTGGTCTTGTAGACCAGCCCGATGCCGACCGAGTCGGCGGTGAAACGGTAGACGCGGCTCACGCCAACACCGCCGCGGTGCTTACCGGCCCCGGCAGAGTCGGGGCGGTAGCCGTAGGAGTCGATGATCATCGGGGATTTGGTCTCAAGCACTTCGACCGGGTTGTTGCGGCAACCCGGCTCGCTGAAGTGCATGATGCCGTCCTCGCCGTCGCCTCCCGAGTGGCCGCCGAACCCGACGGCCTCGTTGGTGGCCTCGAGCCAGGCTTCTCCGGTGCGCGGGTTCACACCGAGGCCCATCATCGAGCTGACGTCTCCGCCGGAGGAGGCAGGGATCAGCTCCGGCATGCCCTGAGCCAGCGCCTTGTAGACCACCTCGCCGGCGAGCAGCCCGGTCCACAGCGTGAACGTCGGCATGGGCGGGACAGCGTGCATCACGCTGCCTTCGCGGGTGATCACCCGCAATGGGGCGAAGTTGCCGGCGACGACGGGGGAGTCCGGTGTTGTGAGTGACTTGAAGACCAGCGAACACAGCGCTTCGGTCTGCCCCGGCGGCAGGTTGATCGGCCCCTTCACGCCGTAGGCGCTCTCACTCCAGTCGACGATGAACTCGTCGTCGGTGATGGTGACCTTGGCATCGATCTTCACCGGGGTGTCCCGGTCGATGCCGTCGCTGTCGATGAAATCGGTGGCGTGCCAGGTGCCCTTCGGCAGTTTCGCCAGGGCAAGCCTGGCGAGCTTCTCACCGTGCGCGTTGATCGTCTCCATCGCCGTGGTCAGCGTCTCGACGCCATACTTGTCCGCAAGTTCTCGCGTGCGCTGCACGCCTGCGTAACAGGCCGAGACCTGCGCCTGCAGGTCGCCGATGGTGTGCTTCGGCATCCGGCTGTTGAAGCGGATGATGTTGAAGGTGTCCTCGCAGGATTCACCGCCCTTGTACAGCCGCGTGCCGGGGAAGAAGATGCCCTCCTGGTACATGTCGGTGGAGTCGAGCACGTAGCCGGCGTCCTTCTGCATCAGGTCGAGCACGTGGATCCGGCAGGACGCGTAGCCGATCAACTGGCCCTGCCTGGAGCGGATCGGGGCGAAAACGAGCGTGTCCAGCGCGTGAGCCGACGACCAGTACGGGTAGTTGAGCAGGAAAACATCCCCCTCGCCCATGGCGTCCTCGCCGAGAAACTCCACGGCCTTCTTGATGCCGTAGTCGTTGCCCCGGGTGAAGATGGCGATGCCCGGAGCATCCGCGACCACGTCGCCGTTGACGTTGTGAATGCCGATGCCGTAATCGTGGATCTCGTAAACCACGGTGTTGTAGGCGGTGCGGCACAGGTTCGTCGCCATTTCGGAGGCCGCTGCGAGCAGCCCGTGGCGGATGACCTCGGTGGTGATGGCGTCGCTCATCGGGCGACCTCCTCAAGAAGAGTGGATTCGGATGGGGATGCGGGGGAGTCGGCCAGGATGGCGACGACGAGCTCGCCGTAACTGCCGACGGTGAGCAGGTCGCCCTCATGGATCACCGTGGTGGCGGTGTGCTCGGTGATTACGGCGGGGCCGTGGATGCTGTCCCCGGCAAGGAGTTGCTCGCGGGAGTACAGGCTGTAAACGGACTGGACACCGTCGGCGAGATGCACGACGCGGGAACCCAAGCGGGTGGGCGCGCCCTCCCGGCGCTCGGGAACGGTGGGAAGCGACGGTTTGTCGATGATGCCGATGCCCCGCAGACGCAGCGTCGTCACCTCGACCGGGTCGCTCATGATGTGGCCGTACTGGCGCTCGTGCAGCTGCGCGAAGCGTTCGGCGACGATCTCTGCGAAGTTGCCGGTCGTCTCCGGGTACGCGACCGTCACGGCATGCTCCTGGCCGGCGTAGCGGACGTCGATGGTGCGGGTGAGGCGGCGTTCCGGCTTCCCGAAGCCCTCCGCCTCGAGTGCCGTGATCGCCTCTGCCTCGAGCTCCTGGAACGAAGCTTCGATCGACCCGGCGTCGAGGTTTGCCAGTGGAGTGACGGAGGTGCGCGCGAAGTCGTGCTGGACATCGGCCATCAGCATGCCGAGCGCTGAGAACGCGCCCTGTCCGGGCGGCACGATGACGGTGGGGATACTCAGCTCGCGTGCGACGTCCACGGCGACGAGCCCGCCCCCGCCCCCGAAGCTGAGCAGGGCGAACTCCTTCGGGTCAAGGCCGAGTTCGACAGTGATGCCGCGGACGGCGCCGGTGATCTTGGTCGAGGAGATGCGCAGCATGCCGCGGGCAAGGGAACGGGCGCTCATGCCGAGCTGATCGGCGATTGGCTCGAGGGCCTTCAGGGCAAGCGACTCGTCGAGTACCAGGGATCCACCCAGCGGGGTGTCGGAGCCGAGATACCCGACTGCGAGGGCGGCGTCGGTGAAGGTGGGCTGGGTTCCGCCGCGGCCGTATGAGGCCGGCCCGGGCATCGCGCCCGCGCTCTGCGGGCCCACCTGCAAAGCGCCGGCGTCGTCGAGGTAGGCGAGGGAGCCCCCACCAGCTCCGATGGTGTGGATGTTGAGCGACGGCGTCGTGATCGGGAGACCCTCGAATTCAGCACCCTGGTAGCGCAACGGTTCGTGGTCGAGCACGAGTGACGCGTCAAGGCTCGTGCCGCCCATGTCGATCGTGATCAGGTTCGGCGTTCCGAAAAGTTTGGAGATGGCAGCAGCGCCGATCACGCCACCGGCCGGGCCAGAGAGAATGAGGTTGACCGGCTGCTCCTTTGCGGCAGCAGCGGTCATCGCGCCACCGCCGGAGCGCGACATCAGGAAGCGACCGGCGAATCCGCTGCCCTCGAGGTTGCCCTCGAGCGCCTCCAGATAACCGCGGACGATGGGCTTGATGTACGCGTCAAGCACGGCGGTGGAGGTGCGTTCGTATTCGCGATACTCACGGGCGAGCTCGTGCGACAGGGTCACGTGGACGCCTGGGGCGACTTCCTGCAGGATTTCCCGCATGCGTGTTTCGTGCGCGGGGTTGGCGTACGAATGCAGGAAGGCGACGGCCACTGAGGCGTAGCCGCCGGCGGCGATGCGGGCGGCGACCTCACGAGCGTCCGCTTCGTCGAGAGGTGTGGCGATGGTGCCGTCGAAGTAGCTGCGTTCCGTGACCTCGAAGGTGTCGCTCCGTTCCACCAGCGCGGCGGGCTTGCGGTAGGTCATGGCGTACATCTCCTTACGGTCGGTGCGACCGAGCAGGTAGACGTCACGGAACCCGCGGGTGGAGACGATGGCCGTACGGGCACCGGTCCGGGTGAGCAGGGCGTTGAGGCCGAGCGTGGTGCCGTGGTTGAACATCGCGATGTCGGCGGTGTCGGCCTCAGCCTTGTCGAATCCCGCGAGCACGCCCTCCGTCGGGGCGCTCGGGGTGGTCGGCACCTTTTCGAAGCGAATCGCTCCAGTCGCGGGTGTGAGCTTGACCACGTCGGTGAACGTGCCTCCGACATCGATGGCGACGCGAACTTTTTCGGACATGAGGGAGCCTTTCTGGGGAACGGGAAAAGGATGACGCGGCTGTGGCCGCGCTCGATCAGCGGCGCTTGACACCGACGGCGGCAAGCGCGACGGCGGCGAGGATGATGACGCCGGTGACGAGGTTCTTGAGCTGCGGGTTGAAACCGAGGATGTCGAACCCGTTGCCGATCAGCGCGATGAGGAAGACGCCGGCGACTGAGCGCCAGACGGCTCCCATTCCGCCGTTGATGCTGGTGCCGCCGAGGATGATGGCGGCGATCGCGGCCAGCTCGAGGCCCTCGCCGGCCTGTGGCTGGCCGGACGCGATGCGTGACACACCGATCGATGCCGCGATCCCCGCCGCGAGTCCGCTGACGGCGAAGACAGCGACCTTGATCCGGTCGACGGAGACGCCGGACAGCTGTGCGGCGTCCTGGTTGCCTCCCACCGCGAAGACGTGGCGGCCGTAGACGGTGCCGTTGAGCACGAACCACATCACCGCGATAAAGATGAAGAGGATGATCACCGAGTAGAAGACCCCACCGATGCGGCCGCGGCCGAGTTCGGAGAACCCGTCGAGCGGGACCGAGATCAGGGCACCGCCGGTGATCAGCACAGCGATCGCCTTGAAGATCAGGCTGGACGCGAGCGTTGCGAGGAATGAGTGCACGCGCAGCACGGTCACGCTGAAGCCGTTGAAAGCGCCGAGCAGCATCCCGATGACTGGCGGCATCAGAAGGGCGAGGACCACGCTGCCCGAGGCGACCGCGACCCAGGCGGCCGCGACACTGCACACTGCGTAGATGGCAGCTGTGGAGAGATCGAACGATCCTGAGATGATCACGAAGGTTCCCGCGACGGCAATGATCGCGAGCGGAGCGTTTTGATTGAGGATGTTGACGATGTTCGCGAAGGTGAAGAAGGACGGCGTCGCAATGGCCAGGACCAGAAGGATGATCCCCAGCAGGACGAGCACGGCGTAGTCGCGCAGGAAGAGGAGCGCCGAAGCAGGGGTGATCCGGGAGATGCGGGTGGGTGTGGCCGTTGCGGTTGTCATGCGGTGGCTCCGATGGTCAGGTCGACGGAAAAGAGGTGAGCGAGCAGGTCCGAAACGCCGAGCGTCGCCGGGTCGATCTCCCCGACGATGGTTCCGCCACTGACGGTGTGAGCGCGGGTGCTCAGCGCAAGGACCTCCTCGTGCTCGGAGGAGATGAGGAGCACTCCGACACCGCGCTCGGCGAGGTCGGCGATGAGTCGGTAGATGGTCGCTTTGGCGCCGATGTCCACGCCACGGGTCGGCTCGTCCAGGATCACGACGTCCGGTTCCCCGACGAGCCACTTGCCCAGCAGGGCCTTCTGCTGGTTGCCGCCGGACAACCCGCCGACGTCGAGGCCGATGCGCGGCGGACGCATGCTGAGTGCATCGGCGAGTTCCTGGGCCCCGGCACGTTCGCGGCGGGATGAGATGACACCGAGCGTGGAAAACCGGTCCAGGAAGGCGAGGGAGATGTTCTCTTTCACGCTGCGCTCCAGGACGAGGCCCTGCGCGTGGCGGTCCTCCGGGACCATGACGACACCGGAGGCGATGGCCTTGCGGGTGTTCCATCGGGACACCTCTGTCCCCCGATAGATCATCCTGCCGCCGGTGATCGGGTCTGCGCCGGCGATCGCTCGGGCGATCTCGCTGCGACCGGAGCCGACGAGGCCGAGCAGGCCGACGATCTCGCCCGGCCGGATCTGCAGGGAGATGTCGTGCGCCGCCGCCGTCGTCACTCCCTCGAGCGTCAGCAGCGGCGGCACCGATTCGTTCACTGATGGTCGGCGCGGGGGGAAGGTGACGGAGAGTTCGCGCCCGAGCATACCCTCCACCATCGAGCTCTTCGTCTCCTGCGCGGCTGGTGCGGTACGGACGCGGACGCCGTCGCGCATGATCGTCACCGTGTCGGCCACCTCGAGGACGGCGTCGAGAAAGTGCGAAACGTAGACGATGCTGCGGTTCTGCTCGCGAAGCCCGCGGATGAGGGTGTGCAGTTGTGCGGTCTCGTGTGCGGTGAGGGAGGAGGTGGGCTCGTCCATCACGATCACCCGGGCCTTCCGGGCCAAGGCTCTCATGATCTCCACCTTCTGCTGCTGGGCGATACTGAGAGTCCCCACCGGGGCTTTCGGGTCGAGGTCGAATTCGGCGAGTTCCAGAAGCGCGCGAAAACGATCTGTCGTGCCTCGCTTCAGTACACCGAGCCGCGAACTTTCAGCCCCGAGGAAGACGTTCTGCTCAACGGTCAGTTGCGACACAAGGGAGAGCTCCTGGGCGATCATCACGATGCCTGCTCGTTGAGCACGGATCGGGTCCCACCGGGAAACGGGTACGCCGTCAACCCGAAGTTCGCCGCTGTCCGGGGCGTAGAGCCCGGCCACAATCTTGCCCAAGGTGGACTTACCCGCACCGTTCTCGCCGACGAGCGCGTGCACCTCTCCCTTGCGAAGCGTCAGGTCGACACCGTTGAGGGCCTGGGTTCCTCCGAAGCGCTTGGACGCGCCGAGGAGTTCGACGATGGCTGTACTCATGTCCGTGGGATCCGATCCGTCCGCGACCTTAGCCCACCCACTCGCCGGTGTAGTCAGGAGTCTCGTCGAGGGTCTCCTTGGTGGCGTACGGATCGACCTCGCCAACCTCGTCCGCGTTCACGAACGAGGTGACATCCCCTCCGGTCAAAGCGTTGTACAGCTGCTCCATCGCTGCCTTGCCCATGCTCACGGGGAAGTTGATGTAATCGGCCTTCCATACGCCGTCGCGGACGTTCTGGATCGACTTGGATGTTCCACCGCCGCCCGTCAGGTAGACGGTGGACGGGTCGATCCCGGCATCCTCGAGCGCGATCTGGGCGCCCTCGGTCTGCTGGTCGGCGTTGGACAGGACGACGTTGATGTCCGGGTTTGCCTGCAGCACGTTCGAGATCGCGGTCGAGGAGAGGTCGGGGTCATAGTTGCCCTCGACGGTCGCGACGATCTCGATGTTTGCCTCAGGCTCGAGCACCTTGCGGTAGGCGGCCTCTCGCGTCACGTCGAGCGGGGCGTTCAGCTGGCCGACCAGGAGCGCGACCTTGCACGGATCGATGTCGGCACAGTACTCGACGACGCCCTCTGCCTGCTTCGCCGCGGCTTCACCAGCTGGGACGGCGACGGTGGCGACGACTCCTTCGACCTGTGGCTCCATCTCCTCGATGTCTGGGCCGATCGGGTTCAGCGCCGTGGTTACGGGGATGCCGTTGGCGAGGGGGAACGCCGCGGCGAGCGCAGGTCCGTCGAACGGTACGACGACGATGCCGTCATACTTCTCGCCAACACCGGCGGTCTCCATCTGCGAGAGCTGGGTGTCGGCGTTGAAGCCTCCGTCGAGCACGGTGATGTCGAACTTCCCGTCGAGGGAGTCGGCTGCTTTCTGGACCCCCTCGGCGACGGCTTGGTTGTAGCCGTTCTGGCTCGAGGCGAGCAGTACGGCGATCGAGTAGGTGCCGTCGGATTCGGCGGATCCATTGGATCCGGAGGGGGAACTGCACGCGGCGAGGCTGCTGACGCCAAGGGCGGCGATGGCGACGACGGCGACACGGCGGCCGTTCTTGCTGAGGATGTGCACGGGTACCTCCAGGTATGCGGATGCGGATGATCAGGTGGATTGTTGGGGAAGGGGATACTGCGGGAAGAGATTCCGCTGGCCACGGCGAAGGGGCTGGACTAGAGCTTTCGCACGTCGTGGTCGATTTCGAAGATGCGGCCGGCGCCTACCTCGGCATCGCGGAGCAGTTCGCTCAGCTTTGCGCTGGACCCAGCGCGCCACGGATTGTCGAGCCAGCCCTGGTAGGCCGACGAGTCCGGCCATAAGGCGGTCACCAGAACCTCGCCCGATCCGTCGGCCGCGACCGAGATCTCTGAAGTCAGGGCCTCGGAGTGGTCGAGCGAGTACTGAAGGATGTCGTCCGAGCGGTAGAGCTCGAGGACATCCGGAACCTTCTCGGGCGCCAGGCGAAGCGTGAGCAGGGTGCGGATCATGACGGAGCCTTTCACGAAAAGGAGGAGATCGTCTGCGGGGCACATCTCCTGATGCGCAAGGTGCCGACGAGTGGACGCCGCGTCGCGTCGCACTCTCGGCCTAGGGAACTCGAATCGTCCCCAGGAACCAGAATCGTTCTTGTGGAACGAAAACCGGCTCTAGTAATATGTCACACACTAGGTTTCGTTCGCATTTCCGTCAAGGAAATATTAGGGACCGGGCCAGTAACTCCTCAGCGGACCTCGACCGATCCCAGGGGCAGGCTTTCAGTGTGCGCGGTCGAGCAGGTACTGGAGCAGCGTCCGCACTCCGAAGCCGGTGCCGCCGCGCGTCGTGAGCTCGTACGTCTCATCAGCCCAGGCCGGACCGGCTATGTCGAGGTGCGCCCAGTCGACCGTTCCCGGTACGAATCGACGCAGGAAGTGCGCCGCGGAGATGACCCGCCCTTCTCGCGCACCCGGAAAGTTCTTCACATCGGCGACGTCTGAGTCCAGTTGCGCTGCGAAGTGCGACGGCATCGGGAAGGGCCAGAACGGCTCCCCGGAGCGATCGGCCGCAGTGCGGATTCGCGCGATCTCCGAGTCATCGCCGAGCACCGCACCGGTCCTGTTGCCGAGGGCGTTGGCCGCAGCGTATGTCAGTGTCGCGACGTCCACGATTGCTCCGGGGTTCGCCTCTGCCGCGTAGCCCAATGCGTCCGCAAGGATCACGCGGCCCTCGAAATCGGTGTTCAGGATCTCGATCGTGAGGCCGTTGCGGGCGGTGACGACGTCGCCGGGGCGGGTGGCCGTGGAGCCGGGCATGTTCTCGACGAGGGGCAGCACGGCCCGGACGTTGATGCGTGGTGCGAACCGGCGCAGCAGCGACATGGCCCCGGCAACTGCCGCAGCACCCGCCATGTCGGACTTCATCGTCATCATCCCGTCGGCGTCTTTCAAGGAGTTCCCGCCGGAGTCGAAAGTGACTCCCTTTCCGACGAGGCAGACGTCCGTGCCGCCGTCATGACCGCGGTACTCGAGCTCGACCAGCCGCGGGGGATTGGATGAACCGCCGCCGATTGCGAGGACGGCGCCGAAGCCCTCCTCGCGCAGCCACTGCTCGTCCCGAACGGTTGCGGTGAGACCGCCGTCGATCGCTAGAACACGGAAGCTTTCGGCCAGTATGTCCGGCGTCATCACGTTGGGCGGAGTATTCACGAGGTCGCGGGCCAGGCAGACGGCTTCGCCGATCGCGATCCCTGCTTCCCATGACGGTGACAGCGTCGAGGGTTTCCATCCCGAGTGCCTGGAGCTGCCACGGAAGGAGTACCGGCCGAGGACGATGCCCTCGGCCGCCGCTTGCAGCAGATCGGCCTCGAGGTCTTCGGTCTCGACGACGAGTTCGCCCGCCGCGATCGCCCGTGCTGCGAACGCGAACGCGATCCGGGTGGAGGCGGTGCTCGAGGTTCCACGCTCGCCGAGTCCGACGAGAAGTACCGCGCCTCCGTCATCCACGACCGCGGTACGGCCGACGTCGGGTACGAAATCGAGGGCGTCCAAAACCTGGGCGTGACGCGCCAAGTGAGGGTCGTCGTGCATCGTCGGTACGAGTCGTAAGGATGACATGTGACATACCATAGTCCGTGCACACGGCGGAAGTTGATAACCGTTATCATTACGGGTACCGTATCCGAAGTGAACAACTCCCGCCTCGCTCCCCTTCTGCTCCTGCCCGCAGCAGCCCTCGTGCTCAGCGGATGCTCCAGCCCCGCAAGCGAGAACGTGGACGACCCGACCGGCATCAGCGTCGTCTCCTCCACCAACGTGTACGGCGACATCGCCTCCGCGATCGGCGGGGAGTACGTGGATGTGACGAGCATCATCAACTCCGTGGCGCAGGATCCGCATAGCTACGAGGCCAGCGCCCAGGACCAGCTGGCCATCTCGAAGGCGGACCTGGTGATCGAAAACGGCGGGGGATACGACCCGTTCATCGACACCCTCGTGAATGCCGCCGGCGCGGACGATCTCGAGATGGTCAACGTCGTCGACCTGTCCGGGCACGCACCCGTCGAAGGACACAGCGCAGACGAGCACGGTGGGGAGGACGGGAACGGGCACGTCGAGGGGCTCAACGAACACGTCTGGTACGACCTCGCCACCGTGGATTCGCTCGCCAGCACACTCGCGCACGTCTTCTCGCAACTCGACGAAGAGAACGCCGCCGAGTTCGCCGAGAACTACTCGGTCTTCTCGGAAGAACTCGCTCAGCTCACCGCCTCGACCGAGGCGCTCAAGACGGAGTTCGGCGGGGCAGGGGTGGCAATCACCGAGCCGGTGCCGCTGTACCTGCTCGAGGCATCCGGCCTGGTCGATGTGACCCCTGCGGAATTCAGTGCCGCGATAGAAGACGGCACGGATGTCTCGCCGGCGAGCCTCAGGGATGCTCTCGCCCTTCTCGCCACCGGTGACGTCGCACTGCTCGCCTACAATGAGCAGACCAGCGGCCCTGAGACCGATCGGGTCCGCGCCGCTGCCGAGAAGAATTCCGTTCCGGTGGTGTCTTTCGCTGAGACGCTGCCGGACGGGGAGAGTTATGTGAGCTGGATGACGAACAACATGACCGCTATCAGCGACGCGCTCCGCTCGTGACCGGCGTCGTTCCTCCTGCCGGTCACCGCCACCCGAGCAACCCGATCCTCAGCCTGACGGATGCCGCCCTCGGCTTCGGCGATCGCGTGCTGTGGAACGACCTCACCCTCGACGTCTGCGCCGGGGAGTTCCTCGCGGTCCTCGGGCCGAACGGATCGGGCAAGACGAGTCTGCTCAAGACGATCCTCGGGCAGCAGCCACTCGACGCAGGCACGATCCGATTCGACGGGCACCCGGTGCGCCGGGGCGACCGCCGGATCGGCTACATCCCCCAGCAGAAGCTCATCCCGGGAGGCACGCCGATGCGCGGGCGGGACCTTGTCGCGCTCGGAGTGAACGGGCACCGGTTCGGGCTCCCGGTCAGCCGGGGAGCGGAGAAGCGTCAGGTGGACGCCCTCCTGGCGTCGGTCGGCGCCTCCCACTACGCCGATGAACCCGTCGGCAACCTCTCCGGAGGCGAGCAACAGCGGCTGCGAGTGGGCCAGGCGCTCGCCGGTGACCCGCGGATGCTGCTGTGCGACGAGCCCCTGCTCAGCCTGGACCTGCAGCACCAGCGCGGCGTCTCCGAACTGATCGACCGGCGACGGCGTGAGCACGGCACGCCTGTCGTCTTCGTCACCCACGACGTCAATCCGGTGCTCGGGATGGTCGACCGCATCCTCTACCTCGCTGGCGGACAGTTCCGTGAGGGAACACCGGATGAAGTGCTCACGAGCGATGTGCTCACCGAGTTGTACGGCACCCCTGTCGACGTGCTCCGCACCGGCGGACGGGTCGTCGTCGTCGGCATCCCCGACAGCGAAACCCACCACCACGGCCACACCGAGGTCGGGGCATGAGGGCCGGAGTGATGCTCCCCGTCGGCGCGGGTGACCTCTGGTCCCGGATGTTCAACTTCGAGAACTACGGCGAACTCCTCGGCCTGGTGCAGAACTCGATCCTCGCGGGAGCCGTCCTCGGTATCGTCGGCGGGCTTATCGGCGTCTTCGTCATGCAACGCGACATGGCCTTCGCCGTGCACGGAATCAGTGAACTCTCGTTCGCCGGCGCCGCGGCGGCGTTGCTGTTCGGCGTCAACGTCGTTGCCGGTTCCCTCGTCGGCGCCCTGATCGCTGCGATCGTCATCGGGCTGCTGGGGGCACGCGCTCGCGACCGCAACTCCATCATCGGCGTCCTCATGCCGTTCGGGCTGGGGCTCGGCATCCTCTTCCTCGCCCTGTATCCGGGACGAAGCGCCAACAAGTTCGGGTTGCTCACCGGCCAGATCATCTCGGTCGACGACCCCCAGTTGACCTGGCTGAGCGCCATCAGCCTCGCGGTGCTCGTCGGGTTGCTGCTGATCTGGCGCCCGTTGAGCTTCGACAGCCTCGATGCCGACGTCGCCGCAGCCCGCGGAGTCCCTACCCGGTTCGTCTCGCTCACCTTCATGGTGCTGCTCGGGCTGATCGTCGCCGTGTCTGTGCAGATCATCGGTGCACTTCTCGTGCTCGCCCTCGTCGTCACCCCGGCCGCGGCCGCGTTGCGACTGTCCGCATCGCCGATTGTCGTCCCGGTGCTCGCGATGGTGTTCGGCTTCGTCTCCGCAGTCGGTGGCATCCTGCTGGCTATCGGTGGGTCGCTGCCGATCAGCCCGTACATCACGACGATCTCGTTTCTGATCTATCTCGTCGCGCGTCTGGTCGGGCTGCGTGCCAAACCTCGCGCCGGGCTACGCTAGAACCAGGTCGACGGAGGCAGCGGAACGTGGCAGTGAAGAGGAACACCTGGCAGCGGGAAGCCGTACGCGAGTCGCTGAACTCCCGGAACGGTTTCGTCAGCGCACAGGGTCTGCACCAGGGGCTCCGAGAAGCTGGATCCCACATCGGACTCGCGACCGTGTACCGCGCCCTCGCCGACCTCGCGAACGTCGGCGAGGCGGATTCCCTGCAGTCTCCTGAGGGAGAGAGTCTGTATCGGGCGTGCGAAACCACCGGCCACCACCACCACCTGATCTGCCGCAACTGCGGCCTCACCGTCGAGATCGAGGCGACCGAGGTGGAGCGCTGGGCGCGGCAGACCGCATCCGATCACGGCTTCACCGACGCCAGGCACGTCGTTGATATCTTCGGACTGTGCTCGGCGTGCTCGTCAGGGTCTGCGTAGATTCACCGACGCCACGCCGTTGACCCCGTCCGTCGTGGGTGGCGGGTCCTGGGTGATTCGCGCACGGTGAGGGGGCGGTCATCCCTCGACGTTCGACGGGTCCGCGGTGCCGGTGTCCGAATCGTCGTGGTCCCGGGCATCGGGGCGTGGTCCGTCCGGCTGCCCGGTCCCACCCGCGGGCCGTCCCCTAAGCGGCTGTGCGACATCCCCGGGGCGGACTGCGGCTGGGGGCCGGCATCCCGGGGGAAGTCGCTCGCTGGCGTCGCGGCGGTCGACGGCGCCCTTTCCGGTTCAGCGGACACGGGGCTGGCTTCGTTACTCATGGGGTTCCTCCGGTATCGTCTGGAGTTCACGGGCTAACCGATCCTCCGCCGTCTTCCGATGAACCGGTCAAGAGCGGGCTGCAGAGCTCCCTTCTGCGGCAGCGCGGCATCCGTCCGGTGGCGCTGAGGCCGTCGTTCGCAGAAGAGCCTGGCGTCCTGTACGATAGATCCTTGGCTGAACGGGCACCTCCCGTTCGGATCGCACAAACGTCCCCCTGTTGTGAAATGCAGGTGGTTTGCGTGTGCCGACAAGAGATCTTGGGCAGGGCGGAAGTCCTGCGGTATTGAAGGAGAGAACCATGGCAGCAACCTGCCAGGTGACTGGAGCCATTCCCGGCTTCGGACACAACATTTCGCACTCGCACCGACGCACGAAGCGTCGCTTCGACCCCAATGTGCAGAAGAAGACGTACTTCGTACCGTCGCTTCGCCGTAACGTCACGCTCACGCTGAGCGCCAAGGGCATCAAGGTCATCGATGCTCGCGGAATTGAGTCGGTCGTCAAGGACATCCTGGCTCGTGGGGAGAAGATCTAATGGCAAAAGCACAGGACGTTCGTCCGATCATCAAGCTTCGTTCGACGGCAGGAACCGGTTACACCTACGTAACCAAGAAGAACCGTCGTAACAACCCCGACCGTCTCGTACTCAAGAAGTACGACCCCGTAGTGCGCAAGCACGTTGAATTCCGAGAGGAGCGCTAAGCCATGGCTAAGAAGAGCATGATCGCCAAGAACAACCAGCGCAAAGTTATCGTTGAGCGTTACGCGGCAAAGCGCCTCGAGCTGAAGAAGGCCCTCGTGGACCCGAACGGCACCGACGAGTCACGTGAAGCTGCTCGCCTCGGTCTGCAGAAGCTTCCCCGCAACGCTTCACCGGTGCGCCTGCGCAACCGTGACGCCGTTGACGGACGCCCCCGCGGCCACCTCTCGAAGTTCGGCATCTCGCGTGTCCGCTTCCGTGACATGGCGCACAAGGGTGAACTGCCCGGCATCACCAAGTCGAGCTGGTAAGCACCACCACCTCCGCACCGAACGGGTGCCGGCCTTCTGGCCGGCGCCCGTTCTGTCGTTGACGGCGAAGCCGCGGAATGACGCGGATTTGCGCTGACACCGTTATCCGGAGCCAAAATGTGGGGTCAAAGTGACGGATGCTGTGACACGCCGCAGAAAATGGGGCCACACGAGCCCGATTTCCGCGAGATCATGCGGAACTCTGATACATTCGAGGCGGTCAGACAGACCGGCCCGGGTGCACGAACGGCTCGGGGCAAGTTATGAAACAGGCTGTAGAAAGCAAAGTCCGAGGAGGACAACTCAATGGCTGATAAGTCGCTTAACAAGACCGAGCTCGTTGCAAAGATCGCATCCGAGACGAACCAGAGCCAGGCGACCGTTGGCGGCGTCCTCGACTCGCTGTTCACCGTGCTGGCTGACTCGGTCAGCAATGACGTCAAGGTCACCATCCCGGGATGGCTCGCCGTCGAGCGCACCTCACGTGCCGCACGCACGGGCCGTAACCCGCAGACCGGTGCCGAGATCCAGATCCCGGCCGGCCACTCGGTCAAGGTCTCGGCTGGATCGAAGCTCAAGGCTGCAGCAAAGTAGTCGTCATGAAAGGGGATGCCGCGCGCTGCGCTGCATCCCCTTTCGTCGTTAACGCGCCACGGAGCATCCGCTGCCCGGCCGAACCCGCCTTCCCCGACCTCAAATTCAGCAGATCCTTGGGACACGCCGGATGCCGCGGCCGCTCAGACGGCGTGTCGGCCCGGTTCTCCTGAATCTGGACGAAGATCCTGAATGTGAGGTCACCACGGCGCCGTGTGACGCGGCACCGCGCCGCCAGCGCAAACGGAGGTTCGTGGCCTGCCCACGACGTAGGCTTGAGGGGTGCTTCGCGTTACCCGGATCGTCGGCCCTGCCCTCCTCGCCGCCGTCGCGCTCCTCACCCTCCTGGTAGGGCTGGCCTATGGCGGAGGGGCGGACGCGCGCCCCATCGGTGACCCGGGAGCCCTCGTTCGTTTCGGGCTGCCGATCGCCAAGCTCTTCGTCAACATCGGCGCGGCGGTAACGATCGGCGCGATCGTGCTTGCGTTGTTCGCCCTCTCACCGAAGAAGAACGAATACCATCGCGCCCTCGACGTCGCCGCGGCGGGCGCGGCGCTGTACGCCGTAGCCGCCGGCGCCACCGGGTTCCTCACCTTCCTGAACGTGACAGGCACCGCGGTCACCTTCGACGACCAGTTCGGCGCCAAGCTCGGCCTGTTCTTCACCGATGTCGAACTCGGCCAGGCGTGGCTCGCCACCACGCTCATCGCCGCCACGCTCACCGTGCTGTGCTTCGCTGTGCGCGGCCAGACCCTCATGGTGTTCGTCGGAGTGCTCGCACTCATCTCCCTCGTTCCGATGGCGCAGCAGGGCCACGCGGCCGGCACGGCGGGCCACGACGCCGCCATCACCGGGTTGGGGTTGCACCTTCTCTTCGCCGCTGTGTGGCTCGGCGGCCTGCTCACGATCATCCTCCTCCGCAAAACCTTCGATTCCGGTCGCATCGTCCCCGTCATCGAGCGTTACTCGACTCTCGCCCTTGTCTCCTTCCTCGTCGTCGCCGTATCCGGCTATGCGAGCGCTGAACTCCGGATCGGCAGCCTCGACCGACTGCTCACCCCGTACGGCGTGCTCGTGCTCGGCAAGGTCGCCGCGCTCGTCGCGATCGGGCTCTTCGGCGCTGTCCACCGCAACTGGCTGATCGGGCGGATGAAGGCTTCACGAGAGACGGTCACCCGTTTCTTCTGGTGGATGGTCGTCGCCGAACTCGCTTTCATGGGCGTCGCCTCGGGGCTCGCCGCAGCCCTCGCCCGCACCGCTACGCCCGTTCCCGAGGAACTTGCCGGCGTACCGACCGCCGCTGAACTGCTCACCGGTGAGCCGCTCCCGCCCGAATTGACCTTCGAGCGCTACTTCACCACCTGGGACATCGACCTCATCTGGCTGCTCGTCGCGGCTTTCGGGATCTTCTTCTACGTCGCCGGCGTCGTCCGTCTGCGCCGCCGCGGTGACAAATGGCCGATCCACCGCACGGTGTTCTGGATCCTCGGACTGCTCGTGCTCTTCTACCTGACCAGCGGCGGTGTCGCCGCGTACCAGGATTACCTCTTCAGCGTGCACATGCTCGGGCACATGGGCCTCACCATGCTGGTCCCCGTTCTACTGGTGCCTGGCGCCCCTGTGACCCTCGCCATGCGAGCCGTTGAGAAGAGGGACGACGGATCCCGCGGTGCGCGCGAGTGGATTCTCCTCGCCGTCCATTCCAAGTTCGCCGGTGTCATCGCCAACCCTGTCGTCGCAGCCGTGCTCTTCGCCGGTTCGCTCTGGGTCTTCTACTATTCCCCGCTCATGCGCTGGGCGATGACTGATCACATCGGACACCAATGGATGATCGTCCACTTCGTGCTGTCCGGCTACCTCTTCGTCCAGTCCCTGATCGGCGTGGATCCCGTCCCTTTCCGGCTCTCCTATCCGATGCGTTTGCTGCTCCTGCTCGCGACGATGGCTGCGCACGCCTTCTTCGGACTGGCGATCATGTCGAATGTGGGGCTGTTCCTCGCCGACTGGTTCGGCGCCATGGGCAGGACCTGGGGTCCTGCGCCGATGGCCGACCAGCAGATCGGGGGCGGCATAGCGTGGAGTCTCGGCGAGCTGCCGACGATCGCGCTCGCCATCACGGTCGCCATCCAGTGGAGCCGAAGCGACACCAAAGAACAGAAACGGCTCGACCGGAACGCGGATCGCACCGACGACGCCGAGCTCAAGGAATACAACGAGCGCCTCGCCCGGCTGTCCGGTCGCGGCTGAGCGGATTACGCGTCGTTGTCTTCCTTGATCGTCGCCGCAACGGTCCCGTCGGACAAGACGTAGAGGTTGCCCACCATGGAGAACGGCACGTCGGCGTCGTACGGGGTGATTGATCCGTCGAAGAGGGACTGGACGTCGACCTCGAGGTGAGCAGCGCCCCTGGTGGGCGGGATCACCCACGATTCAGTGCCGGCTTCGACGCTGATCTGCGGATAGTCCTCGAACGACCACTGCGGGTCGCCGGAGATCCGGTCGTCGACGACGATACCGAACGGGCATCCGGTCGGCTGCAGAACCTTCTGCTCTGCGCAGGCATCGAGCTGCGCGTTCACGGACTTCTGGGCGGCAGCGAGGAACTCGTCGGTCGGGGCCGCTTCCACAGCGACCTCGTGCACGCGGGTGGGCTCGTCGACGAGAACGGGTACCTTCTCGGAAGTGACGAAGTCGCTGGTCGATTCAATGATGTAAGCGCCAGGCGTGAACACCTGCACGTTCACAATGTTGTGGAACGCCGGGTCCGGTCTTCCCGTCAGCGACCGGGTATCGAGAGAAAACCCGTTCGTCGTGAACACTGTCGAGTGCTCGACGGCAAGGTTCACGACGGCGAGCGGGCTCCGCGCGAACGACCAGGTAGGAATCAGCGGGAACCGGGTCCCGGCACTCTTCACGAGGAAGGTCGATTGGCCGTACGCGTCGTTGCTGTGGAACGACCAGGTGACCGAGTGCAGGCCGTGCCCCTGATCGACGTCTTCGACGAGGGTGAGGTCGGTCAGCTCAGGAAGGGCCGCATTCCGCAAGAGCGCGTTGGAGCTTCCCTCGGGGAGGCCAGCTTCTTTGAGCTCGGATTCGTCGAGCGTCACACCCGGAATCCGGAGCGCGCCGGCCGCATCCTTCTCCTGCAGTTTGCTGAGATAGTCGCCGACGAAGGCCCCGGCTCCGTAAACGTCGCGATTGAGCGCGCCCATCGCAGCGAACGCCGCACCAATGAGCATCGTCCCGACCACGGCCCAGATGATGGTCGCCCGTGTCCGCTCCGCCATGGATGCTCGCGGCTCAGGTGCGGGTGGTTCGATCCAGCCGGCCGGTGCGCTCTGTTGCGGGTGCATCTGGGCGGGGTTTTGGGGCTGGCTCACGCAGCTATCCTATGGTGATCGCCTCGAGTGCCCCATCCGGGAGGGTCTCTGATCGGCTACCCGTCCACAGCCCTGTACGCCCCTCCCGGCCTCGGCGAATACAGTAGATAGTTCCAGCGAACATTCCTGAAGGCATCCGTGACCAACCCCCAGCCGAGCATCGAGCTGTCCTCCGAGCAGCAGGCCGTATTCGACCGGATCGAGGGCACCAGGGAGCACGTCTTCGTCACCGGCCGGGCCGGCACGGGCAAGTCGACCCTGCTCAACCACTTGTCGTGGCACACGGAGAAGCAGATCGTCATCTGTGCTCCAACCGGTGTCGCTGCGCTCAACGTCGGAGGGCAGACGATCCATTCGCTGTTCCGGCTCCCGATCGGGCTGATCGCCGACCACGACATCGACCAGAGCGACGCGGTGAAGAAGCTGCTCAACACCATCGACACGCTCGTCATCGACGAAGTCTCGATGGTCAACGCCGACCTGATGGATGCGATCGACCGTAGCCTCCGTCAGGCACGGCAGCGGAGGCACGAACCCTTCGGCGGCGTGCAGGTCGTACTGTTCGGCGACCCATACCAGCTCGCCCCTGTGCCGGGGCAGGGCGAGGAACGCGAGTACATCCAGGACACCTACCGGTCGTTCTGGTTCTTCGACGCGAGAGTGTGGCAGGAAACGCCCCTGCACATCATCGAACTCGCCGAGATCCATCGGCAGTCGGACGCGGACTTCAAATACATGCTCAATGCGGTCCGTCACGGGCAGGTCACCGCCCAGATCGCTGGGGCGCTCAACTCGATGGGGGCGAGGACGCCACCCGACGACGGCACGATCACCCTCGCGACCCGCAACGACATCGTGAACCGCATCAACGCCGCAGCCCTCGCGAAGCTTCCCGGGCGTGCGCTCAAAGCCAACGCCGAAGTGAGCGGCGACTTCGGCAAGGGCACGTTCCCGGCCGACGAAACGCTCGAACTCAAGGTCGGGGCACAGGTGATGTTCCTCCGCAACGACAGCGGCGGGGGCGGCGACGGGCAACGCTGGGTGAATGGGACGATCGGCCGGGTGACCAAGATCGACACCAATGTGTTCGTCGACGTCGACGGGGAGGTCGTCGAGGTCGAACCAGTGGTGTGGGAGAAGTACCGGTACAGCTACATCGCCGCGACGAAGCAGCTCAAGAAGGACATTGTCGCTGAGTTCACCCAGTTCCCGCTCCGGCTGGCCTGGGCGGTCACCATTCATAAATCGCAGGGCAAGACCTATGACAGCGCCATCGTCGACCTGGGCTCACGTGCGTTCAGCCCCGGCCAGACCTACGTCGCGCTCAGCCGGCTGACCTCTCTCGAAGGCCTCTACCTGACCCGGCCGCTGCGCCCGAGCGACATCCTGGTCGACACCGATGTGGAGCGGTTCATGCGGTGGGAGCGCCCGTCCCCCCTGGGCGCGGCAGAGACCCCGTGAAGGACCGCGGAACGGGTCCCTCGCAGGTGGTCAGCCGGCGAGCATCCGTTCCCTGACATCCTTGCGCAGCACCTTGCCGATGAGCGAGCGGGGGAGGTCGTCCACCTGCACGATTTTCTTCGGGACCTTGTAAGCGGTCAGGCTCCTGCGGCAGAAGTCCCGCAGGGCGTTCTGATCGAACACGGTTCCGTCCTGCATGACCACGGCGGCGGCCACATCCTCTCCGCCGCTTTCCCTGGGGAGCCCGATGACCGCTGCCTCGCGTACGTCCGGGTGGTCCATGAGCGCCTGTTCCACCTCGGACGGCGACACGTTGAAGCCGCCGGTGACGATGAGCTCCTTGACCCGGTCGACGACCGTGACGAAGCCATCGGCAGACACCTCGACGATATCGCCGGTGCGCAACCAGCCGTCGCCGATCAGCGAAGCCGCCGTCTCCTCCGGGCGCTTCCAGTAACCCGAGAACACCTGCGGGCCGCGGATCAGCAGTTCGCCTGCCTCCCCGGGGCCGCGGTCCACCGACGTGTCTGCCGGGTCGACGACCCGAATCTCGGTGTTCGGGAAAGGCACTCCGACGGTGCCCGGCCGACGCGTCGGACCGATGGGGTTTCCCAGGGCCACTGGCGACGTCTCCGTCATCCCGTAGCCCTCGACGAGAAGGCCGCCGGTCGCCTGCTCCCAGCGCCGGACGATCGACACGGGCAGGCTCATCGCCCCTGAGATGGCGAAACGGATGCCGGACAGGTCGATTTTGCGACTTTCAGAGGCACGCGCGAGCGCCTCGTAGATCGGGGGTACGGCAGGCAGGAACGTTGCCGGCGTCTTCGAGAACGCGGCGAGCACAAGGTCGACGTCAAATTTCGGGAACAGCACCACCGTCGCGCCGATACTCATCGCGAAGGTGAGGCATAACGTCAATCCGTACGCGTGGAACAGGGGGAGGACGGCGTAGAAGACCTCGGTGCCCTCGGAGAGGCCGGGCACCCACGCGCGGCCCTGGGCAGCATTCGTGAGGAGGTTGGAGTGGCTGAGCATGACGCCCTTGGGGCTGCCGGTGGTGCCGCTCGTGTACTGCAGCAACGCCAGGTCGCCGCCGGCGGGGCGCGGATGCCTGCGACGGAGGCTTCCATGCGAGATCAGGGAGTCCCATGCGGTGGTCCCGCTGACAGGGGAGCCTGTGGTGAGGGCCCGGCGGGACGCCCGTGCTTTGGCGACCGGCAACCGCAGGGCGACGCGGGTGCCGAACGGCATCGCCTTGGTGACGTCGACCGCGACGACGGCGTCGATCGGCAGGTCCCGCGGGAAGTCGGTGATCAGGCCGGCAACTTTGTCCCACGCGATCACAACGCGTGCGCCGTGGTCCTCGAACTGGTGACGGAGCTCCCTGGCGGTGTACAGCGGGTTGTGTTCGACAACGACGGCGCCGAGGCGCAGCACAGCGTAGAAGGCGATGACGTGTTGCGGGCAGTTCGGGAGCACGATCGCCACCCGATCGCCTTTTCCGACGCCGAGGCGCCGCAGTCCTTCGGCCGCTCGTCCGATCTGGTCACCAAGCTCCGCATACGTGGTCGGCTCGCCGAAGAACTGCAGCGCCGTCTTGCGCCGGAACCGGGCGACGGCATCCTCGACCATGTCGACGAGCGACCCGGAGGGCACGTCGATCTCGTGCGGGACTCCTGGCGCGTACGCGTCGAGCCAGGGTTTGGTGTCGAACGTGCTCACACTGCTCCTTTGCTTGGCGCGGCAGCCGTCGGCCGCCGCTCGGGTTTTTCAGGCCGCGGATCGGGCTTTCGCCACGGCGAGGTCACGGAAGAGATCCGTGTTGAACCGATACGCGACCAGCACCTCGTCGATCACTCGCGTGCGTTCCGCATCGTCCCAGGGCACAGCATCCAGTTCTTCGCGGTAGGTGTCCTTGAACTCCCGCGGTTGGGCGATGTGACCGAAAAGGTAGAAGCCGACGCCGTTCGTTTCGAAACCGAACTGCCGCTGCATGATCATGCGGATGACCTGGCCGCCGGAAAGGTCACCGAGGTACCGCGTGTAGTGGTGGGCGATGAAACCGCCTGCCCAGGTCGCTCCGACCTCCAGGATGCGGGCGACGTACGCCGCCGTGGTGGGGAGGGGCTGGATGGATTCCCGCCAGTTCTCGCCGAGCAGGAACCGGAGGTCGGCCTCGATAGCCGGGAGGCGGGTCAGCCTGTCGGACAGGAACGGTGCAACGACAGGGTCGTTGCTTCTCAGCTCGGCGACGCCCTCGACGGCTTCGTAGACGAAGAAGTTCTGGGCCACCAGGGCGATGTAGTCCTCACGCGTCCCCTTGCCCGTCATCAGGTCACCCATGAAGTCGGCGCCCTCACTCTCAGCGTGACCGCCGCGGGTTCGTTCTCGCAGCTCCTGCGAGAACGGAAGAAGGTTCGGCATCACACTCCGTCGTCGGTAAGGGTGTCCTTAGCCTAGCGACGTTGGAGGTCTGGATGGGCTAATGGCCGACATGTGATATTGGCTCCTCTGGGACAGCGGGTGTGCCATGTCCGCCGTGCGGCACGGCCTGGGTTCCTGCGTGCGTGCCCGCGAGAGCAGGGGTGACCAGGCCAGCGACGAGCAGGGCGCTGAGGGTCATGCTCAGCAGGTACCGCCAAGGGGGAGCGGATGCTGCCGGCCGCGGCGCCAGCGAACCTCGCCGAGCGACGGCCACCCCGGCGGCGGCGAAGAGACTGAGGATCGACGCCGCCGCCATCGGACCGAACGGCAGCGAAGCGGTCATCGCCGATCCGCCAAGCGCGATGGCCGCGGTGACGTCCAGGCCCCACAGCGCCACCGGGGCGACGGCCGCGGGGAGTGCCGCCCGCGGCAGGACGAGCCGGCCGCAGGCCAGGAGGGCGACCCCCCAGCCGAGCTCCGCGACACCGAACCCGGTCAGGACGACCGCAAGGAAGAGAGGGGAGCCCGCCGCGACCGCGAGATGGACCAGGCCCACCCCCAGGCTCGCCAGGGCCATCCCGTTTCGACTGCTGTCGGTCACGATGCTCCCCTCCCGTCGGAGCCGGCCGCTTACGCGGTGACCGTGCGGGTGCGAACGGACTTGTCTGCGGCCAGGCCGACGCCGAGGAGCACGATCGCGCTGGCGAGGTGCAGGAAGTGATCGGCGGTGTTCAGGGCGAGGATGTTGAAGGCGGTGCCGACGAGGAAAAATCCGACGATACCCAGCAGGAGGTAAACCGCCCCGACGACGGTGTTGACCGACCGGGCGGCGGCGACGGTGGACAGGCCGGCGATCAGGAGGGCGGCGCCGATGAGCAGGTGGGCGATGTTGTGCAGCGGGTTGACGGCGAACAGGCCGAGCAGCAGGTTGCCCTCTGTGGCGATGAAGCCAACGCCGCCGGTGACGGCGAAGCCCAGCAGGCCGACGAGAAGGTAGACGGCGCCGAAGATGCTGGCAAGAAGGCGGTTCGGTGAATTGCGCATGATGGGGGTTCCTCCTGTGTGTTCGTGCAGCGGTTGCCGCACATGATCACATTCGGACTGCTCGGGGGAACGGTTTGGTTCTCTCTGAAGATCCGCTGAGAAAGCGGTCAGGTCCCGTGGGCAGGCAAGCCGAGTTCGACGCACGTGGCGTCGTAGAGCGCGAGCACCGTACGACGGATGCCGGAACGCTCCCTCACCTCAGCCCTCATTCGAGGGCCCCTGCCCTGCCCTGTTCATCCACCGTTATCAGCTGAGCGGCCGGCCCGCGAGGGGTAGCCGCCTTGTGGGGCGCCTTTGTAGGCTCGGCCGGAACCGGAAGGGATTCATGGCACTCATCGGCTTCCATGCCTCGCACGAACAGGTCCACCCCAGCGCGCTCCTCGACGCCGTGATCCGAGCGGAAGCCGCCGGATTCCAGGCGGCGATGTGCTCGGACCATTTCGCTCCGTGGAGCGAACGCCAAGGTCACTCCGCGTTCGCGTGGGCGTGGCTCGGGGCCGCCCTGCAGGCGACATCACTGCGCCTCGGCGTCGTCAACGCGCCAGGACAGCGCTATCACCCGGCGATCATCGCCCAGGCGGCGGGAACGCTGGCCGCCATGTACCCTGGCCGGTTCTGGGCCGCCCTCGGATCGGGTGAAGCCGTGAACGAGCACATCACCGGTGAGGGCTGGCCGTCGAAGGCGGTCAGGAACGCCCGTCTCGAGCAGAGCGTCGACGTGATGCGCCGGCTTCTCGCCGGCGAAGAAGTGAGCACTGCCGGACTGGTCACCGTCGACCGCGCGCGGCTGTGGACCCTGCCAGAGACGGCGCCTGCGCTGCTGGCCGCAGCGGTGAGCCCGGCGACGGCCGAATGGGCCGCAGGCTGGGCCGATGGACTTGCCACCGTCGCCCAGGCGCCGGAGGATCTCGAACGGATGGTTGACGCCTACCGTGGGGCGGGAGGAAAAGGCCCCCTCGTGCTCCAGGCGCATGTGAGCTACGCCAGGACCGACGACGAGGCGCTGGCTCTCGCGCACGATCAGTGGCACACCAACGTGTTCTCTCCACCGGTCTGCTGGGACCTCGATTCTCCCGAGGCCTTCGAGGAAGCGGCGAAGCACGTGCAACCGGAAGATATGCACTCCACCGTCCTGATCTCCTCCGAGCCTGGCTGGCACGCAGAGAAACTCGCTGGGTTCATGGACCTCGGTTTCGATGAGATCTACCTGCACCACGTCGGCGTCGAACAGTCCGAGTTCCTGGACGTGTTCGGGGACCGCGTGCTCCCGCAGTTTGCGACGGCTGGGGCAAGCGCGTGAGAATGACGGACACCGCCGACCTCTGGTGGAAGACGGCGGTGGTGTACTGCCTCGATGTCGAGACCTTCATGGACTGGAACGATGACGGCGTCGGCGACCTCGCTGGCCTGGCACATCGGATGGACTATCTCGCCGAGCTCGGCGTCACGTGTCTGTGGCTGATGCCGTTCTACCCGACTCCCGATCGCGATGACGGCTATGACATCACCGATTTCTACGGAGTCGACCCGAGGCTCGGTCACCACGGCGACCTCGTGGAAATCGTCCGAACCGCTCGGGACAGGGGCATGCGGGTGATCGCGGACCTCGTCGTCAACCACACGTCCGACAGGCATCCGTGGTTCAAGGCTGCCCGATCCAGTGTTGATTCGCCGTATCGGGACTTCTACGTGTGGCGGGATGCGCCGCCGGCGAAGGAAGCGGAGACGGTGTTCCCCGGCGAGGAGTCCAGCGTGTGGGAACTGGACGAAAAGAGCGGCCAGTACTATTTGCACCGGTTCTATCGGCACCAGCCGGACCTCAATGTCGAGAACCCGCGGGTGCGGGACGAGATCGATAAGGTGATGGGTTTCTGGCTCGAACTCGGAATACACGGGTTCAGGGTCGATGCGGTCCCGTTCCTGCTGGAGCCGTCGGAGGGGAAACTTGCCGGCGACGACTACGGTGACCCGCACGACTACTTGCGATCGTTGCGGTCCTTTCTCGGGCGCCGCTCCGGTGACGGCATCCTGCTCGGCGAGGTGAATCTGCCGCGTGAAGAGCAGCTCCAGTATTTCGGCGGGGAGGCATCCGACGAACTGACCATGCAGTTCGACTTCGTCGGCATGCAGAAGTTCTACCTCTCCCTGGCCAGGGCCGACGCGCGGCCCATCGCCGAGGCGCTCAGCTCGCGACCGGCGATCGGGCTGCAGTCCCAGTGGGCGAACTTCTTGAGAAATCACGACGAACTGACCCTCGACAAGCTCACCGAGTCCGAGCGGGAAGAGGTCTTCCACGCCTTCGCGCCAGACGAGGACATGCGGATCTTCGACCGCGGTATCGTCAGGCGGCTGCCGCCGATGCTCGACGGCGACCCCCGCCGCATCCGGATGGCGTACAGCCTGCTGTTCTCCATGCCAGGCACACCGGTGCTGTTCTACGGTGAGGAAATCGGCATGGGCGAGAACCTGGCGATCCCGGGGCGAGGGTCGGTGCGCAGCCCGATGCAGTGGACGAGCGGCAAGAACGGCGGTTTCTCCCGCGCCGCGAAGTCGCGGCTTGCGGCTCCCGTCGTCGAAGACGGCTTCTCGCCCGAACACGTCAACGTGGCGGACCAGCGACAGGACCCCGACTCGCTGCTCCACTTCATACGCCTCCTGATCCGCACCTACCGCAACTCGGTCGAGATCGGCTGGGGCGATTTCGCCGTCCTGCCGCAGCCCAACGCCGCTGTCCTCGTGCACTCGGTCACCGGCGCACAGGGACGCATGATCGCCATGCACAACTTCGGCCAAGAACCGGCGATCGTCCCCGTGACCGTGCCGGACGCGGATGCCTCCACGCGGCTCATCGACCTGCTCGAACCCGACGACGTGGTGCTCTCAGACAACGGAGCTGCGGAGCTCGCCCTGCCGGCTTACGGCTTCCGATGGTTGAGAGTGGCCGACGACGCTACGAAGCGGTTGCACTGAGCAACTCTTGGCGACATCCGACGGATCAGCGCCGAACGGGACGAGGGCTCGATTAGACTCCCCCCTTGTAGGCTCAGCGGGGTAACGAATGAAAAATAGCGTGAAACACAGCAGGAGAGTCGGTCTGCTGACCATCGCGGTCGGGGTAGTGATGAGCCTTTTGGCCTGCTCCACTGCGCCGGCGATCACGCCGGGGGCTCTCCGGGAACAGCCAACCCAGCAACTCCCGGCTGCGACCGTCGAGGCGCTCAACGCCTCACTCGCCGAGGCGATGCCCCTCGCCGCGGCACCCGGTGCCATCGCCGGGGTGTGGGCTCCCTGGTCGGGGCAATGGGTCTCGGCGCAGGGCACGACAGCGCCTGGCGGTTCCGAGAAGATGTCCACCGACATGCGGTTCCGGATCGGTGACAACACCAAGCCGATGACCTGCGATGTTCTCTATGGTCTCGTTTCGGAGGGGGCCGTCGGCCTTGACGATGAGGTGTCCGGGTACCTGCCCTCCATCCAGGGGATCGAGGGCATCACGCTCGCTCAGCTGTGTCATGGCACATCGGGGCTCGGAGATTTCGAGAACACCCTCGGTCAGCTTTTTGCAGCCAACCCGACACGGCAGTGGTCGACGTTCGAACTGGTCTCGGACGGAATCGCCAATCCGCGGACCGGACGCCCGGGGGAGTCGTACGCCGACTCCGACACCGATTACGTGCTGCTGGGGCTCGCCCTCAAAGAAGCGACGGGCAGCACGTGGAAAGAGTTGTACGAAAGATACGTCTTCGCTCCGCTCGGCATGAGCGATTCGCTGTTCCCCGAGCCGACCACCCTCGAGATCGCCGACCCGTTCGTGCCCGGGTGGGAAGCGTTGAGGGCAGCCGACGGAACACTCGCGTGTGACGCGCCGAAGGACGAAACCCTGCTCTCCAACTCGCTCGCGTTCACCGCTGGCGGCGTCGTATCGTCCATCGCTGACCTGCAACGCTACGCGCAGTCCTTCGCCACTGGTGCGCTGCTCAGCGATGAGCTCAGGAAGGAAGCGTGGGCCACGGTTCCGCTGGGTGGGGATGCCCCCGCGTGGCAGTCATTCGGTCCAGGCGGTCTGCAGCTGGGTCCGCTCCGGGGCCAGGTCGGCTACATCCCCGGTCACATCTCCGCGATGCTGTCCGACCCCGCAACCGGGCTGACCGTCGTCGTTCTGCTCAACAATTCGACGGCGGGATCGGGGTTCGCGCAGACTCTCGCCATGAAGCTCGCGGCGATCGCGGCCAAAGCGCAACCGGCCGGTGGACAGAAACTTCCGCTCGTCGGCCTTCCCTGGTCCGAAGAGCAGATGACCGAGAGGCTGGCCGCTTCGGCCGTCTGCCAGCCGCAGGGCTGAGGTTCTTTGGCTCGCGTGCGACGGCGACGAGTCGTTCAACGCTGGTCATCCACGGCCGGCGTGTCCTAGCGTGGAGCCCATGACGATCGAACCGGACACGAAGAACTGGACCTGGGTACTCGAACGGCGGTGCCCGGAGTGCGGATTCGACGGGACATCCGTCTCTCTCGAGGACGTCCCCTCCCTGCTCCGGGACAACATCGGATACTGGCCGGCCGTGCTGGAACGCCCGGATGTCGCTGCCCGTCCCGACGACTCGACCTGGTCGCCGCTGGAGTACGCGGCGCACGTGCGTGATGTCTTCCGCGTCTTCTCCGGTCGGCTCAATCTGATGCTCGCGGAACACAACCCGGAGTTCGAGAACTGGGATCAGGATGCCGAGGCGATCGCTGCTCGGTACGGCGAGCAGGACCCGCTCCGGGTTCGGGACGAACTGGTGGAGGCAGGAAACGCGCTCGCCGACGCCTTCGAGCGTGTGCCGGCCGAAGCGGCATCCCGCCCCGCCCGGCGGAGCGACGGCTCCGCGTTCACCGTCGAATCTCTCGGCCGCTACCTGCTCCATGACGTCGTCCACCACCGCTGGGACACGCAGGCGACCGGCTGACCTCGATCGCTCGCCGGTACCGGGTGGCGGGCTCTTCATGACCCGACGCGTCTCGCGGATCCGGCTGGAGCACTCCACGCCCGGATGTCAAGGGCTCAAAATCGGTGTTGACTGGGAATATCTTGTCTTGTGCGAAGGGGCGTCGCACCCGGTGATAGCACTCTGAGCAAGTTGGTCCCAATCCAAGAAGGAGCACAGCATCATGACATCTCGACCTGTAAACGCTCAGACGTCGCGGGCCGGTCGCACGCCCGTTCAACTGGCGTCGCTCGTCTTCGGAATCGTTTTCCTCCTCGTCGGAGTCCTGGGGTTCATCCCCGGTGTCACGGCGAACTACGGCGACCTGCTCTTCGCCGGCAGTGGCTCAGGAGCCCTCCTGCTCGGTGTCTTCCAGGTGTCGATCCTCCACAACATCGTGCACCTGCTCTTCGGCGTCGCCGGTGTTGCGCTCGCGCGCACCGCCTCTGGGGCGCGGAACTTCCTCATCTGGGGCGGTGTGATCTACTTCGTCCTGTGGATCTACGGCCTCTTCGTTGCCGGAGGTGACACGCCGGCGAACTTCGTTCCTCTCAACAACGCAGACAACTGGCTGCACCTCATTCTGGCGATCGCGATGGTAGCCCTTGGGCTGCTGCTCGGTCGCCGGGATACCACGACGAACCGCCGCTGAATGAGCGGTCCGACCGGCTCCGGGCAGAACCTCTGGTCAGGGGTCCTGCTCGGAGTCGGCGTCGTCGCCTTCGTGGACGAAGCGGTGTTCCACCAGATTCTCCACTGGCACCACTTCTATGACCGCTCGACGCCGGCTGCTGGGCTGGTGTCCGACGGCATCTTCCATGCATTCGGCTGGTTCGCGACGGTGGCGGCCCTGTTCCTGTTCGCCGATCTGCGTCGCTCAGGGCGCCTGCACTGGAGTCGCTGGTCGGGTGGCATCCTGCTCGGTGCCGGGTTCTTCCAGCTCTACGACGGAACGGTCCAGCACAAGCTCTTCGGTCTCCACCAGATCCGGTATGGCGTCGATCTGCTCGGGTACGACCTCACCTGGAACATCGTTGCGCTCCTTTTGATCGCGGCGGGCGCCGTGCTCCTTCTCAGGGCGCGCCGGGTTGCAGCAGGCGGCAGGCCTCTTCCGTCGGTGGCCAGTCGTGCATAACCACGGCGGCGGGATCTCGCTCGTCGAGGTCTCCAGTTTCGGCCTCCTCGCGGCGATTGCGTGTTATGTCTTCGCCGCACTTCGGCGGAGCCCCCGCGGCCGCTGGCCGACCCATCGCATCCTTCTCTGGATCGCCGGGTGCCTCGTCACGGCGTTGAGCGTCCAGGCCGCGACAGCGAACCACGACGATTTCGCCGGGCACGCCCTCGCGCACGTCGGGCTCGGGATGCTGGCGCCTGTGCTGCTGATGCTGTCAGCCCCCGTGCGTCTCGCGCTGCGCTCCCTGAGCGCCGTCCCCGCGCGACGGCTCGCCCGGCTTCTGAGGAGCCGGCCGGTTCGGTTCCTCACCCATCCGATTCCAGCAGCGGTGCTCAACCTCGGTGGGCTCTGGCTGGTCTACTCGGGCGGGCTCTATGCGAGCATGCACACCAACGGGCTCCTATTCGTGGTCGTTCACACACACATCTTTGTTTCTGGCTACCTTTTTTCCGTGTCCATCGCCGGGGTCGACCCGAACCCGCACCGGGCACCCTTCGCGACCCGTGCGATCGTGCTCAGCGTCGTCATGGCAGGGCACAGCATCCTGTCGAAATACCTCTACGCGAACCCGCCTGCCGATGTCCCGGCCGCCTCCGCTGAGGCCGGGAGCATGGTCATGTATTACGGCGGGGACGCCGCCTCTGTCGTACTTGTCGTCCTGCTGTGCGCCGCCTGGTACCGCGACGTCGGCCGTCGACGGGGCCGTTCCGCGGCATCAAGGCAGCCGTCAACCGTCTGAGCTGTCGCCGTCTTTCTCCCGGTCGCGGGGGAGAAGGGAGGCGAGGTCGTCCTCGAGGAACTGCCGGAGGCGTTCAGGGCGCTCGCTCTCATAATCGGGCTCGTCGGCGACCGAGGACATTCGCGTCGCAAGGCGAGCGACGACGTTGTCGCCGATGTCGTTCCACGCGTCCATGCGGGCGCGCTCGGCGGCCGCTGCAACGAAGGCTTCGTCGTGTCGCGAAGACTCGAGCGAATCGGCAAGGGCGGTGTACAGCAGGTGACGGCGCTCGAGGGTCGCGGTGTCGATGCGTTGGTAGTCGTGAGCATGGTCAGCGAATCCCGCTGAGCGGCCGGCTCGAGCTTTGAGCATCTCAGCGCCGTGCGCATTCTCCCGTTGCTCCTCGGCCGCTCGGCGGAGCTCATCGTCCACGATCTCCGCGGTGGCCGTTTCGTCGAACGCCTTGTTCTCGCGAAGCGCCCGCACGATCAGCCGATTCCTCACCGCGAGGGTGACTCCGTGCCTGGCGATGAGGAGTCCCTCATCGAGCGCCTGCTCAAACGGAGCGAGCGGCTGCGGATCCGGCCGATAGGGTGCCACAGCAGGGAGCCGCCGGAAGAGCCGTGAAAGCCACGACCTGCGGGGGCTCACGTTGCTCTTCACACCGCCAGCGTAGGCCATCAGGGCAACCGGGGTGAGGCGGCCGGTCAGTGGGTGGCAGTGCTCTTCTCGGCGTCCAGCCGGACCTGGTCATTGTTGTGCACGATGAGCACCGGGCAGGTGGCGTGCGCCACGCAGGCCGAACTCACCGAGCCCAGAAGCAGCCCGGCGAAGCCGCCGTGTCCGCGCGATCCGAGCACGAGCATTTCGGCTCGTGCGCTGTGCCGGATCAGCGCCTTTGCGGGCGGGCCCTGCAGCATCGACATCCTGAACTGCTCCGGGCGATCGGAGCCGAAAGCCGCCTCTGCGACGTCACGAAGTAACTTCTCGATCTCCTTTTCGGGGGTCCACCCCGACTGGGACTGATAGAAGTCGTACATCGAATGGGTCTGCTGCCAGACCGCAACGGCCTCGAGCGGTGCATGGAGGGCGTCCGCCAGGCGACGCGCTTCGCGGAGGGCCTTGACCGAGGACTCCGACCCGTCGACACCGACCACGATGGGAGGGACGTCCCAATTTTTTGATCCTGCTGTGCTGCCTACCGCGTTGTCCGTCATGGTGCCAGTATGCCCGGGTGTGCCCGTCCATGGAACCGACGCCCCTCGGTGAACCACCAACCCAGGCGCTTACGGGGTGCCTGCCGTAGAGTCTGCGGTAACGAATCGTCCGCTTTGTCGACTTCTCGGGAGTACCTCTGGACGCTCAACACTCGGTCCTGCTCAACCTGGACAACTACCGCGCAGTGCTTTTCGACCTGGACGGCGTTCTGACGCCGACAGCCGATCTTCATCGTTATGCCTGGCAGGCGATGTTCACCGAGGTGTTCACTGAGAAAGGCGTTCCCGAGCGGTACACCGACGACGACTACTTCACGCACCTGGACGGGAAACGTCGATATGACGGGGTCGCCAGCATTCTGGCGTCCAGGGGCATCCGGCTGCCGTGGGGCTCGCCTGACGACCCGCCAACCGCCGACACGGTGACCGGCATCGGCAACCGCAAGAACGCTTACTTCTCCCGCGCGCTGGAGGAACAGGGCATCCGCCCGTATCCAGGGTCCCTGGCCCTTGTCGACCGGCTTCACGCGAAAGGGATGCCGATGGGCGTGGTATCGAGCTCGAGGAACGCCAGGTGGGTTCTTGCCGCAGCCGGTTTGATCGACCGGTTCCCGGTGATTGTGGATGGTGTGCTCGCTGCGCGGGAAACGCTGGCGAGCAAACCGGCGCCTGACATGTTCCTGTATGCGGCGCACGCGATGGCTCTCAAGCCCGCTGAGATCGTCGTCCTCGAGGACGCCATCTCGGGTGTCGCCTCCGCTCATGCCGGCGGATTCGGCCTTGTCCTCGGCGTCGACCGCGGCGCCGGGCGACAGGCGCTTCGTGACGCAGGGGCTGACGCCGTTCTCGACGATCTAGCGGTCCTCTCCCACCCAGCGGAGGTAGACACCGATGATCGACCGTGACCGTTTTCCCGTCGACCCGTGGCGCCTGGTCGAGACCCAGTACAGTCCAGACGACCAGGGCGTCACCGAGTCGCTGTTCGCCGTTGGCAATGGCTTCCTCGGCATGCGTTCGAACAATGTGGAGGGGCGCACAGCCCACGAACACGGAACGTACGTAAACGGGCTCCACGAAACCTGGAAGATCCGGCACCCCGAACAGGCTTACGGGTTCGCCGAAGTGGGGCAGACAATGGTCAACGCTCCGGACAGCAAGGTCATGCGGCTCTACGTCGACGACGAACCCCTGTCAGTCGCCGATGCCGATCTGCTCAGTTACGAACGCTCGCTCGATTTCCGCGACGGCGTTCTGAGGCGTGATCTGCTCTGGCTGACCCCCTCAGGCAAACGGGTCCAGGTGTCGGCGACGCGCATGGTGTCGTTCCCCGAACGTCACCTCGCGGTGATGACCCTCGAGGTGACGGTGCTCGATGCGGATGCCCCGCTGACGATCTCGTGTCAGATTCTCAACCGCCAGGATGGTGAAAACGAATACGACGGCGCCGTCGGCTCACGGGACGAGGGCAACGACCCTCGCACGGGAGGCCGGGTGTCGGATCGGGTATTCCTGCCGCGGGAATACTGGCAGGTGGGCGACCGGAGTGTGCTGAGCTACCAGGTTGCGAATTCCGGGATGACCCTTGCGGTTGCCGCCGATCATCTCATCGAAACCCCCAGCGACTTCAGTGTCGAACACTACATCGACGGTGATATCGCCAAGTACGTCTACTCCGTCGACGCGCGCCAGGGAAACCCTGTCCGCATCACCAAGATCGTGAGCTATCACAGCGCACGGACCACCCCGACGCGTGAACTCATCGATCGGTGCGAGCGCACGCTCGATCGCATCCGAGCTGCGGGGGTCGCGGCCCAGCTCGCCAAGCAACGCGAATGGCTCACCGATTTCTGGGCCCGTTCCGATGTAGAGGTCCCAACGCACGAGGACGTGCAACAGGCTATCCGCTGGAACCTGTTCCAACTGGCACAGGCAGCTGGCAGGGCGGATGACCTTGGGGTGCCCGCGAAGGGGGTCACCGGGAACGGCTACAACGGGCATTACTTCTGGGACACCGAGATCTACGTCATCCCGTTTCTGTCGTACACGAGTCCTCTGTGGGCGCGTAACGCCCTGCGGGTGCGGGAGCGCATGCTCCCTGCTGCCAGGCAACGGGCCCGGAAACTCAACGAAGCGGGGGCGCTGTTCCCGTGGCGAACCATCAACGGCGAAGAGGCATCCGCCCACTATGCCGCCGGCACCGCTCAGTATCACATCAACGCCGACGTGACGTATGCGCTCGCGAAGTTCGTCGACGCCACCGGCGACATCGACTTTCTCAGCAACGGTGCCATCGACATTGCGGTGGAGACGGCCCGCATGTGGCTGACGCTCGGCTTCTGGCGCTGGAACGGTGACGAGCGCTTCGAAATCCACGGCGTCACCGGACCTGACGAATACACGACCGTGGTCAACAACAATCTGTTCACCAACGTCATGGCCCGGTTCAACCTCCGCTACGCCGCCCAGGCCCTCCGTGAGGTGGCTCGCGAGAGGCCCGACGACTATGCCCGCACGGTTCGGAGGCTCAACCTTCGCGACTCGGAACTCGAGGACTGGGAGCGGGCTGCAGCGGCGATGACCATACCGTACTCGGAAGCGCTGCAGATTCACCCGCAGGATTCTCAGTTCCTCGAGCGAGAGGTGTGGGATCTGGCGGCGACCCCGGCCAGCCAGAAGCCGCTCATGCTGCACTTCCATCCTCTCGTCATCTACCGTTTCCAGGTGCTCAAGCAGGCGGACGTCGTGCTGGCGCTCTTCCTCCAGGGCGACCAGTTCACCGTCGAAGAAAAGCTGGCGGATTTCGACTACTACGATCCACTCACGACCAGTGACTCGACGCTCTCGAAGATCGTGCAGTCGATCATCGCCGCCGAAATCGGGTACCAGGAACTCGCGCTCGAGTATTTCCTCGACATGGTCTTCGTCGACCTGGCCGACCTCCACAAGAACACGGCAGACGGTGTCCACGTCGCATCGGCAGGCGGAGCGTGGAACGCTCTCGTGTCCGGCTTCGGTGGGATGCGTGACCACGACGGAATCCTCACTTTCGATCCTCGTCTACCTCAGGAATGGCCCGAATTGCGGTACCGGCTGACGTGGCGCGGAACCCGGATGCTCGTGAGCCTGACAGCCGAGAAGATGCGCGTCTCGGTCGTCGCCGGTGAGAACCCGGTGTCATTCCTCGTGCGGGGCGAACCCGTCGAAGTCGGGCCGGGGGCCGATGCCGAAGTGACGCTGTCCGGCCAGGGGCCCCTCCGAACCGACGCTCCCGGGCAGTTCCGCGCCAAGCGGCGCGAAGACGGCAGCGTCATGGAGCCCACTGCCGCGCAGTGCGCTGACGACTAACCGCCAAAGGGGATCATTCTCTTCCTGATCGACGATCGAGGGCTCCCTGCTGTACGATTCTCATGATGTGAACGTTTGTTCGCTAGATGAACGGGTGGGCCATGATCTCAAAGGTGAAAGACAGCGTCGAAGAGGCCGTCTCGGGAATACCAGACGGCGCCGTGGTGATGATCGGCGGATTCGGTCGCGCCGGTCAGCCCGTCGAGCTGATCGATGCACTCCTGGCGCAGGGTGCTACCGAGCTCACGGTCATCAACAACAACGCAGGTAACGGTGACACCGGTCTAGCCGCTCTTCTCGCGGCACGCCGCGTGCGCCGGATCATCTGCTCTTTCCCGCGGCAGAGTGACTCCCACGTCTTCGACGCGCTCTATCGCGCCGGAGAGATCGAACTCGAGCTTGTGCCGCAGGGTAACCTCGCTGAGCGGATCCGCGCCGCCGGTGCCGGCATCGGCGCCTTCTTCACGCCCACAGGATTTGGCACTGCCCTGGCTGAGGGTAAGGAGACGCGCGAGATCGACGGCCGCCAGTACGTGCTCGAGCACGCCCTTCGAGCCGACATCGCGCTCGTCAGTGCGTTCCGAGCCGACCGCTGGGGCAACCTGGTCTACCGCAAGACCGCTCGCAACTTCGGCCCGATCATGGCCGCAGCGGCGACCACGACGATCGTCCAGGTCGACGACATCCTCGAGCTGGGCGCCGTCGATCCCGAATCGGTCGTCACCCCCGGTCTCTACGTCGACCGGGTGGTCGCCGTCGGCGAACGGGCATGGTTGCGTGACGGCGAATTCGTCGGAAGCGATTCGATCGAAGGAGCAGCATCATGACGACCACGATCAGCCGCGACCAACTCGCCGCACGCGTCGCCCGTGACATCCCTGAGGGCGCGGTGATGAACCTCGGCATCGGAGCCCCCACCCGGGTGGCGAACTTCCTGCCTGCGGGTCTCGAAGTGATCCTCCACACCGAGAACGGCATGCTGGGCATGGGTCCGGAGCCGGCAGCCGACCGAATCGACCCCGATCTCATCAACGCCGGAAAGCAACCGGTGACGGAGCTGCCTGGGACGGCCTACTTCCACCACGCCGACTCGTTTGCCATGATGCGCGGCGGCCACCTCGACGTCTGCGTGCTTGGGGCCTTCCAGGTTTCGGAGCGCGGGGACCTTGCCAACTGGTCGACCGGCGCGCCGGACTCCATCCCGGCAGTCGGCGGGGCGATGGACCTCGCTATCGGGGCGCGTCAGGTTTACGTCATGACCGACCTTCTCACCCGTGCGGGCCAGTCCAAGCTCGTGAAGGAATGCAGCTATCCGCTCACCGGCGTCGGCTGCGTCAACCGGATCTACACCGACCACGCGATCTTCGACGTCACCCCGACCGGACTGGCCGTGATCGAACTGTTCGGCGACAACACGGTGTCGCAGTTGTCGGCGCTCACCGGCCTCGACCTCGACGACGCCACCATCACGGATGTAAACCACAAGGAGCTCGCATGACCGGCAGTTTCATCTACGACGCTGTTCGAACGCCGTTCGGGCGTTACGGCAAGGGGCTCTCCGGCGTCCGCCCGGACGACCTCGCTGGACACGCGCTTTCCGCTCTCCTCGCCCGGCACCCAGACCTCGACCCCGCTCGCATCGACGAGGTCCTCCTCGGGGACGCCAACCAGGCCGGTGAAGACAACCGGAACGTGGCGCGGATGGCTGCGCTGCTGGCCGGCCTTCCCACCTCGGTGCCCGGCGCGACCGTGAACAGACTCTGCGGGTCCAGTGTCGAGAGCGTGATCCAGGCCAGCCGTGCCGTCGAAACCGGTGACGCCGATCTCGTGATCGCCGGTGGCGTCGAGTCGATGAGCCGGGCGCCCTGGGTGATGCTCAAGCCCTCGAAGGCCTACCCGGCCGGACACGAGACGCTGCACTCGTCGACCCTCGGCTGGCGAATGGTCAACCCGCGGATGCCTGAGCGGTGGACCGTCTCGCTGGGGGAGACTGCGGAGCTACTCGCCGACCGTTTCTCCATCAGCAGGGAGGAGCAGGATGCCTTCGCCGTCCGCAGTCATCAGGCGGCAGCATCCGCCTGGTC
>NZ_JAODMP010000097.1 GCF_025464835.1 Mycetocola sp. | reverse complement strand
CTCGCTCCAGATGGCGTCACGAGCGGCGCGCGTGCGAATCCAGTACTTCGCCTGCTGGCTCCGCCGACTGGTTAGCCGCGCTGACCACCAGTGACATCCAGCGGTCTGCCACAGTAGACCAGGTCTCGCGTAGCGACCCCTCGTGCTCGCGCATCCGCGCAACCACTTCGGCACTGGTGAGCCCGACCGAGCGCAGGTCCTCGCTGTCCTCGTGGGCCCACTCCTCGGCGGTCGCAGACAACGCCTCCAGGTGGAACTGCAGCCCCCAGGCCGCGATCCCGACCCGGAACGCCTGGTTCGGGCAGCGCGCACTGGAGCACAGCGACGCCACGCCCCGCGGAAGTTCGTGCACTTCCAGCGTGTGCCATTGCAGGGCCTGGAGCTGGCCGGCCAGCCCGCCCAGAAGCGGGTCGTTCTCGGCAGCTGCGGTGAGTGCCATCTCGGTGAGCCCGACCTCGGCGCCGTTGCGCACCGGGCCGACCACGCCGCCCGCGACGACGGCTAGGAGCTCGGCTCCGAGGCAGATTCCGAGAAACGGCACCTCGTTGTCCAGGCAGTGAGCGATCAACGTTCGCACTGACGGCAGCCACTCGGCGGCACCATCATCCGTCGGGCCCGGGGTTCCGCCCAGTACCACGACCCCCTGGTAGCCGGCGGCGGTCAACGGGATGTCACGGCCAGCCTCCGGGCCCACCACCTCAAGTTCTGCCCCGGTGGCAAGGATACGCTCACCCACCAGGCCGATGCCAGCGTTGGACTCGTGCTCCACGACTAATACTTTGGTCACTTTCAAAGCCTTCCCGCTTCAATAATCTTCTTGAGAAACGCTTGCGTGCGTTCGTGCTGCGGCGCTCCGAAGATGTCCGCCGGCCGTCCCTGTTCGAGCACGGTCCCTTCGTGGATGTACGCCACCGTGTCTGCCACCTCGCGCGCGAACGACATCTCATGCGTTGCCATGAGGATGGTGAGGCCGTCTGCGGCTAGGTCCCGCACGATGTTGAGCACCTCGGCGACGAGTTCAGGGTCGAGGGCAGAGGTAATCTCATCCAGCAGCAGCACCTCTGGGTTCATGGCGAGCGCCCGGACGATGGCGACGCGTTGCTGTTGCCCGCCCGACAACTGGTCAGGATAGGCGTCCACTTTTTCGGAGAGCCCGACGCGCGTGAGCAGGGCGATGGCCTGCTTCTCGGCATCCGCCCTCGGCATCCCCAGCACCCGGATTGGGGACAGAGTGACGTTCTGCAGCACGGTCATATGAGGGAACAGGTTGAAGCTTTGGAACACGATGCCGACCTTGCGGCGAAGCGAGTTAACGTCGATGCCCTCGCCGGAGACCACGTCACCATCCAGCCTGATGTCGCCGCCCTGTATGCCCTCGAGGGCGTTGACGCAACGGAGCAGCGTCGACTTTCCGCAGCCGGATGCGCCGATCAGGCACACCACCTGGTGCTTGGCCACATGCAAGGTGATGCCGCGCAGCACCGGGTTGGTGCCGTAGGACTTCTCGACGTCGTTCAGTTCTAAGAAGGCCATGACTACCCCTTGCTCAATTGGCGGCGTGCGTCGCGCTCCAGGAGCCGGTCGACGAAGCGGGTCTGCGGGATGGTGATGATGATGAACAGGATCGCGACCACCGTCACCGATGACAGGTTGAAGTAGTTGCTGGAGTAGATCTTCGCCTGCGTGAACGCGTCGACCGTACCGATGATGGTGACCAGTGCAGTGTCCTTCTGCAGCCCGATGAAGTCGTTCAGCAGCGGCGGGGTCACCTTGCGAACTGCCTGAGGCACGACTACGTGCCTCATGGTCTTGCCGTAGGAGAGTCCGAGTGAACGGGCGGCGGACACCTGGGACCAGTGGATGCCTTCGATGCCGGCCCGATATACCTCGGCTACGTAGGCGCCATAGGTGAGGGTGAGGGCGAGGACGGCGGACCACATCGGCCCCATCTCGCTGAGGATCGGCACACCAGCCAGGGGAAGGCCGAAGCCGACCAGGTAGATCACGATGATCGACGGGATGGCACGGAAGACGTCGACGTATGCGGTGGCCAGCCACCGCAGCGGCCGGCCGGCTTTGGAGGGCACCAGCCGGGCCAGCGCGATCACAAGCGCCCAGACGAGCACGAACGCCTCGGCGAGCAGGGCGATCTTGATGTTCTCCCCGAACGCCACGGTCACGTCGCCCACGCTTCGGGCCATGAACTGCGCGTCGAAAAATGTGGTCTGCACGGCATGGTCGTTGGCGAGCAGGAACATCGTGAAAGTGGCGATGAACACGAGCGGGAGGCACGAGCCGAGCGCGGTCCAGCCGGACTGGGCCGCGCGAGCACGAAACTTCCTGGCTGCGACGAGGTCGCCCGCCTGGGCTGCCGCCGTGCTGGCGGCCTGCTGCCGGAAACCGCCGATCAGGGGCCAGGCCGTGAGCATGGCCAGGATCACCACGACCAGGGTGGCGGCGCCTAGAGCGATCCTCCAGATGCCCGTCTCAGCAACAGTGATGGTTAGGTACGCAGCGAACCCGGTCATCCCGACGGTGAGCAGGCACAGCAGTGCCCCTGCCAGCAGCAGGGTCCGTGCCGTGCCCACCGGGGAGGGTTGCGCGACCCCGAGGGGCCGCGCAACCGCGGGTGTTTCAAGCGTCACTTGACTTCCCATACCGGGATGCTCGCCGGGTCAACCCCGTAGGCGTCCACCAGGTACGCCGCGCTCAGCTTGTCCAGGGTTCCATCGGCCTTCATCTCGGCAAGGATCTGATTGATGGTGTCGAGGTTGGGTGAGCCCTTCTCCATCATGATCCCGTAGGCCTCATCGGTGAGGATCTGGCCGACCACCTCGAGCTTGCCGCCCGACTTGGCCGCGGCGCCCAGCACGATGCTGAGGTCTTGGATGCCGGCCTCGACATTCCCGGCGAGGACCGCTGCCTGCATCTCGGAGTCTCCGGGGAAGACGGAGGCGGCCTTATTCGGCTTGATGATGTCGGCCACCAGCAGCTGCCCAACGGTGCCCTGCTTCACGCCAAGGTGACTGCTCGATAAGTTCGACTCGCTTACATCCGCCCCCGCCTTGACCAGCACGCCGGCCGTGGACTGGAAGTACGGGTCGGAGAAGTCCATGACCTTTCGGCGTTCCTCGGTGATGGTGATCTGGTTCAGTGACAGGTCCATGTCGCCGGCCTTGCCTGCGACGAGGCCGTCGAACGACGCCATCTGCAGCTTGACGTTGTCAATGCCGGCGCGGTGCGCGATGTTCACGAGCAGGCAGAAATCGAAGCCGCTCCGGATGTCTTCGACCGTGTCGCCGTTGTACCAGCCGGGGCTCGGCAGGTCGGCCTTCATCAGCAGGGTGCCGTCGGTTTTGGTCTCCAGAGTGTATTCGCCCTTGGTTCCGGTGAGTTCACAGTCACCGTATGAGGCGGGGTTTTCGTTCTCCTGAACTTCTCCTTCCGCCGATGCGCTGCATCCGTTCAGTAGGAGCGCTGCGATCACTGCAGCAGGGACGAGCAGTCGTCGGGTGTGCGTCATTGCATTCCTCTCATCAGACCTAAATCGTTTTAGGCGGCAGCTGATAGTATTCACCAGTCCCACCCAGCGTCAAGATGGGCGGTCGGCGGCAGGAGTGGGCGGAGCATAGTGAATACGGTTTCAAACAAGCAGGTCGGCATTCAGGATGTCGCGAAGGCCGCCGGCATCTCCACCGCGACCGTCTCGCAGGTTTACAACAACAAAGGTGAGGTCGCCGCCGCGACCAGGGAGCGTGTGCTCGAGGTGGGGTCGAAACTCGGCTACCGGCCGAACGCAATCGGCCAAGCGCTGCGCTCCGGCAAATCGCGGGTGATCGGTATCGTCGTCAGCTACCGCGACTCGGCGGTCTGGGAACAGACGTACATGCCGTACTACCGCAACATCATCGCCGGTGCCGCCATCGAGGCGGTGGAACACGGGTACTCGATCTCGGCCGCCGCCAGCAGCGCCGACGGTCGAATCGAAACCTACCTGCCGCTCGACGGAGTGATCGTTGTGGACCCGGTCCCCGGGGACCCAATCGTGGAGCAGAGCCTGAAGAACGGTCGCGCGGTGGTCACCGACGGTGGCTACCAGGCGAAACCGGGCGCCCAACTGGCCACCGTGCACGCCGATATGGCGCAGGCGATACCCGACATGTTGAACCACCTGGCCCGTCGGTCCCGCGAGGCGCCGTTACGACCCGCGCTGTTCGTCGGCCCGCGACTGGATGACTACACCGTCTCCACGATCGAGTCGTACCGGCACTGGTGCACGACCCACGGGGTGGCATCGCGGGTCGCATCGCTTGCTCCGGGTCAGGCGCCGACGGACGCCGCACGTGAACTCCTCGCCGCCTCCACGGACGAGGTGAACGCGGTGCACTGCCTCAACGAGACCTATTGCAACGCGATCACCACCGCGGCGGCCGAGCTGGGGCTCAGCATCCCGGGTGACCTGCAAGTGTCGGTCACCGGCAACTCGAAAGCTATCGGGGCCGACCCGCGCGTTGCCTACCTCAACATCGATCCGGTGGAGACTGGTGCCATCTGCGCCCGCACCCTGATCGCCATGCTTGAGGGGGACCCGGCCCAGAGTGTTGCGCAGGAGGTCACGCTGGTGCCCGCCGCCGACGCGACCGACCCAGCAGCGCCAGCTGCTCCAACTGCAGCACCAGCCACGGGCTGAACACGAATGGCGTGGCCGTGTCGGCCCCTGACCCGTCGAGACCGCCTCCTTTGCGCAAGCAGGTCCGCGGTGAACGACGGAGTCACGTGAGTGGAGGGTTGCCAGCATCGTTGGAAGCTGTCTGTTGGTCGCCTAGACCGTTACCTCCGGTCACCCGCGGCGTGATTCGGACTCCAGCGATGCGCCGGCGGTCCAGCGCGGTGACCTGGATGGTGGCTCCTGGCACGTCGACGGTGTCACCGACCACCGCGAGTCGCCCGAGCTGCTCCGTGATGAATCCGGCGATCGTGTCGGAAGATCCTCGAGGGATGGCCAGTCCCGTCAGCTCCTCGAAGTCTTGGAGGTTCAGTCGGCCGTCCACGACGCCGCCTGCCTCGGTGGGTTCGATGGCAGTGTCGTATTCGTCGAAGATCTCCCCGACCACCTCCTCGAGCAAGTCTTCGAGCGTGATGATCCCGTCAGTGCCGCCGTATTCGTCCACGACGACGGCGATGTGATGCCCGTCGGCGCGCATCCGGGTCAGCGTCGGAAGGACGCGGGCGGTGGACGGCAGATAGGGGATAGGACGGGCGAGTCGTTCAAGGGGCCGCTCGGGGTCTTCTGCTGCCGTCTCGAAGAGATCGCGGACGTGGATGAACCCGGTGATGTCATCGATCGACTTGTCGACGACTGGATAGCGGGAGAACGGTAGCTCGCGCACCTGCACGATGGCCTCCGCGAGGGTCGCGGTTTCGTCCAGGGCGACGACCTCCGGGCGCGGTCTCATGACCTCGGTGATCTGCCGTCCACGAAGGGACAGCACGTCGTCGAGGATCCGCCGCTCGTCGTCGGGTAGACCCTGGTGCGTTGCCACGATGTCACGGATTTCGTCGTCGCTCATCTCGTCGGCAGTCTTGTGCGGGTCGCCGCCCAAGAGGCGCACGAGCGCGTTCGTGGAGACGGACAGAAGCCAGATAACGGGCCGCATGACGATGGCGAATTTGTCGAGCACCGGAGCGGCCGCGTATGCGAACTGCGCGTTGCGTTGAATCGCGAGGCGCTTCGGCGCGAGCTCGCCGAGCACCAGTGAGAGGTAGGCGACGATCAGGGTCAGCAACAGTGTGGCCAGTGTGAGCGCGAGTTCGTCCGATACACCCCAAATCACGAACAGCGGGGCGACGGACGGCGCTATCGAGGTGGCCCCGTAGGCGGCCGAAGCGAAGCCGGCCACTGTCACGCCGATCTGCACCGCGGAGAGAAAGGTGTTGGGGTTGCGCGCGAGGCTCGCCACCTTCGCGCCACGGCGGCCCCGCGCGGCGATCGCGTTGATCTGACTCTCGCGCAGGGTCACCAGCGCCATCTCGGTCGCAGCGAAGACGCCGCCGACCAGCACGAACACGATGACGAGGGCGATGTTCCAGAGGAGGTCGCTCATCAGCGGGAACCGTCGGAGTCAAAGGCTGATCCGGTACAGCGCTGACGTGTCAAGAAAGTTCTTTCTGTGTCTCGTTGGTCGCTTGGAGGAGGTCGTCGTCGCGGCGATCGCCACGGGTCTTCAGCAGGCTGGCGACGGTCGCCACGGCGATCGTCGCGCCGATGAAGACCAGCGAGAACCAGATGGGGATCTCGGGAGCCCAGAGCATCGGCTCGCCGCCGTTGATGAACGGCAGCTCGTTGACGTGCATAGCGTGCAGAACCAGCTTCACCCCGATGAACGCGAGGATGACCGCGAGTCCCTGTGCAAGGTAGACCAAGCGCTCGAGCAAGCCGCCAATGAGGAAGAAGAGCTGGCGCAAGCCCATCAGCGCGAAGGCGTTGGCCGTGAAGACGATGTATGCCTCCTCGGTCAGACCGTAGATCGCGGGGATCGAGTCGACGGCGAAGATGAGGTCGACGAAGCCGATGGCGATGATCGTCAGCAGCATCGGGGTGACGAAGCGGCGGCCGTTCTTGCGTACCGTCAGGCGATCCTCGTGGTACTCGTCAGTCACCGCGAGGTGACGACGGACGAAGGTCATGAACTTGCCGTTCGCGGGGTTGGACTCGCCGTGCGCGAAAGCCTGGCGGTAGGCCAGCACCAGCAGCAGCGCGCCAAAGAGGTAGAACACCCACGAGAAGTTCGCAATGAGGGTGGCGCCGACGGCAATGAAGATCCCGCGGAGCACCAGCGCGATCACAATGCCGATCATCAGCACCTTCTGCTGGTAGATCTTCGGCACTGCGAAACCGGTCATCACAAGGAGGAAGACGAACAGGTTGTCGATCGACAGCGCCTTCTCGGTGAGATAGCCGGCGAAGTACTCCCCGCCATACGTCCATCCCGAAACGACGCCGATCCCGACCCCGAACAGGAGCGCGAGTCCGATATAAAAGGCCGACCAGCGCGCGGACTCCGCGATCGTCGGCTCATGCGGCTTGCGCACGTGCGCGAAGAACTCGTACACGAAGAACGCGATCGTGACCGCAATGGTGATGACCCAGATGAGTGGGGTGATGTTCAATGGTGGCTCCAGAGTAGGCGTGACTGATCGACACCAAAGTCTTCTCCATCCCTGCGATGAGGGACCGGTGACCCGGGATGCGAACGCATCCGTAGTGACGAGTCGGCCGATTCGGAGTACTCCCCTTGGACTAGAGATATTACGGGAGCCCGGAGGACCGTTCCTGAGAAATCCCCGTATAGCCGGTCCGTGGGCATGCAGGCGGCCTGCTGCAGATTGAATCAAGAACCGGGGTTCCGGCATCCACTGTCTCTGCGGTTTCGGTCCGTGAAGGCGACGGGATTCGATTCCGGCGAGCGTTCCCGCTGAGGGGTTCCGCGTGGCACGAGGGGATCGGTCGAAGGTGAGACCAGGGCGCCGACAGATTCGTGTCTGTAGACGTCGGGTTCCGGCCTTCAATATGACGGCTCGGATGGCCGCCTTGTGTCTGTAGACGATGATCTGCGCGTGCCGAAGTCTCGCAGGTCAAACAATGCGCTGCCCCTCGCCTCTCTTCGCTGTCCGACGCGATCCACACAGCGGCGGTATCGGGGCACGCAGGCATACTCATCGTCCTTTGAGGGCTTGCTTTGTGGTGGACGGTTTGTCCAATCGAGGACGGGAAAGCGGGCGACCTTTCAGCTCGCTCGCTCGAGGGCGCGGCCGATGACACGGGCGGCGTCAGGGAACGCTCCTGGGTTCGCGCCGGCGTAGTTGAGACGGATGAACGGCCCCGCCGGTTCGGCGGGGAACCACTCGATTCCGGACGCGATGAGGACGTTCTGGTCCTCGCACTGGCGGACCAGCGTGGGAAGGTCGGTGGTATCGGGGAGTCGGAGCCAGAGGTTCAGGCCGCCAGGCGGGATGGCGGTGAGGTGAGCGAGCGCTGCGTGCTCACCCATGCTGTCGATGAGAAGATCTCGGCGGGAGCGGAGCTGCTGGCGGAGCCCTCGGAGGTGGCTGTGCCATCCGGGTTGGGTGATGATGTCGAGGGCTGCCGCTTGGAGGATGCCGCTGACGTACATTGACGCGGCTCCCCGATCGGCGAGGATGCGTTCGCGTGCCGGTCCACGGGCGATGATCGCGGCGATCCTGATGGCGGGCGACACACTTTTGGTGAGAGAGCGAATATAGACGACGTGACCGGCGTCGTCGTGCGCGGCCACCGGGGTAGAAGTCGAGGTGATTCCGAAGTCGTGGGCCCAGTCGTCTTCAATCAGGAAGGCACCGTTCGATTGGACGACTTCGAGGATGCGAAGCGCGGTCTCGCGGGGCCATTGCGCGCCGGTGGGGTTGGCATAGTTCGGTTGGGCATAGAACGCGCGGGCTCCGGTCTCCTCGAACGCCCGTGCCAACTCGGTGGGGTCCGGACCGATCGGGCCGGAGGGGATGGGAATGACGCGAACGCCGGCTTGGGCTGCCGCGGTGATTGCGCCCCAGTAGCTGGGTGATTCCATGAGAAGCGGCTGGCCCGCGGTGACCAGGGCGCGGAATATCGAGCTGAGCCCGCTTTGGCTTCCGGGGAGGACGATGACGTCGCTCGCGGTCGGCGGGGTGACCCCGACGGGGACCGCTGCGGCGAGTTCGGAAGCGAACCAGGACTGAAGCTCGGGAAGCCCGGAGGCCGGGGAGCGTGAGAGAGCGGCATCACTACGGGCGGCCCGGCCCAAGGCGGCGCGGATGAGCCGTTCCGGCAACAGCTCACGGTCTGGGTAGCCGGAATGGAGGGCGATGGCGCCGTGTGGGGTGCTGCGCATGGTGGTTGAGGATGACGGGATCCGGTTCAACGGTGATCCGAGCGCAGCTGTCTGCCAGCCGTAATCGAGCGGCCGGGCCGTACGAATCGCCCGAACGAAGGTGCCTACGCCCGGTCGGCTCTCGATGAGCCCCTCTGACGTTAAAGCTCGCAGCGCTTTCTGCACGGTCACCGGACTTGCGCCGTGGGTCGCGACGAGCTCCCGGGTTGAGGGCAGCTTCGCTCCGGGCGGAGCGGACGCGATCCAGTCCCGAAGAGTTGCAGTGATCCTCGAACTGCTATCGTTGTTCATGAGTCCCAACAGTAGCGCTACTCTTCAAATGCGGCCCGTGATATCGCCATCTCGTCTGGGCCTGGCCTGGGGTTTCGTGGGGATTCTGGCGTTCTCATTCACCGTGCCTTTCACTCGAGTCGCGGTCGGTGGGATGTCGCCCCTGTTCATCGGGTCGGGCCGCGCCGTGATCGCCGCCGCTCTGGCAGCCGCGGCCCTTGCACTGTTCAAGCAGCCGCGCCCGCGCGGAATCCAGTGGGTGCGCTTAGCGGTCGTCGCCGGTGGAGTGGTTGTCGGATTCCCCCTGCTGACGTCTTTCGCGCTCACCACGGCCCCCGCAAGCCGCGGCGCCGTTCTCATTGCACTCCTTCCCGCCGCGACGGCGGTGATGGCTGTGATCCGGGCGAAGGAGCGACCGCCGGCGTCTTTCTGGATGATGGCGGTGATCGGTGCCGCTGCCGCGATTGTCTTCGCTGCCTTGCAGGGCGGCGGATTCGCGCAGCTCGCACTGTCGGACCTCTTGCTGTTCGGTGCCGTCGTCGCCGCAGCGATCGGGTATGCAGAGGGCGGTCTCCTTGCTCGCGAACTCGGATCCTGGCAGACCGTGTCCTGGGCGCTCGTGATCGCGGCACCGCTGATGGTGATCCTCACCGTCATCGCCTCCGTGCAACAACCGCCGACCGGCACCCCGATCCAGTGGGCCGCATTCGCCTACCTTGCCGCGGTGAGCATGTTCCTCGGCTTCTTCGCCTGGTATCGCGGCCTCGCGATCGGGCCGATGGCACAGGTCAGCCAAGTGCAACTCATCCAACCGGTCCTCAGCATCATGTGGGCAGCCCTGCTGCTGCGCGAGGAACTGCTCTGGTCGACAATCCTCGGGGGGATCGCGGTGATACTCTGCGCGGGTATCGCGGTGCGGGCGCGCCTAACCCGTCCGACCCTCATCCCGTCGGGCATCCCCACACGTGGCCGCGACGATACAGGAGGTGGCAAAGGATGAGGCATGACGGCTGTCCGACACCGCTGCCGGCCGTTCAGGCGCGGCCGGGCGGACGGCAAGGCGGTGGCGCTGTTCGACGGAACGGCCCCAGGCTGTTCCGGCGAGGATGAGGGCGATCCCGAAGTACCCCAGAGGTGCTATCGCGTCTTGAGCGATGGCGATTCCGACGAGTGCGGCCCAGATCGGCTCGGTCCCTAGAAGAAGGCTCACTCTCGAGGGCGATGTTCGCCGGACGGCCCAGGTCTGCACAAAGAAGGCGAAAACGGTGCACGCAAGGACGAGGTAGAGCAAGAGCGCTCCACGGTCGGGGTCGAGCTGTTCCGCAAAGTGCGGGACCGACTCTCCATAGAACAGAGACGTCGCCCAGAAGAGTGCCGCACATGTGACCAGTTGAACCGACGTGAGGTGAAGCGAGTCCATCGGCTCGCCGCTAGACAGCTTATGCATCGACGTGACATGGACGGCCCGAAGGACGGCGGCCACGAGAATGAGCAGATCCCCGAGCGTCAGCGGGTGAGATGCGCCGTTGCCGGTAAGAAGCGCGACCCCGGCCACGGCGATCCCGGCGGCGAGGAAAAACCGGCGTGGTAGGCGCCGCTTGGACACCACGGCATCAAGAATGGGAGTGAACACGATCGTCAGGCTGATGATGAGGCCGGCGTTCGTGGCCGACGTGTGGGCTATCCCGAAAGTCTCGAAAGCGAACACGCCGCCCAGAAGGATGCCGAGTATTACGCCGACACGTACTTCCGCTTTCGTCACTCGGTTGCGCCGAGCGGCCACTATTGCAGCCATGATGACCGCCGCGAGCAGCATGCGCAGTGCCAGGAGCGCGACCACGGAGTTCGGGGAGACCAATTCCTTAGCTACGAGGTAGGTCGATCCCCACGAGGCCGCGACCAAAAGCAGAATCAGGTCAACACGGGACGCGGTAAGGGGGGAAGTCACCTGTTCATCCTCTGGGCTGCCGAACCACCCCACAAGAGAGTAGTTTCATCGCCAATGGTTTAGTTTCAACTCATGGAACTTGGTCAACTGCGGGCGCTGAGAGAATTAGCGGACCGGGGCAGTCTCGCTGCGGTAGCTGCGGCTCTGCACGTCACACCCTCGTCTGTGTCACAGCAGATCAGCGCATTACAACGCCACTCCCTGGCACCGTTGACTTTCAAGGACGGACGACGAACGGCCCTCACCGACGCCGGGCGAGCACTAGCCGCCGCGGCGATCGAGGTCGAAGTGGCACTTCAACGTGCCGAACAGGCAGTCGCGGGCTTCCAAAGCGACCGATCAGGTGCCGTGTCTGTGGCAGCTTTCCATAGCGCCGGGCTAGCAATCTTCGGTCCTCTGATCACCGCGCTGGACGATCCACGTCAGCCGGACGTCAGATTGACCGATTTCGATGTGGCTCAACACAGCTTCCCAGCCCTCACCGCAGATCACGATCTGGTGCTCGCACACAGACTCGTCGGCAGCCCACCGTGGCCAGCGACAGTGAGCGCCGAACCAGTCCTGTTCGAGCCTCTCGACATCGCCATGCGCCGGGACCACCAGTTGGCATCCAAATCCTCAATCGAACCCGCAGACCTGCACGGCGAGACATGGGTAACCGTGCAGGAAGGCTTCCCGCTTGAGCAAGCCATCACCGTAATCGCGGGGATCGGCGGCAACGAGGCACGGGTCTTGCATCGCATCAACGAGTTCTCCGTCGCCGCCGCTGTGGTCGCCGCAAGTGGCTGCATCGCGCTGATGCCGAGGTTCACGACCGATCTGCGCCACCACCCGGAACTGATCCTGCGACCGCTGTCCCGCCCCGAGCTCGGCCGATACATCGACTGCCTCGCCCGACCGGAAACGCTAGAGCGAATCAACGTAAAGACAGTGCTGGCCCATATCTCGACCATCGCGAAGGGGCTCATCGAGCGCCCACCTGCGGACTAGGCGTTCCGCTGAGGGTTCCCGTTCGGTCACGAGCCGTTACGCCTTGCTCGCTGCCGCTCCTGGCCGTTGCCCTCAGCCTATGACCGGAGTGACCCCTTGCATCGTCGTATGTACATCCATGAACTCGGGCATTGCGAACCACCCTTCCGGAGGCTATTCACCCGCTATCGGCTCGGCCGCAAGGAACGCATCTGCGGCGGGTTCCCCGACCTCTGGAACAGACCAGACGGCGGCGGGTGCGAGAACGCTGGCGCGGTGTCAGCTTCTCGAATCTCATCGGCGAGCCGGCGGATGTGAGCGAGCGTCACGCCATTGACGTCTGGGTTGTACGGGCGTATTACTTATCTTGACGCGGCGTGTGCCCGCGACGGTCAGCGGGTTCTCCGCACCGATCTCCGTCCCGTATAAGTGTCGCGTAACAAGTCTGATGCGTGAGGCGGGTGAGGTTGTGGTCCGGTTTCCAGCGGCTGTTCTCAGCAGGGGCATGTGGCGAAGCACGACGATGAGGCCACTGCTATCGATATTGGCCAGTCCTCCGGAGCCGACACGGGACCGGTGCGGGTGCGGCTCGGGGAGCCGAGGAGCCGACGACAGGTCAGGCCGAAAGACTGCGACATCGCGGTGGTCGAGGGTGGCGTGGCCATCGGTCACGGCCTCTTCTTCGATCAGTTGAAGTTCATGAGCAGCTGGGGCCGTCCCAGCAGGATCCGGTCCAGAAGATGGACATAGAGGAAGGGAAAGCAGTCATGCCAGGAGCAGAAGCTCGCTCGTTCGATTCGCCGGACGAGCAACGAACACCTCCGAAGACGAAAGTAGACCTAGTCAGGTTCGAGGGCGCGACGGTCGGCCGCTACACGTTCGAGCCTGGTTGGCGTTGGTCCGAGGCTGTAAAGCCTCTGGTAGGCACCGACACCTGCCAGCTGCGGCACGTCGGTGTGGTCTTGGCCGGACGCATTCATATCGCGTACAGCGACGGCGCTGAGAGTGAGGCAGGCGCAGGGGATGCGTTCCTGATCCCACCGGGACATGACGCGTGGGTGGTGGGCGAGGAGACCTACGTTTCCTATGAGTTCGAGTCCAGGTCGGCCGAGGAATTCGCCAGAGGGTCCTGACACCCGGGAGGCTGACGTCTTCCGGCGAGATAGCGTGGCGGCGCTCGAAGCGAAAGCCCCTCGGCTCCTGTCTCGAGCACGCACGTCATATCCGGCTGGGCTAGGGCACGGACGCATCGCGGTGGTCTGCCGTGTTCGGGCGCTCATTCCCGAGGTAGATCTCAGAACCAACCCAGTCGGAGTACGATCCCGGTGAAACGCTCCGTGTGTGGATCAAGGGAGGAACCCGATGAGACCACTTCGATACTCGATCAACGTCACGCTCGACGGCTGCTGTCATCACGAGGCAGGGCTTCCTCCGGACGAGGAGTCGATGCGTTTCTGGACCGCTGAGATGGAGCGAGCCGACGCCCTGCTGTTCGGCCGGGTGACCTACGAGATGATGCGCTCGGCGTGGCGGAGGTCGGCCACCGGCTCGTGGCCAGACTGGATGGATGAATGGGAGATCCCGTTCGCTGAGACCATCGACCGGGCGAAGAAGTACGTCGTCTCGAGCACGCTGAGCGGGGTCGATTGGAATGCTGAGCTGTTGCAAGGCGACTTGGCGCACGCGGTTCAGCGGCTCAAGCAGGACTCAGGCGAGGGTCTCTGGGTCGGTGGCGTGACGCTTCCCCTGGCGTTGGCAGATCTGGGACTGATCGACGAGTACGAGTTCCTAGTGCAGCCGGTCCTGGCCGGACACGGCCCGACATTGCTCGCCGGTCTACACGAGCGCATCCAGCTCGAGCTCGTGGAACGCCATGAGTTCCGCTCGGGGGCGGTCGCCATGCGATACCGGCCCACGTGAGTAACCGCCGTGAACTGATTTGTCCGTGCACGAACGCAGGGGTTTTCTATCACCACGTTCACGATGCCGATCGTTGGAGCGGTCGCCGAACAGTTCCCTGAGAGCAGAGCGGTATGAGGGAGGATCGGCTTTGTCGATTGTGTGTCCCTTTGTGGCGCTGATCGGATCGTCGGACAGCAGGCTTACGAGCCCACGAGGTCATCCTCGCTCGCCCGACGGAGAATGAAACCCCCGACGTCGTGTTGAGCGATACGGGAAGCTGCATGGTAGCGATCACCCTCCTCGTCGTTCATGGTGTCGACGGCGCTCCTAGACCTGGATACGCCGAAAGTGTCCGCCGAAGAGGGAACAGATTGACACGTCGGGGTCTGGAACTCCGTGGAATCATCGCGAGTGGTGACGTCAGTAGTTGCGGTTGAGACCGTCGCCGTCCCAGGTCAGATCGGCACCGATGTGAATCGGCAGTACCTCGAGACTCGGCGTCAGCACAAGTTCGCGGATGAGCGCCGCTGTTCCTGCCACGAGCGTCGAGTCGAAGTCGATCTCGCTGGCGAGCACCCACGAGTGATCGTCAGGCCACAGGATGCTGGGTGACTGCGCCCCCACGTCCTCATCGACCCAGGGTGCACGGTCAGGCCAAGCAGCGTCTGCGAAGTCATTCGCGCCCGCCTCGAAGAGGATGTAGTGCCGCCCGGTGTCTCCGAGCAGATCGAGTCGAGGACCGGCGGCCATCCGGTCGCCCCATCCTTCCCAGATCGCCGCGATGCCAGCATCCGGAGTTGTTGTGTGGCGGGCGAGAACGGCGGCCGCTGCGGCAAGCGACGCGGAGTCCAAACAGCCCTCGGGGGCGTCGCTGTACCGCCAGCCTTCTGCGTCGACAGTGCCGTTGACATTTCCATACTCCCGCCGCGCGAGTCGAGCGAACTGCGCCTCACCGTGCCTGGTGGTACCGAAGGATGCCGCGACTTCCGCCCACGTGACGCGTTGTGTCTCAAGCGATGCCCGGATGTCATCGACTCCGTCGAAGTGCGTCGTGACATCGACGCCGTGCCAGGTGTTGGTATCACGCGGGCGGTCCCGCTCCACGGGATGAAACACGCGCGCGTACGCCTCGAAGCCGCGAGGCACAACCGACAGAATGCTGGTGAACGGCTCAGCCTCCATCGGTCGCAGCCACTCGCCTCGGGTGACATCCGGGACCCACTCAAATCGCTCTGACATGGAGCTATCCTCCACTATCCGGTAGCAGGGGCTTAGGGCGGGACTCACACCCGGCGCGTCCCCGTTTGGGTCTGATGACAGTAGCCGTACTTACTGGCTACGCTCAGCGAATGAGACGCACTCACGCAGGGGCCGTCGTCTTCGACTGTGACCAAGCAGTTCCCGTCAGGAGAATCGTTCCGAGCAACGATGCGCTGCCTTTGTCGGTCGAGATCGGCGACGGACGCGTAGCGCTTGCCGCTGATCCGGGATGGGGCTCTGGACAGTGAAGGTAGCCGAGAAGCTATGGTTCGCAGCGACGAGACGCCATCGATATCAGGAAGGCATCTCCCGGGCGAGTTGCGGCTCATTCCGCGGAGCTAGCTGACGCCCGCCACTCCGTCGACGGGCTGGCCCGCCACCATATAATGCGAGTATGCCAATTACGCGAGGCATTCGCACTCAGCCGTCCAACCTCGAGCAGTACGGGGGCGATCTGTGAGCGGCGGTCTCGTCGCTCTGCTGGACGACGTCGCAGCCCTGGCCCGTATAGCGGCCGCGTCGGTGGACGACGTCGCTGCAGGAGCTGCCCGGGCGGGGGTCAAGGCCGCCGGCGTGGTGATCGACGATGCCGCCGTCACCCCGCAATACGTTTCCGGGGCGGACCCGTCTCGCGAACTGCCGATGATCAAGCGGATTTTCTGGGGGTCACTCAGAAACAAACTTCTGATCATCCTGCCCGCGCTGCTGCTCATCAGCGCCTTCATCCCGTGGGTCATCCCATTCATCCTGATGCTGGGCGGAACCTACCTCTGCTACGAGGGTGCCGAGAAGGTCTGGCACAAACTCCGCGGCCACTCCTCGGAGGGGGAGAAGGCGCCGGCGGTTGAACGGGGCCCCGAGGCCGAAGCCAAGGTGACGAAGGGCGCCATCACCACCGACTTCATCCTGTCCTGCGAGATCATGGTGATCTCGATGAACGAAGTGGCCGATGAGTCCCTGTGGGCGCGCGCGATCATCTTGGTCGTCGTTGCGTTCGCGATCACGATACTCGTGTACGGCGCTGTCGGACTCATCGTCAAGATGGACGACATCGGGCTGCACCTGACCACCAAGGACTCCGCGGGCTCGCAGCGCTTCGGCAAGCTGCTCGTCAAGGGGATGCCCGCGGTGCTGACCGCCATCACCGTCATCGGGACGATCGCAATGCTCTGGGTCGGTGGACACATCATGCTGCAGGGCGCATATGACCTCGGTTGGCACCTGCCGTATGACCTGGTTCATGTGCTCGAGACACCTTTCGCTGAGGTCCCTGTGGTGGGCGGCTTCCTGGTGTGGCTGGTGAACACCCTGTGCTCAGCCGTCCTCGGTCTCGCCTGGGGCCTCGTCGTCATGGCCATCCTGCACCCGCTGCTGAAGGTGCTCCCGTCCGGCAAGGAGAAAGGCGGGCACGACGGTGACGTGCGGGTCGCAGTCGCCGGCGACCGATCGGCGGAACGTCGCGCTGATCCTGCCCCTTAACGGGAAATGAATGGTGCAGATCGATTCGGTTGATCAGACGGAGTGGACGCGATGGGGCGAGGTGCATCTGCGGGGGTGAAGGTAGACCCGCGGGCTTTCGGTCGACCCATGAGGAGTTCCCGGCACCGGAGCGGCCACTAGCCTCGTGAAATCGGCTGCGGAAGGGTCGACTAATCAGCCCAACGGGCGGACGATTGACGAACTTCCACTCGCAAGGAGGCTGGCGATGTGCTACTCGCGGCATGAGGATGCCGAGAAGACGGTGCAGAACGATCTTGCTCAGGAGGATCCCCGACAGAGTGCGCCTGAAGCTCACTCCGAGAAAGGGGTCATGCCAGAGCCTGCGAGATTCTGGACTTTCCGAACGGGTCGGCGAGACCGCACGACCGAGGAAGCGACAACCGATCGGGCAGGGTGCGCGTCTTAGTACCGGCCCGGGCACTCCACGCGGGCGGTTCCGTCAGTCGGAATGCCGGCTGTGGTCCGAGACGTCTGGTTCTGCGCGCACGGCGTCGGCGATCTCTTCCTCCGGACGCGGTGCGATGGTCTCGTCAACCTCGAGCTCGGGGATGATGGGCTCATCCCGGCCCGGAATGTGTTCCTTGGAGGAGTGATCGTTGTGGTGTGACACGGCGGATCCTTTGGTCGGCAACATCCACAGCGTATACCGGTTGGTGCGGCCACGAGACCCCAGCGGCTCGATCTGCGCTCTTGGGTCGGCACGGTCTAATCTCGTTGGGCGTGCCGCTGGAGTTGCCACCGGTGCACGTCGGGCAGCCAATCCAACGCGGCCGGTGGAACGACCCGCGGGTCGTTCGAATCAACGCCGTTGAGCAGGTCCTGCACGTAGCTGCAATCCTGCTCGATGCGCGCGCTGTTGCGACGCCTCGGTGGGACGGATGTCCTCTTCAGCTTTTGGTCGGCGAATGCAAGGGGGTATCCGGTCTTCACGCTGCTTGCTTACAGTGGCAAATGGGTGCGCGTCCGCGCACGACCACCCCTACAGAAGGAGACGCCATGAGCACGAAGGTTGAAAAAAGCATCCTCGTTAACGTCCCGCTCAGCATCGCGTACAACCAGTGGACCCAGTTCGAGGAGTTCCCTCACTTCATGAGCGGAATCAAGTCCGTCACGCAACTCGACAATGAGAACTTGAAGTGGGTCGCGGAGATCGCCGGTGTCCGTCGGCAGTGGAACGCGAAGATCCTCGAACAGGTGCCAGACAAGAAGGTGTCGTGGGCTGCGACAGAGGGAGCGACGAACGCAGGGTCGGTGACCTTCGAGGACGTCGGAGGCGGACAAACTCAGGTGCACCTCGTCCTCGAATACGAGCCGGAGGGTCTGGTTGAGAAGATCGGCGACAAGCTCAACGTCGTCGAGAACCAGGCAGAGGGTGACCTCGAGCGGTTCAAGACCTTCATCGAATCTGAGGGCTACGCCACAGGCGCGTGGCGCGGATCGGTGGAAACCGGCACCACCTCCGACGAGCCTGGCATTGAGACGGCCGCCGATTCACGTGGCGACAGTGGCAAGGCGGGAATCTCGGGCAAGGTCGCTGCGGGTGTCGGAATTGCTGCTGCAGCAGCCGCCGCTGGTGTCGCCGCGACCAAGAAGAACCGCGAGCACACAACGGATGTCGACGCCGACGTCACACTGACGCCTGCCGATGACGCGCTGCCCGACCCGACCCTTCCTGGGGCATCATCCGCGGAAGCGGGCGTGACGCTTCAAGAGGATCCGCTGCTCAATCAGAACCGCGACACAGGTGGAGCCCTCTAGGACGCGCGACCCTGGCCGGCCCACCAGCCGGCCGAGCGGGCAGCGAGCTGCCGCCGCCTGAGCCTCTCCAGCAACCCCGACAGCCCCCGTTGTCGAGCGGGGGCTGGCGGCTGGTAGGTCAGCCGGCGCCACCATCGTGACGGTTCAGGGTCCGGCGCCGGAGCCTCACCGCGGGCGCGCGCGGCCTCAACGATGTCGTCGGTCGTGAGCGTCATCACGTCGTCACGATCGAGGGAATCCAGGCTGCGGTCCTCATCACGTGACAGCCTCAGCGCCTGGCGATCGAGCGCCTGGCATGGTGAATATACGGGATGCCACCACCAGGACCTTCGGTGTCTGCGAGCATGTGCCAATGCTGCGAAGATTGATGCCGGAAAGGGAACCACATGGCATCCGAACACGACGCAGACATCCTCGAGGCGGAGCTGCTGATCCCCGACGTGCCGAAGCTTGCGCGGCGGTACCCGGAGTCACTGCCGAGGCCGAGGCTTCACGCCCGGTGGATCGAGGAGGAGGACGTGTCGCTCGCGTTCATCGAGATCGGGGACATAGCGATGCACGTGGAGACCACCGATGACGACCTCGCCTGGCACCTGCACGTCGGCGGTCATGACGGACCACCGTTGGATGGCTCGCCGTGGGACGAGAAGACGACCAAGGCGTTGCTGCTGTGGATGGAGGAGTTCGCCGGAAAGGTCCACTCCTGCTTGGAATTGATCGACGAAGACATCTTCGACGCTATCGACCTCTTCGAGGCCGGTGCGACGTCCGCGCCGTTGTCGTCGGCGGGCTTCGACCCGGACGAGTGGGCGACATTCACGAAGAAGGACTTCCTGGTGTTCAGGGTCGCCGCTCCTGGCGAAGCGGAACCACAGATCTGGACCGGCACGGGAGACGCGTGGCACCTGCATGACGAAGAGCGGGACGGCGACGCGGAGCTGCTGTGGGCGTCACCCGGTTCCGACGACCCGATTCACCTCGGTGCAGTGATGATGTCACCGGAGACAGAGCTGCCGGCAACATTCGCGAACCCCGGCATCAACTGGGACGACGTAGGCATGACCGAGAGCGACGCCATGGACTGGCTGCTGCGCGAACATCGAAACTGTGTCTGGGCTTCCACCATCCACGATGCTCTCACCGAAGCGGTCCTCGACATGCTCGCGGGTTTCAGCGCCCCTATCGTCTCACCACACCGCTGACGGTAGTTTCCCCAGCGGGGCCAGGGGCCGTACTTGAGGTCGATCGCGAGCACCTGTGAAGACATCATGGCCGAACTGACGACCGACGATGTCTGGGGGTGCGCGAGAAGCAGAACTTCATGGTGCTGGGGATGTCAACGGGACCTCGCCCTGGCCCTGTCCATCCGCCACCAGCGCTACGGACAGTCCCGCTCAGCCGTGCAGCGCCGCCTGCTGGCTGCGCCACAGCGCGTACTGCGCCCACGGGTCGTCGACGCCTGCCCGAAGACCCTCGATGTGCGAGAGGATTTCGTTGTGAGCGGCGAACCACTCACTGCGGTCGAGACGATGAGCGGCGAATTGGGCATGGCGTCTCTGCTCGGTCAGCCGGTTCCCTCGCTCAAAGGCCAGCAGTTCATCGTGGCGGATGCCAGCGAAACGCTGGCGGGGATTCACCGACGTCCCGATCTTGATCCGATCCCCGAATCGGAGGTAGTAGACCACGTCGACGCGGGGTTCGACGGTTCCGCCATCCGGGATGTCGCCCACCCTCCACTCACAGACAGCGCACAGCCAGCCGGACGGGTAACGGACTCCGAGGCGGGAGCCGCAGGCCAGGCAGGGTGTCGGCAGGATGTCGGTGACCCCGCTCGCTCCAACTACCCAGTCGTGGGCCAGCTGGAGGTGGCTGGGGCACAGGTTGAGTGGCGCATCGGCATCGACCGTTTCGCTGCACGGCCGGCAACCGTCAACGAGAACCCCACACGCCGGTTGTGCGTTGGACCGAGAACTGGGCATGTTTCAAGGGTACGTCCGCCGCTGGATGTCCTCACTCGATCCGCACATCCGCCGGTGCCTTGTCGGGGCGCCAGCCACGCCACGACGAATGGCGAAGCGACCCCGCGCTCGTCCACTCCATGAAGGTCACTTCTCCGACGAGCTCCGGCTCGACCCACTGCGCGTGCAGCAGTTCATCGCGCGGGGCGTCGTGCACCGGGGGAGACTTCCGCGACATCTTCCGCAAACGGGCGAGCATCGCACGGCGCTCCGCGTCGGAGAAACCCGTGCCGACGCGGCCCGCGTAACGGATGCCGTCGGCATCCGGGATTCCGAGGACCAGCGAACCGATACCACCGGCTGCGGAACCGGTTCCCGGGCGCCAGCCGACCACCACCACTTCCTGGGTTCGCTGATGCTTGAGCTTGATCCACGCGCGAGACCGCCGTCCCTCCGTGTACCGGCTATCCCGCACCTTCGCGATGACGCCCTCGAGGCCGCGGGACGTGCTCGACGCGAGGGCCGCCTCGATGTCGCCATCGAACTCCTCCGGAACATGCACCGGCCCGGCCCCCGTCACGCTCGCGGACAGGGCCGCGCGGCGGACGTCGTAGTCGTCCGCCGTGATGTCGTGTCCGTCCAGTTCGAGCAGGTCGAAGAGCATCAGTTCAATGCTTGCCGAGCGGGCAGCGGACTCCTCCTCGGTCAGCCCCGCGCGGGACTGGAGGAATCCGAAGTTCGGGCGGCCTTTCCGGTCAAGCGCGACGATCTCGCCATCCAGCACCGCAGACTTCGGCTTCACCGCCTCCCTGAGCGGCTTCACCAGCTCCGGGAAGGTCGTCGTGAGATCCTTTCCATTCCGGCTGATCAGCCACACATCATCGCCGTCGAGGTAGGCGACGGCACGGTATCCGTCCCATTTCATCTCGAGCGCCCAGTCTTCATCGGCGTCAAGGTCGGCGACTGTGCCGTTGGTCGCGAGCATGGGGGAGCGCAGCGGCCGGGAGATCGGGATTGTCTCTGCAGCGGCGAAGGACGGAAGTGATGTCACCGGGGCTCGGCGCCGTTTCGATCCCGACTTCTTCGCCGTGCCGTCCATGAGGTGGATTAGCCAGTTGTTCTCGGCGCCTGGCCGGCTCGTGTGAATCAGAGCGTACGTCCGGGGCACCCCGCCGAGGCCTCCGCCCGGCTGACCCGTCAGCGTTGCGATGACTTCCTTGCCCTCGCGCCACTTCTCCAGTTCGAAGCTGCCGGAGTCCCAGACGGTGACTTCTCCCGCGCCGTATTCGCCCTTCGGGATGGTTCCTTCGAACGTGCCGTACTCGAGCGGATGATCCTCCGTCTGTACGGCGAGGTGGTTTTCGGCGCCATCCAGCGGTGGACCTTTGGGAACCGCCCAGGACACCAGCACCCCCTCGTGTTCCAGACGGAAGTCGTAGTGCAGCCGCCTGGCATGGTGCTCCTGGATCACGAAGGCGTTGCCGCTCGACAGCGGCGCGACCGCATCCGGAACCGGCTCAGGCGTCTTCGATCCGTCGCGCATGCTGCGGTACTTGGCAAGGCGGTCCCGTGAGGCGGGGGTCGCCTCGAAGCTCGCCAGGTGGCTCGGCGTCGGCTCGAGCCCCGCATCGCGTGAGGCCAGCAGCGGGGAGAGGATGTCGCCCTGCTCCGCCACGCGGGCGAGCACCTCCTCGAAGCCGAGCTGCTGCAGCGACGGGGAGGCAAGTTCCTGCCAGGTGCGTGGAGCGGCCACCATCGGCGTCAGCCTGCCGCGCAGCGAGTACGGCGCTATCGTGGTCTTCGCCTGGTTGTTCTGGCTCCAGTCGACGAGCACCTTGCCGGTTCGCAGCGACTTCTTCATGTCGCTGACGATGAGGTCTTTATGGTCCGCCTCGAGGGCGCGGGCCAGCTCGTGGGCGACGGGCGAAACCTGGTCCGACGTCCACCGGCCGTCGAGCGGCGCGTACAGGTGGATGCCCTTGCTCCCGCTCGTGACAGGGAGCGGCTCCAGCCCCATGTCGGTCAGGATCTCGCGGGCCAGCCGGGCGACCTCTGCGCACTCGACGAGCCCCACTCCATCGCCCGGGTCGAGGTCCAGCACGAGCCGGTCCGGTTTGCGGCGGCTGCCGGTGCGTTCGAATCGCCATTGCGGCACGTGGATCTCGAGTGCGGACATCTGCGCAAGCCAGACGAGTGTCGCCCGGTCGTTCACGAGCGGATACTCGTTCGGCCCGCCACTGTGCTCGATCGACCGCCTCGCCAGCCAACCGGGTGCGGATTCATCGAGGTTCTTCTGATAGAAGACGTCGCCTGGGTGCTCCGCCGTTCCGACTCCGTGGACCCACCGTTTTCGCGTGGCCGGCCGGTTCGCCGTGTATGGAACCATCACATCGGCGATCTCCGCGTAATACCGGAGAACGTCGGCCTTCGTGGTCCCGGTTGCCGGGTACATGACCTTGTCGAGGTTGGTGACGGTGATTCTCCTGCCGTCGACCTCGACCACCTGGCGGGCTCCTCCGCGCGCGGGCATCGACTACACCGGTTCCGGGATCGGCGGGTACGTGATGGTGGTTCCGTCCACGTGCGCGAATCGGGTCAGCGTATGCGGCTTCGCCGACGAGACGCTGTAGATGTCGGTCACCGATGCGCCACGCACCAGCAACGCATCACCGACTAGCGAACGGTGACAGCGCCATGGGACAGCCTCCGCACACATGATCGCGACCGTTTGCCCGTCGGCGAGACGCAGCAGTTCATCGATGCCATCCTGGAAGGCGCCGGTCTGCATGTAGTCGGCATACCCGCGGAACGAGGTGTTCTTCCAGCCGGTGTTGACCGAGTCGGCCGTGGTGCGGCGAAGACCCCCGAGCGCCTCGAGCCGACGGTAACCGATGCCGAATTCCGGCAGGCTGACTTTGAGTTCTTCCTCACCGAACTGCGGATTGTGGCGGGAACGCGGAATGGTCCGGATGTCGACGACCACGCTTACTCCGTGGGCTCCCAGCAACGCGGCGAACTCTTCGATCGGGTGCGTCGAATGACCCAGGGTGAAAATCTCACGCATGCCGGGCAGCGTATCGCCGTTGCCCGTGTAGCTCAAGCCATCGACGGCGGCGCCGGTTGCGGCCGCCGCCCTCGCTGCGGACGGATGCCGCGTAGCGGAAGGCCGGGATCGGTGACGGTGAACGCCGCTCGCGTCTCAGCGAGCCACGCCAGTGCCGCCTCTGCCCAGAGCCGGGAAGCGGAGGCGGTGACGGCGGAGCGCAGAGCGCCGTCCTCGGCGGGCGTCGTGAGGAAGGAGCGCCAGGCGAACTCATGCCGGTCGAGAAGCGTGGGCCAGTCCGCATCGGGCAGGCTCGCGCCGATGAGAACCTGATCGAGCAGATCAGCCCAGGTACGCGGGTCAGGGGCGGTCGGAACGTCGAGCCACTGATTTACCGCCTCTGATCCGGTGGATGTGAGCGCGTACAGCGGCAGGTTGTCATCGGTCGTCGTGCCCGACGAGATGAGACCGGCCCTGCCGAGGCGGTCCAGAGTGCTGTAGACCTGCCCGACGTTGAGGCCGGCACGATGGGGCGCCCGGATGACGAGCTCGTCCCTGAGCGCCAGGCCGTATCCGGGACCGAGGGAGAGGATCGCGAGGATGCCGTCTTTGACCGCCATGGCACCTCCGTGAATCGTCGCGGGTTTGAAGTCTACCGGGTATAGCTCAGCAGTCGGTCCCGGCGACTGACCACAACGCTGTGATTTCGCCGTTGTGATGTGGCCGCTGACTGGGGCATAATGATCGCAACGGCCTTAGCGCCGACAATTTCATACGATGCTGCAGCACTCGAGCATCTCCATGGTCGTTGGGGAAGACGTACCACAGGAGATGGAGGAGAACATGGTGGCATCAGTCGCACGAGGGGTGATTCTTATTCACTCCTCTCCGCGCGCGCTCTGCCCGCACGTTGAATGGGCAGCGGGGCGTGCTCTCGGACGCGCCGTGAATTTCGACTGGGAGGACCAGCCGGTGCTCAAAGGATCCCAGCGGGCCGAGTTCTACTGGGAGGGCTACCAGGGGATGGGAGCTGCTCTCGCCTCGGCCCTGCGCGGCTGGGAGCACCTCCGGTTCGAAGTGACCGAGGATCCGACTCCCGGCTCGGATGGCGGCCGTTGGTTGCACACACCCGACCTGGGCATTTTCTTCGCCCAGACCGACACCGCCGGCAATGTCGTCGTTCCGGAGGACCGGGTCCGTTACGCCATGGAGGTGGCGGGCAACAACGCGGACGAGCTCCACCGCGAACTGCGGATCGCTCTCGGCCAGGCCTGGGACGACGAACTCGAACCGTTCAGGCACGCCTCCGACGATTCATCCGTCGTCTGGCTCCACAAGGTGGGCTGAACTCAGGCACAGCAGAACACCAGGATCACACGCGTGGCCCCACGCGCTCCGGTTGGTGACTTCCCGGTCGGTTCGCGGCTGAAACCGTGGGGTCCTGGATACAGAAGAACCCCCGACGGATTCTCCGCCGGGGGTTCTGTTCTTCAGCTCAGTAACTCCGGAAGGCGACGACGGCGTTGTGCCCGCCGAACCCGAAGGAGTTGCTGAGCGCGAGCAGGTCCCCTGAGCCCAGGTCCCGGGGGGCGGTGACGACGTCGAGGGGAATCGCCGGATCCTGCACGTCGAGGTTGATCGTCGGGGGAGCGGTGCGCTCGTGCAGCGCCAGGATCGTGAAGATCGCTTCGAGGGCACCCGTGCCTCCGAGGAGATGACCGGTGGCAGCCTTCGTCGCCGACACCGCGATGTTGGGCAGGTGGTCGCCGAACACCCGCAGGAGCGCGTTGTACTCGGCGATGTCGCCGACCGGGGTGCTCGTGGCGTGGGCATTGACGTGCAGCACATCGGTCAGGCTTGCACCGGCTTGCTCGACAGCTCCGAGCATGGCCCGCGCTGCGGCTGACCCCTCCGGGTCCGGAGCGGTGATGTGGTACGAGTCGCTCGTCACCGCACCGCCGGCCAGTTCCGCGTAGATGCGGGCGCCGCGGGCCAGGGCGTGCTCTTCCGTCTCCAGCACGATCGACGCGGCACCTTCGCCGAGCACGAAGCCGTCACGGGACACATCGTATGGCCGGGATGCCGATTCCGGGGAATCGTTCCGACGCGACAACGCCTGCATGGCCGAGAACGCAGCGATGGGCAGCGGGTGGACGACAGACTCCGTGCCGCCGGCGATGACCACGTCGGCTAGGCCGGCCTGCAGGTGTTCGTAGGCGTTCGCGATCGCTTCGGTGCTCGAGGCGCACGCGGAGACATCGGTGCGGGAATATGCGCGTGAGGGGATGGACATGCTGATCGCAGCTGAGGCGGCGTTGGGCATCAGCATCGGGATCGTCATCGGGAGGACCCGGCGCGGGCCCTTCTCCTTGAGGGTGTCCCAGGCGTCGAGCAGCGTCCAGAGACCACCGATGCCGGTGGAGTAGTCGACGCCGACACGGAGCGGGTCGACATCGGGGGACCCGGCATCCGCCCATGCTTCGCGGGCAGAGACCAGCGCGAACTGGCTGGATGGGTCCAGACGCTTGACCTCCTGGCGCTCGAGGACCTCGGACGGGCGTACTTTGGCTTCACCGGCGAAGGTCACCGGAAGGTTGTGTTCAGCGACCCAGTCGTGTTCGAGGGACCGGATGCCTGATTCCCCTGCGAGCAGTGCCTTCCAGGATTCCACGGCGGTTCCGCCCAGGGGCGAACTGGCACCGATACCGGTGACGACGATTTTCTTGGTCATGCGTGGAACTCTCCTGGTGCTGGTCAGCGATTCAAAGGGGAATGGCACGTCCGCGAGGGCGGGAGACGAGACCGGGCAGTGCTCGATCCGGTCTCCCGCACGTCGCTGAAACGGGTTAGGCCTGCGCCTTGACGATGAAGTCGACGGCGTCGCCGACCGTCTTGAGGTTCTTGACCTCTTCGTCGGGGATCTTGACGTCGAACTTCTCTTCAGCGTTGACGACGATCGTCATCATCGAGATCGAGTCGATGTCGAGGTCATCCGTGAAGGACTTGTCGAGCTCGACGGTGTCTGCGGCGATGCCTGTCTCGTCGTTGACGAGTTCAGCCAGACCGGCGAGGACTTCTTCGGTGGACAGTGCCATGGTGTTTTCTCCTTGAGTATCGATTGACCGTGAAACAGTCTATTGGGGTGGGCAGCACGAGATTCGCGCGCCGAGCGGGTAATTCTTAGGGCAGGACGACGACCTGAGCCGCAAACACGAGCCCGGCGCCGAAGCCGATCTGGAGGGCAAGGCCACCGCTGAGTTCCGGGTGTTCCTGCAGCAGGCGATGTGCGGCCAGCGGAATGGATGCGGCGGACGTGTTGCCTGTTGTTTCGATGTCGCGGGCGATGACGACGGTCGCGGGCAGCTGCAGCTGCTTCGCGAATTCGTCGATGATGCGCATGTTCGCCTGGTGGGGGATGAAGGCGGCGAGCTGATCCGCCGTGATGCCGGCGGCCTCGAGGGCCTGCTTGGCTACCTTCGCCATGTCCCACACTGCCCAGCGGAACACTGTCTGTCCCTCCTGGCGGAGCGTCGGCCATTCGGCTTCGCCGCGACGATACTCCTGGAGGGTTGCGTTCATAGCGACTGCTCCGGCTTTGGAGCCGTCGGAACCCCAGACGGTGGGCGCGATACCGGGGTATTCGCTTGGCCCGACCACGCAAGCGCCGGCGCCGTCCCCGAGAAGGAAGGAGATGGACCGGTCGGTCGGATCGACGATGTCGGAGAGTTTCTCCGCCCCGATGACCAGCGCATAGGTGGCGGCTCCGGAACGGATCAGCGCGTCGGCCTGGGCGATCGCGTACGGATAGCCGGCACAGGCGGCGTTCACGTCATAGGCGGCCGCCGGGTTCGACCCGACCCGGTCGGCCACGACAGCAGCCATGGACGGGGTCTGCTGGATGTTGCTGATCGTCGCGATGATGACGGCGTCGATGAGGGCAGGGTCCACCCCTGACACCGCAATCGCCTCCTTAGCGGCATCCGTCGCCAGGTCCACAGCGAGAAGGTCCTGGCTGGCACGCGTGCGGGTGATGATTCCGGTGCGCTGGCGGATCCACTCGTCGGATGAGTCGATCGGCCCGACGAGGTCGTCGTTGGGGACGGAGATGTCGCCGCGTGCTGCTCCGAACCCGAGGATGCGGGTGAAGGCCGGCCCCTGGGACTGCCGCAGAATAGGTGTTGTCAATGCGTCTCTCTCGTTTGGCGTGGAAGTAGGGCGAATACGGTCGTCGGTCACGCTGCGAGCAGCTCGACGGCGGCCGGGATGTCGTCAGGCGTTTTGATGCCGACCGCCGGGACGCCCTTGAGACCGCGGCGTGCCAGTCCGGTGAGGGCGCCGGCCGGCGCGAGTTCGATGATGCCGGTGACGCCGACGGACTGCATTCCGGCCATCGTCAGATCCCAGCGGACGGGGGAAGCGACCTGTCCGACGAGAAGCTCGACGAACCGGGAGCCGGAGCCGACAACCGTGCCGTCCGCGTTGGTCCAGAGAATGCGAACCGGGTCGGATGCCTGCACCGATTCGGCGGTCGAGGCAAGCGTGGTGCGCGCGGCTTCCATATATCGGGTGTGGAACGCCCCGGCGACCTGGAGGGGGAGTACCCGCGCCCCGGCGGGCGGAGCGGCGCTGAGCTCGGCGAGAGCATCGAGAGTTCCGGCGACGACGATCTGCCCACCGCCGTTGAAGTTGGCCGGCTGAAGTCCGAGTTCCTCGAGCCGGGCGAGGAGCGCATCCTCATCGCCGCCGAGAACGGCACTCATGCCGGTCGGAACTGCAGCCGCAGCGGCGGCCATCGCGGTTGCGCGGGCCGCTACGAAGCGCATGGCGGTGATTTCATCGAAGATCCCAGCGCCGACCGCGGCGGTGATCTCCCCGACCGAGTGACCAGCAATGGCCGTGGCTGCGGGCAGGTCTGCGTGGGCCGTCAGAGCCCGAAGGGCGAGCAGACCGGCGGCGACGATGAGAGGCTGGGCAACCCTGGTGTCACGGATGGTGTCGGCGTCCGACGTCGTGCCATGGGCGACGAGGTCCAGACCGGCGACCTCCGAGTACTGCTCAAGCAACCTCCGGTTGGCCGGGTCATCAAGCCACGGAGAAAGGAAACCGGGCGTCTGGGAGCCCTGGCCTGGGCATACGAGAACAATCACGCTACAAGTCTGCCAATCACGGTTGCGATGCGGGTGTGGATCATCACACAAGAATGGCAGGTTCCCTTGTGCATGTCACACAGGGCACGCGGGGTGCACGTCAGCGACGCCGCTTGACGGGATCCGGTTCGGCGATGGAGCCGAGGATGAGCGCGGACTGCAGAATCAGCGCTTCTCGAGCGCCGGTCGCGTCCCAGCCGATCACATCCGACACCCGTTTGAGCCGGTAACGCACCGTGTTGGGGTGCACGAACAACTCACGGGCGGTCGCCTCGAGGGACCGTCCATTGTCGAGGTAGCACCACAGCGTTGTGACCAATTCTGTGGAGTGCGCCTGCAACGGGCGGTAGATCCGTTCGATGAGGGTCGTGCGGGCGAGGGCATCGCCGGCGAGTGCCCGCTCGGGCAGGAGATCATCGGCCTGCACCGGGCGGGGGGCGTGACGCCAGGCGCGGGCGACGGCGAAGCCGGCGAGAGCCGCGCGGGCGCTCTTGGATGCTTCGACGAGCGTCGGGACCGCGTGGCCGAGCACGAGATACCCGGAACCGAAGCCGGGTTCGAGCTGGGTGGCGATCTCCACGAAGCTCAGGGAGGCCGCAGTGCCGATTTCCTCGTCGTCGACGCCGTGCGAGGTCTCCGCGCGACCGATCACCAGCACGAGACGACCACCTTGCACGCCGATCAGCACGTCTGCGGCCATATGCCTGGCCGTACGGCGCAGTTGGTCGACGTCGAGCTGCGGCGGTGTGGTTCCGACCAGGACAGCCACCTCACCGTGGCCGTGCCAGCCGAGGGCGGCGATCCGGCTCGGCAGCTCGTCGTCTGCCTCACCCGACAGGATCGAGTCGACGACGAGTGCTTCGAGGCGTGCGTCCCACAGACCGCGGGCTTCCGCGGCGCGTGCGTAGACGTCGGCAGCTGCGAAGGCGATCTCCCGCGAGTACAGGAGGATGCCCTCACGAAGATCCTCAGCGCCCCCGTCCTTCAATCGTGCTTCGACGACCTCGACGGTGACCCGGATGAGCTGGAGCGTCTGCTGCAGGCTCACCGAACGCAGGAGTTCGCGCGGCGCAGCTCCGAAGACATCCGCTGCGATCCATGGCGTCGATTTGGGATCGTCGAACCAGGCGATGAACGAAGCGATGCCGGCCTGGGCGACCAGGCCGACCGCCGACCGCCGCCCTGGTGGCATTTCTGCGTACCAGGGCAGCGTGTCTTCGAGCTTCTTCAGTGTTGTCGTAGCGAGTTCGCCCGAAAGCCTGCGCAGCCAGGCGAGGGTATCACTCTTCGAACGTGGCACGAGCGCGGAGCTGATGTTCTAGCTCTCACCACCGGCGTTGCCGGTGGTCCCCGCGTTGACGTCGTGCAGCTTGTACTTGTCGATCGCCTGCGTGGGCACCGAACGGTCGATCTCGCCACGATCGGCGAGCATCTCGAGCGCACGGACCACCATGGACGGCCCGTCGATCTTGAAGAACCGCCGTGCTGCTGCACGGGTGTCCGAGAAGCCGAAACCGTCGGCGCCGAGCGTCGCGAAGTCGCCAGGCACGAACTGCCGGATCTGGTCTGGCACAGCATGCATGAAGTCTGAGACGGCAACGAACGGACCGTTCGCCTCCTGCAGCTTCGCCGTGACGTACGGAACCTTCTTCTCGGCATCCGGGTTGAGGAAGTTGTGTTCCTCGGCCTTGATGCCCTCGCGGCGCAGCTCGGTCCATGAGGTGACCGACCAGACATCGGCGGACACGCCCCAGTCCTTCTCGAGGAGTTCCTGCGCTTCGAGAGCCCACGGGACTGCCACACCGGAGGCGAGCAACTGCGCCTTCGGGCCGGACGCCTGTGAATCCTTGAGCTTGTAAATGCCGTGGACCAGCCCGTCGACGTCGAGGTTCTCGGGCTCAGCCGGCTGCACGATCGGCTCGTTGTAGACGGTGATGTAGTACATCACGTTGGGGTCTTCGTGCTCGCCGCCATACATGCGCTCGAGGCCGGTGCGCATGATGTGCCCGATCTCGTAGCCGTACGCCGGGTCGTACGTGACCGTTGCCGGGTTCGTCGACGCGAGCAGCGCCGAGTGGCCGTCGGCGTGCTGCAAACCTTCACCGGTGAGGGTCGTGCGACCAGCGGTGGCGCCGATGATGAAGCCGCGCGTCATCTGGTCGCCGGCTGCCCAGAAGGCATCGCCGGTGCGCTGGTACCCGAACATCGAGTAGAAGACGTAGATCGGGATGAGCGGTTCACCCTGGGTCGAATATGACGTTCCGATGTTAGTGAACGCAGCAGCCCCGCCGGCCTCGTTGATGCCGACGTGCAGGATCTGGCCCTGCGGGCTTTCCTTGTACGCGAGCAACAGTTCACGGTCGACGGAGGTGTAGTGCTGCCCGTTGGGGTTGTAGATCTTCGCGGTCGGGAAGAACGCGTCGATGCCGAACGTGCGGGCCTCGTCGGGGATGATCGGCACGATGCGGTTGCCGAAGTCCTTGGACCGGATGAGGTCCTTGAGCAACCGGACGAACGCCATGGTGGTGGCGATCTCCTGGGTGCCCGAGCCCTTCTTCGCGATCGCATACGTCGACGCGTCCGGCAGGTTCAACTGGGTGTACTTCGAACGGCGCTCCGGTACGTAGCCGCCGAGAGCCTTGCGGCGTTCGTGGAGGTACTGAATTGCCTCATCCGAGTCGCCAGGGTGGTAGTACGGCGGCAGGTACGGGTTCTCTTCGAGCTGAGCGTCGGTGAACGGGATGCGCATCTCGTCACGGAACGTCTTCAGGTTGTCGAGCGTCATCTTCTTCATCTGGTGGGTCGCGTTGCGTCCCTCGAACGACGGACCCAGACCGTAGCCCTTGACCGTCTTCGCGAGGATGACCGTGGGCTGGCCCTTGTGCTCGGACGCGGCCTTGAACGCCGCGTAGACCTTGCGATAGTCGTGTCCGCCGCGCTTGAGGTTCCAGATTTGCTCGTCTGTGTAGTTCTCGACGAGTTTCAGGGCGCGCTCGTCCCGGCCGAAGAAGTGCTCCCGCACGAATGCGCCGCTCTCAGCCTTGTACGTCTGGTAGTCACCGTCAGGAGTGACGTTCATCAGGTTGAGGAGAGCACCGCTGTCGTCCTTGGCGAGCAGGTCATCCCACTCGCGGCCCCAGACGACCTTGATGACGTTCCAGCCGGCACCACGGAAGAAGCTTTCAAGCTCCTGGATGATCTTGCCATTGCCGCGGACCGGCCCGTCCAGCCGTTGCAGGTTGCAGTTGATGATGAAGTTGAGGTTGTCGAGTCCTTCGTTGGCTGCGACCTGCAGCTGTCCGCGGCTCTCGACCTCGTCCATCTCGCCGTCGCCGAGGAACGCCCAGACCTGCTGGTCGCTGGCGTCCTTGATACCACGGTTGGTCAGGTACCGGTTGAGTTGTGCCTGATAGATCGCATTGATCGGGCCAAGGCCCATCGACACGGTCGGGAACTGCCAGAACTCCGGCATGAGCCGCGGGTGCGGGTACGACGAGATGCCGTTCGCTCCGTGTGACTTCTCCTGGCGGAACCCGTCCAGCTGGTCGGTCGACAACCGGCCCTCGAGGAACGCGCGGGCATAGGTGCCTGGGGAGGCATGGCCCTGAATGAAGATCTGGTCGCCGCCGCCTGGGTGGTCCTGGCCGCGGAAGAAGTGGTTGAAACCGACTTCGTAGAGAGCAGCGGAGGAAGCGTAGGTCGAGATGTGCCCGCCGACACCGATCCCAGGACGCTGACCACGGTGCACGGTGACCGCGGCATTCCAGCGGATCCAGGCACGGTAGCGCCGTTCGATGTCTTCGTCGCCGGGGAATTCGGGTTCGTTCTCCGGCGCGATCGTGTTGATGTAGTCGGTGGTCGGGACCATCGGCACGCCGAGGTGGAGCTCACGCGAGCGCTTGAGCAGGCTCAGCATGATCTCGCGGGCGCGGCCGTGACCGTGTGTTGCGACGAGCTGATCGAGTGACTCCTGCCACTCGGCGGTCTCTTCGGGGTCTTTGTCGAAGTTGTTCACCGAGTAGGGGTCCTGGTCGTTTACAGTCACCGTCGACCTTTCTGTATGGGCAGATCGTGCCTGATTCTCACGGTGCAAATTGTCAGTCTGGTCGGGTTCGAACCGTGCTGGCACCACCCCTCAGCCTAGCGACTCGATCGGGCGATAGGCGACATCCCAGCCGTTTGCCTTGGAACGCACGGGCCGGAGGTCTAGCATGTGGATTTGCCCGATGCGCCGATCCCGGCGCCCCCCGTATGCAGGCAACCCGCCTGAAAGGACGAGTCCCATGGCCCTGGAGAACGACACCCGAGCTCCCGACTTCGCGCTCCAGAACCAGTTCGGCGAGCTCATTCAGCTCGGAAGTTTCCACGGCAAGCGCGCTGTGGCCCTCGTCTTCTTCCCGCTCGCCTTCTCTGGACGGTGCACGAGCGAACTTTGTGAGTTGCGCGACAACCTCGCCCTCTTCAAGGACGCCGACGTCGAGCTGATCGGAATCTCGGTGGATTCCAAGTTCACCCTCCGCGCGTGGGCAGAGCAGGAGGGCTACGACTTCACGCTTCTGGCCGATTTCTGGCCGCACGGCCAGGTGAGCAAGGAGTACGGCGTGTTCCTCCCCGAGACCGGGTTCGCGAACCGTGCCACGTTCCTCATCGACACCGACGGCATCATCCGAGCCAGTTTCATCACAGCACCGGGTGAGGTTCGTCCGCTTGCCGCGTACCGGGCCGCGCTCGATGAGCTGCAGCGCCAGCCGGTCTGAACCCGTGTAATATGAACTGCTGCCTTCGGGCAGGAAGGGCCTTTAGCTCAGCTGGTAGAGCGCCACGTTTACACCGTGGATGTCGTCGGTTCGATCCCGGCAGGGCCCACTGAGAAGCACCTCGGGGCGCCGCGGCGCGTCCCATCCCGACCCGACCCGCCCCGCCCGGCTCCGACCCGCTCCGCTCCGCTCCCCGAACGAGCGGGCCCGGTCCGGGAGCGGCGGCCTCGATCGGCTGGTCATCGTGAGCGGACGGTGAGGACTCCGCCGTTCGGCGTCTGGAAACCATGAGGACGCCTCCCGCCGAGGAGACGGCGCGTGAGGCTGGTCGTCGTGACTTTGACTGCGATCATGCCGACGCTTCGGGCGTCGCTCCCCGATCCCGTGGACCCCTCCCTGTGGCCGGTGCACACGGAGGTGACGACGAACGACGTGGTGGTCTCGGCGATCTCGATGGTCCGCCTTGCTGAGATCGCTGGGACGCCATGTGTCCACACCGCCGAACAAGCGCCGCCCCGATTCCGTCCGCAAGCATGGGAACCGAGAGCAGTCAGCGTCGCCGTCGC
>NZ_JAODMP010000095.1 GCF_025464835.1 Mycetocola sp. | reverse complement strand
AGGCGATTGCGATCAGGTCCGCCGTCACGCCGCCGCGCTGCCCGGCCGCCGCGGTGCCCGGTTGAGATTTCCTCATCATGATGGCGGCCGTCGCGCTATCGTTAGCTTGGGTCCGTGTCGCTCTGGGGTGAGAGAGCAGCGCGACCGGTCGAAGGCATCCGGCGTCAGGTATCTGAGATCAGTTGACAGCAGTCTGAATCGGCGCGACCCTTGCGGTGGGTAAGAAAAGGCAACAGCTGAGACGCTGCGAGGACGATTACGTTGGGAGCCCCGATGCCAGTTCAGCCCTCGCGACAAACGACGATCCTCGTTATCAGTGTTGCAGTCCTTGCTGTTGCGATCGGTATCGGCGGACCGGCGCTTCTCGCCCCACCCCCGACGACCGATGGAGACTCGGTCGCCCCGGTCACAGAAACCATGACTCGCTTTGCCATAGCGGGGGACACGGGAACCGGCGCTCCCGCGGTGTTCGCCACAGCAGAACAAATGCGAATGCAGAGTCAGCGCGACTCATACGACGCACTTCTTCTGCTGGGGGATCTCATCTATGACACCGGCGACTCTGCATTGGTCGACGAGCGAATCACAACTCCGTTTGCGTCAATCACCAGTGCCGGAGCCCGGCTCCTCCCTGTCCTCGGTAACCACGACTACCAGGACGGGGAGCAGAAGGAGATCCTCGAAGCGCTGGATCATGACGAGTCGTGGTACACCGAAATGGTGGGATCGGTGAGAGTCATCGTCCTTGACTCGAACCAGGTGGAGAACGACGAGCAGCAGGAATGGCTGCGCAGCACCCTCAGCGAGCGGGTGCCCAAAGGCACCTGGACGATCGTGGCCATGCACCACCCCCCCTACTCCGCCGGTCAGCATGGGTCTGACATGGCTGTTCGGGAGAGATGGTGTCCACTCTTCGCTGAGTTCAAAGTTCCACTCGTCCTGGCTGGACACGACCACGACTACCAGCGCTCCCTACCGCAAGACGGTGTCACCTACATCGTCTCCGGTGCCGGCGCAACGCTCCGCCCGGCTGGAAGAGCGGACTTCACGTCGGTCAGTACCTCCACTCTGCACTACCTCGATCTGCAGGCCGACCGCGAAAAGCTCGTCGGACGGGCCATTGACCAGGAAGGCGGCATCCTGGACACCTTCGCCATCAGCCGCTGAAATCTCCCCGCATCCGCTCCTCTCGCCACGCTGTGCTCGTCACACAAAATGCGCGTTGGCTCTGTGTAGTGCCGGTTCAGCCGGCATCTGAACCGCTGTTCGAGCCCGCCGATCCGGGTCAGGACACGCGGCACTTCGGGACGGTCGAGACTCTGTGGACGCTGAACGACAGGACGTCGGCCGGACGACCTGACGCGGACGAGCAGATCGAATACGCCTGCCCCCGTCACGGCGGTTGATCGTCCGGCTCGGGCCCGCGGAACCCCGACCCGCCGGTCATCTCACCGGATTCTGGTGCTGACCGGTGGAGCGGGGGAGAAGCGACACTGAACTCGGTTAGGTTATGCTTACCTAAGCCCGAAGCAGTACGTCCGCCTCCCGCCGAAGGAATTCCTCAACCATGCTCTCGATCGCCTCTGCTCGCGGTCTTTCCCTCCTCGGCGGCCTTCCCGATGCTGCGGCACTCGTCGTCGAGGGGTCGACGATCCACTACGCCGAACTCTCCCGTCGGGTTCGCGAACGCACCGCCGAACTCGGCGAGACCCGTCGCCTCGTGATGATCGCCGCCTCCAACACGCTGGAGCCCATTGTCACCTACCTGGCCGCACTCGAGGGAGCGCACCCGGTGCTGTTCGTCGCAGACGGTGATGACGAGGCGAGCGTGGCCGCCAGAGCCGCCTTGACCAAGCGGTTCAACCCGGACGTCGTCGCCCACAACGGCCCATCGGGTTGGATCCTCGATGAACGCCACACGGGCAGTCGCCACACCTTTAACCCTGACCTGGCGCTGCTCGCCAGTACGTCTGGGTCGACCGGGTCCCCAAAACTCGTGCGCCTCTCCTTCGACAACCTGCGCAGCAACGCCGCATCCATCGCGGAATATCTGCGCCTCGAACCCGGCGACCGGGCGGCGACCACGTTGCCGCTGCAGTACTGCTACGGACTGTCGGTGGTGAACAGTCACCTACTCTCCGGTGCCAGCGTCATGCTGACCGAGCGGTCGGTCACCGACGAGGAATTCTGGCACGAAGCATCCGCCCATCGGGTCACCTCGTTCGCCGGTGTACCCCACACCTTCGAACTGCTCGAGGCGAGCGGCTTCGCCGATCACCCCGTCCCGAGCCTGCGTTACGTGACCCAGGCGGGCGGGCGCCTTGCTCCCGAAACCGTGCATCGTTTCGCCCGGATCGGCCGGGAACGCGGATTCGAATTTTTCGTCATGTATGGCCAGACGGAGGCCACAGCGCGGATGGCGTACTTGCCTCCTGAGCGGATCGCCACCTCTGCCGGGGCCATCGGCCGACCCATTCCCGGTGGCCGCTTCCGCATCGACGTGCGCGGTACGGATGCTCCGGACGGAAGTCACGGTGAACTCGTCTATCAGGGACCGAATGTGATGCTCGGCTACGCCGAGACACCTGCGGATTTCGAACTCGGTCGCACCGTTCACGAATTGCGGACCGGGGATCTTGCTCGGCGCCGGGATGATGGGCTGTACGAGATCGTCGGTCGGATGAGTCGCTTCGTCAAGATCTTCGGGTTGCGGGTCGACCTCGACCGCGTTGAGCGGCTCCTCGCCGACGAGGGCATCGCCGTACGCGTCGCGAACGCGGATGAACGCCTGCTCCTTTTCGCCACCTCCGATCGCACAGCGCGACGGGCACAGGAACGCGCCGCCGCGCTTCTTGGCTTGCCGGTGCACGCCATCGGCACGTATGCGGTGCAGGAGTTTCCACGAACTTCCAGCGGGAAGCCGGACACCGCGGCGCTTGTGCGGTTCGCCGCACTTCAGGATCGCGCCGCCCCCGTGCAGCGCCAGACGCCCGGTGAGTCGGCGGCTCAGGCGGCCGGAGCGTCGGCGGAAGCGGTCAGCGAGCTCTTCTCGGCCCTGCTCTCCCGCCCTGAGGTAAGCCTGAACGACTCGTTCGCAGGGCTCGGAGGCGATTCGCTGAGCTACATCGAGGTGTCACTTCGGCTTGAGGCGATGCTCGGAACCTTGCCCCGCGACTGGCCGACTCGGTCCGTGCGGGAGTTAGCGGCGTTCGCCACAGAAGCGGCCGACGGTGAATCGATTGCGGTCGCGACGGGGCCGGCGGATGCCGCGCAGACACCCGTCGGTGCGCGCAAGCGTTCCCGTGTTCCCCTTCTCGCGCGCCTCGAAACGCCGGCAGCGCTGCGGGCGGTCGCGATCGTGCTCATCGTCGGCACCCACGCCGACCTGTTCGTGCTGCAAGGTGGTGCGCACCTGCTCCTCGCCGTGGCGGGCTACAACCTGGCCCGCTTCCAACTGGCATCCGTTCCCGGGCTGTCGAGAGTCCGGTCGCTCGGGCGCAGCGCTGCCCAGCTCGCTGTGCCGGCGGTGCTCTGGATCGGCGCGGTAGCGCTCCTGAGCGGCCAGTACCGGCCGACCACGGTGCTGCTCGTGAACAACGTCGTTCCCGGCGACGGACGTTGGAACGACCAGTGGCAGTTCTGGTTCCTCGAGGCGATGCTCTGGACCATCGTGGGACTCGCCGCCTTGTTCGCCATACGCGCCGTTGACCGGCTCGAACGACGATCGCCGTTCGGTTTCGCCCTGGTCGGCTCAGCCATCGCCCTCATCGCGCGCTTCGCGATCGCCGGCCCGCACGCCGAGTATGTCGAGCGCTATACCCTTCCAGTCGTCGTGTGGCTGATCGCGCTGGGTTGGCTCGTCGCGCGCTCCGACACCACCGCCCGGCGTCTTCTGGTGTCGGCAATCGCGGTGGCGAGTTGTCTCGGATTCTTCGGCGATCCACTGCGGGAGGCGATCGTCGCAGGAGGTGTGCTCGCACTGATCTGGATTCCCGCAGTTCGCGTGCCGCAGGTACTGGTGCCCCCCGTTGCCGCAATCGCCGGGGCGTCGATGTTCATCTACCTCACCCATTGGCAGGTGTACCCGCCGTTGGAGCAGAGCGCACCGTGGCTCGGCACACTGCTCTCACTCACGGTCGGGGTGATCGTCTGGCGGGTCTACACGCTGGCGAGTGACCGTGTCGCCGGCGCCGTTGGCAGGATGCGTACGCGCGCGGCGTCGACGCGGGAATCAGAGGCTGAAGGTCACCCCGCCGGGCCCGCCACCGCGGCGGCACCAGCGCACTCGGGTTGACGGATGCCGGCTATTCGTGGCGCGGGTAGAGCACCACACCGCCGTCGACGGTGATCTGCACCTGGCATCCAGCCTGGAACCGTGCCGCCGCGTGCAGCGGCACCCGGTGGGTCGCCTCTGCCGGGAAGCTCCCCCCGCCGAACCGCAGTGTGAGATCGGCGCCCGCACCGGTTGAGCGGATGCTGACCACCGTCGCATTACCGCCGTCGACCGCCGGTGCAAGTCGCACCTGCTCCGGCCGCACCATTGCACGGACCCTGGCGGCGCCACCGCTGCGGTCGTGCCGCACGGGGAGTCGTCCGAACGCGCAATCGACGGCGTCGGTGCCTGCTGAGCGTGCCGACACGAGCATGACGTCGCCGAGGAACTCGGCGACGCGCACATCGATGGGCGCATCGAATACCCCGGTCGGGGCGCCCGCCTGCACAAGCCGGCCACCGGCCAGCACGCCGACCTGCTGGCCGAAGGAGAGGGCCTCATCCCGGTCGTGAGTAACGAGCATGGCGGTCACGCCGCTGCGCTCGAGCATGTCGACCACGGCCTGCCGCGTCTGGGCACGAAGGCCGGTGTCCAGCGCACTGAACGGTTCGTCGAGCAGGATCACCTTCGGCTGCTGTGTCAGGGCCCGAGCAAGGGCGACCCGCTGCTGCTGCCCGCCCGAGAGCTCGTGCGGCATGCGATCAGCCAGAGTCTGGTCGAGTGAGGCCAGCTCCATCAACTCGTGAACGCGCGCAACGTGGCGTGCCCCCCGCGGCATCCCGAAGGCGATGTTGCGCGCGACCGAGAGGTGCGGGAACAAGGCCCCGTCCTGTGCGACGTAGCCGATGCCCCGCCGATGCGCCGGAACCGTCGACCGCGGACCCGCGAGCTCGCGGTCGCCGAGAGCGATGGTCCCGGCGTCAGGTCGTTCGAAACCAGCGATCAGCCGCAGCAGTGTGCTCTTGCCGCTTCCGGACGACCCCACGAGAGCAATCCGGGTGCCTTCAGGCACCTCGAGGGTGACATCGCGGAGCACCCGGGTGGTGCCGAACGATTTTGAGAGGCCGCTGAGGCTCAGGGTCATCGAAGGTTCCGTCCGGTCGCGTGTGCAAACATGAGAGCAACCGCCGGGCACGAGAGGAGCACCAGCACGATCGCGTATGGAGCTGCCGTCGGGTAGTCGAGCGAGGACGCCGCAGACCAGAAGCTCGTCGCGACGGTTCGGGTCCCGGTCGGTGCGAGCAGCAGCGTCGCGGTGAGCTCGTTCGCCGCGCCGAGAGCGACAAGGGCGCCGCCGGCGCACACCGCAGGCACAAGGAGCGGCACGGTCACTCGCAACCGGGCGAGGAGCGGTGCGATCCCCAGCGACCGAGCCGCCTCTTCCAATGACTCAGGTACTTGCGCGAGCCCCGCTCGCAGCGGTACCAGCGCGCGAGGGAGGAAGATGACGACGTAGGCCGCGATCACCGTGAAGGCAGTCTGGTAGAGACCTGGGGCGAACGCCAGTGTCGTCGCGACGAGCGCGAGGGCGACGATGATCGCCGGGAGGCTGCTGGTGAGGAACGCAGCACCCTCGAGCAGGCGCGAGAGCCGCCCGGGGTACCGAACCGACAACCAGGCGAATGCGAGTGCAACGGCGATCGCGCAGACTGCTCCCGCGAGGGAGAGAGCCAAAGTCTGGCCCGTCGCCGATGCGAGGGCTCCCAGGTCGGTGGCGTCGGCTCGGAACAGCCAGCGCACGACACTCGCGAGCGGCACGATGGTCGACGCCGCGACCACACAGACCGCCCCGAAAACCGCGAGCGGGGCAAGACGCCCGAGGGGCAGCCGCACGGGCGGATGCGGCGAACCGCCGCCGACCCTGGCGTACCGTGCGTTGCCCCTGGCGAGGGACTCGACGGTGAGCAGCGCGAAGCACAGCAGCAGCAACACCAGCCCGAGTGCAGCCGCATTGGGCCCGGCGAAGGTCGCCTGATAGGCGACGACGATAGCGGTGGTAAACGTGTCGAACCGCAGGAAGGCGAATGCGCCGTACTCAGCGAGTAGGTGGAGTGCGACGACCAGTCCGCCGCCCAGCACTGCCAGGCGCAGCTGCGGCAACACGACGCGAAAGAAAACCGCCACCGAACCCATGCCGAGCGACCGCGCCGACTCCTCGAGCCCAGGGTCCAACCCGCGGATCGCTGCCAGGGCTGGCAGGTAGACGAGCGGGAAATACGCTGTCACCGCTACGAGCACGCCGCCCCAGAGCCCGCTGATCGATGGCACCGCGCTGGCCCATCCGTAACTGGCGACGAAAGCGGGTATCGCAAGCGGCGCTGCGAACGCCACCGCGAACAGTCGGCGGCCCGGCAGCGCGGTGCGTTCGACGAGCCAGGCGCCGCCGACGCCGAGCACGGCGGATGCCGGCACACCGATCACGACGAGCGACACCGTGTTGACGAGCAACTCACCGACTTTCGGCCGGAAGACCAGTGCCGAGAGCTCATCCCAGCCCATGGCGATCGCAGCCTGCAGAACGAAACCGATCGGCACGAGCGCGCCGAGCGCGAGCACGGCGACAAGCGCGACGAGAGCCGCGGGAGCACGACGCCCGTGCGTCGTGTTCCGCGGTGGCCTTGCGGTCAGTGTGGTCAGAGCAGGCCGGCTTCCGTCATGAGCTCGATGACCTTCGGGCCGTTGAGCGTGGATGGGTCGATCGCTGGTGCGTTCAGACCGTCGAGCGGTGGCAGCTCGGATTTCGCCGCAACGCCGGACGCGACCGGGTACTCGAAGCTGTAGCCATCGCCGAGGATCTTCTGGCCCTGCTCACCGTTGATGAAGGCAAGGAACTGCTGCGCCTCATCGGCGTGCGGCGCGTTCTTGAGCACGCCCCCGCCCGATACGCTCACGAAGGCACCCGGATCCTGATTGCCGAAATAATGCAGTTTCGTGTTGCCGCTGTCTTCAGCAGCGCGGTCCTGATCGCGGTACCAGTAGTAGTGGTAGATGATGCCGACCGGTACCTCACCGGCGTTGACGGCCTTCATGGTGACGATGTTGTTTCGGTACTCGGTGGCATTCGTCGCCATCCCCTCAAGCCATTCGCGCGCGCCGTGCTCACCCTGCGTCTCGACCACTGCTGAGACGATGGCCTGGAAGTCGGCCTTTGCCGGGGCTGCCCCCCAGCGCCCCTTCCACTCCGGCTCGGCAAGGTCAAGGAGCGAGGCGGGCAGCTCGGCCTCAGAGATGAGCTCCGGGTTGTAGACGAGCACTGTCGACCGGGCGGCAATGCCGGTCCACTCGCCGGACACAGGCCGATACTGCTCAGGCACGAGAGCGAGAGTGGCCTCATCGACCGGGGCCAGGAGACCGGCCTGCTCGACGAGAGACATCGCGGGTGAGTTCTCGGTGAGGAACACGTCGGCTTTCGACGCGGACCCCTCCTGAACGAGTTGGTTGCCGAGTTCGCTGTCGTCGCCGTTTCGGAGCACCACCTCGATCCCTGTTTGCTCGGTGAACGCATCCGCCCACTCTGCCGTGAGTTCCTCGTGCTGCGCGTTGTAGACAACGAGAGCGTCGTCCGAGGTCGAGCTGTCCTCTGCACCGGAACCGACAGCGGTGCAACCGGCAAGGAGCAACGCGCCGATCGTGACCGGGGCGAGAAGAGCGAGGCGCGAGCGTGGAAGCATGAGGACCTTTCAGTCCGTTGTGGGAAGGTAAGGCAATCCTAAACCACGGAAAAGCAGAGGTCGTCGACGGGGCAGGCGACCGCGCCATAACAATCGCGAGATTCGCAACCTCGCGACGGGGTCTCCCTCAATTCCTGCAGGAAGTGCCAGACTATAGGCGGCCGGATAAATTCGTTCGACGTCAATCGCCATGAGCGCGCAGGTTGAACGGTACGATCAGGTTGCGGCGCTTGGGGGGACCGCGAGCACGGTCTTCACGTCGAGGGCGAGGTTGCTTTTCGTTCCACACTGGCTTCTCGCTGATGATTTCGACGTGACCTCCGTGACCGGACAGGACAAAGCCAATGATCCACCTGACCATGCCTCTCCGCGACGGGACGCAGATTCCCGTTCCGCGAGCCCCGAGGCGACGAAGGCTCGGCTCTCTCCGATCCCTGCTCGTGATCGTCATCGCCGTGCCCGCTCTGGTCGGAACCGTTGCTGTCCCGGCGCACGGAGCCGGCACCGCACTGCCAGGGGCCGCTGTCGCCGCAAGCGAGAGCCCATCCCAGAACGCCGGCCCCGCAGGCAGAGGCGGCAACTACATGCATGACGCCAACGCCCCCTGGATTCGACCGGTGACCGCAAAAGTCACGTCGCCGTACGGCCCCCGGAGAGTCATCTGCAACACCGTCGGATGCTCGAACACCTTCCACGACGGCGTCGACTTCGGTTCTGCGTGTGGCACTCCGATCAAAGCGATCTCGCCCGGGCGGGTGACGTTCGCCGGCAACGCGGGCTCGTTCGGGGAGCGCGTGATCATCGACCACGGCAGCGGTGTCGAGTCCCTCTACGGCCACGCGCAGACAGGGTCGCTCAACGTCTCGGTCGGCCAACTGGTGAAGGCAGGAACTGCCATCGCGAAGGTCGGTGCGACGGGTGTCGTGACCGGCTGCCATCTCGACCTGAAGATCCGGATCAGCGTTTTCGTCAACCCCGGGCCCTTCCTGGCGGCACGTGGCGTCACTCTCTGACGCCCGCGCCGCGCGGGTGCTCCCGGCCGAGACTCAGAAGCATCCGCCGTCAGTCGTCTGAACCGGTGTCAGACGGCTCCTCCTCCTCAGCATCGCGGCCCAGCAGGCACAGCCCCGCGTATGGTGCCAGCCGTACCGTGAAACTCTGCAGGTCGTCGACCCGCCCGATCTCCTCGCCGGTCGTCGCGTCGTACACGGTGCGACGGGGGGTCAACGCCTCGGATCGAACCGTACCCTCGATCGTCTCGCCGGTGAAGTTGAGAACGGTCACCTGGATCCGGGCGTCTTCCATCGAAGGGTCCCCATCGTCGAGCCGGTGAACCATCACGAGCATCCCCTGGTGGGCGACGTCCGGGATGTCCAGTTGTGTCCCGACATCGATACCGAGCGTCGAACGGATGGAGAGCACGCGGGACACCTGGCTGGCGAAGGAGTCCTCACGACCGAGCTGGTCGGGTAGCGACCCGTAGAGGGAACGCCCGCGTGGCATTCCTGAGCTGGAGGCCACGGCCCCCGTGTCGACGTCCATGAGGTCATGAGCGCCCCGGTGAACCCACCGGGTGTCGCCCTCGGCGATCAGCTCCCGGACCTCGCTCGAGGGCAACGGCAGCATCCCCAGCAGGTCCCACGCCGACAAAGCGAAGACTCCTGGCTGCCACGCGTTGAACATGACGAGCAGAAGATGCGCACGCTGGATGTCGTCGATGTGGTCGTCGGTGATCGAATCGAGGGTCGGCAGACCCTGAGCGGCGGCAATGACGGATGCCGTTGTGCACGCGATCCCGTTCGTGGTGAACACGAGGTTGTAGTCGGCCGCCTCGCCGGTGAGCTTCTCCAGGAGGTCGGCCCGGATGGTTTCGGCCAGTTGCGCCCCGGTCATCTCCTCATCGCGGAACGGGTACAGGTCTGCCCGGTGCAGCGTCGCCCAGTGGACGAGCTCATACGTGAGCTCATCATGGTTCTGCAGGGCGTGCACGAGGCCGACCGGTTGAACTCCGGTTGTCAAGGACGTCCGAAGGGTCAGCCGAAGGAACTCGGTGTCGCCCACCGCGAGGGCGTGCTGATACGCCGGGCGGTTGATGAAGTCATAGGACAGGTCTGCGCCAACGCGACCCGTGTCCCGGATGTCTTCGATCGTGAGGTTGAGCTCCTGGAAGGAGAACCCGCCGACCTTGCGCACCATGCCGGCAATGAGGTGGTTGGCCGCTTCGGACAGCGGATGCCCTTCCGACCAGGCGGGCGTGCCCTCCGCGCTCTTCTCGACACCGAGAAATCCATTCGCGTCAAGCCGCAGGGCGCTGGAGCCCAGGTCGCCGAGGGAGTGCAGTGCATCGCCGATGACCAGCCGCATGCCCGCGAAGGTGGGGTCGAGCCAGTTGATCGACGGCTGCCCCTGCTTGAAGTAGTGCAGGTACACCCAGCGGCGGGTTTTGCCGTCGGCTCCGAGGACAGGCGCCGTCACGCTCCAGTTGGTCTCCTTCGTTCCAGGGGAGTAGAAGATGACCCGCTGCAGCTGACCGATGATGTAGCCGAGATCGGCGAGCCGCTTCTCTGTCGCCGCGTCAAGGTTCACCGAATCCCGGTGGTCTGGCACAGGGGGCAGCTCGTGCCAGTCCTCCTCCGGGATCTCGATCATGTGATAGATCCCGGGGTAATCCTTGTAACCCATCTCGGCGAGGCGGAAGTCGGCCCCCTTGCCGGTGTGCCCAGGAACGATGTCGTCGATGACGCTTCCGCCGTGGCGATCCGCGGCATCCGATACCTGCCGGAATTCGTCATCCGACCCGAATGCCGGGTCGATCTGGGTGCTGATCCGGTCGAAGTGGCCGTCGACGCTCGCCGTACTCGTCCAGCCGGTGATCCCGCCGGCCAGTTTGACCGGCCCGGTGTGCACCGCAGTGATTCCGATCTTCTCGAACGCTTCCCAGAGCGCATCTTCCCCCAGCGCCGCCAGGTAGGACTGCCCTGGGGCGGTGATCAGCGAGATCGGGTATGCCGTGAACCACACGGACGCCGTGCGGATCGCTCGCCTGGCGTCAGGCCGGGCATAGGGGTGCCGCCACATGCTGGGCTGCCCCGAGAGCCCCCTGCCGAGTACTTCGGCATCGCGCAACATCGATTGGCGCGTCAGCCATTCGACATAGGAGGGGTTCGACGCGTCGGCTGACCGGGGATCCGAGAACGAACGGCGGATCTTGCTGGCCCGCAGGTTCGAGCGAGGCCGAAGCCGCTTGGGTCGCGCCGGATAGAGATCCTCGTCATAGGTGATCTCGATCGGCTCGATCTCGGGTTCGTCGGTCATCCTGTCGCGCTCCTCTGTTCCGACCAGCGCGGGAAACGGTCCAAAACTCCCGCACTCGGTAGCACGAGTATGCCCCGGAATGGGAAGCGAACGGTAAAGCAGACGCAACTTTGGTATGTGGGGGCTTTTTGGTGTAACACGGCACACAGATCACCTGAGCGACGGCGCTGCACGGGCCGCATGCCACCCGGGTCAGATCTGGTTCTTGCTGGTGTGTGAGCGAATCGCGGGCCCTGCTCCGACAGAACTTCGCACGTTCCGGCTGCACCGCCGTCCTCGCGGAATCCGCGGAGGACGCGATCGTCGCCGACCGGGAGTTCCGCCCGGACGTCGCCGTGATCGATCTCCTCCTGCCCGGCATGGATGGGGCGACCCTCATCGCCCGACTGCGAGAGGAACACCAGGCTGTGTCGTCGTCGTGACCAACGTGCTCGACCCCACCGAGTTCCCCGATTCTGACGATGTCCTGCCGAAACCATTCGCCCGCGCGCAGGTGGAGCGGGTGCTGGAGAGTTAGAAGGGCAGGGAACGGTGTTCACGCTCCGGTTGCCACAGAACGGGGCGGTTGCCGCTGCGGTCTAGATGTCGAGTGTGTCGCCAGGCACAAGCGGGAAGAACTCGCCGCCGCCTTGCTCGGTCGCCCATTTGATGCGGGCATTGGACATGTCCTTCCCCGCCTTCGAGAGCGTCATCTCGTGGGTGGGGAAGCTCCTTCGCGGTTTCACTGCGAATACGAAGTCCATGACGTCACCGATCTTGAGCCACGGGGCGCCGGCGGGAACTGCGTGGACATCGACGTCGACGCCCTCCGGGACCGTGTAGGAGTCGCCGCCGTAATACAGGGACCCGTTCACGAGGACACCCACGTTGTCGACGACGGGGATGGACTGGTGGATGACCGCATGCTTCTCGCCGAAGAATTGCAGGGTGAACGGCCCCACCTCGACTTCGTCTCCGGCCTTCACGACCTCCACAGGCAGAGCACCGGCCGCCGCCTGGACACCGGCAGGCCCGAAGATCCGAGCATCGGGGTTCTTCGCGAGTATGCGGTCGATCTGTTCGGGGGTCCAGTGGTCCGGGTGCTCATGGGTTATCACGATGGCGACCGTCTGGGCCGCTTCGGTGATCGCTGTGGTGAACGAGCCCGGGTCGAGAAAGAGCTTCTTGCCGGAGTCTTCAAGGATCAGGGACGCATGTTCGAGCTTGGTCAGTCGCATACCCCGAGCTAATACCCTCCGCCCGGTGCTTTCAAGCGGGCGCGCAGGGAAACGGCACTGCCATACTGTGCACCGTGAGCCCGACCCCCCGCCGCATCCTCGTTGCCATCAACCCGGACGCCTCATTCGGCCGCAACCAGAATGCGGGACGGGTGGTCGTTGCAGCGCTTTCGAGCGCCGGATGCGATGTCACAGCTCTCCAGGAATCGAGCGTCGATCTGCTGCGCCTCTCGCTCCGCCGTGCCCTGGCCGAGCGCCCGGACGCGCTGGTCGTCGTCGGGGGAGACGGCATGGTCAGCCTTGCCGTCAACGAACTGGCCGACACCAGGATTCCCCTCGGTATCGTACCCAGCGGCACGGGCAACGACACAGCACGCGGACTCGGGATTCCTCTCGGCGATCCCGCCGCCGCCATCCGGACGCTTCTCGCTGCCCTCGACGCTCCACGCCGGGTCATCGACGTGGGAGTGGTGCGCCACGGGGGCTCAGAGACCAGGTTCGCGGGCATCGTCTCGGCCGGATTCGACGCCCTCGTCAACGAGAGAGCCAACGCCTGGCGCCGACCCCGAGGAAAGAGCAGGTACACCCTCGCCCTGCTCCGTGAACTGATCTCCCTTGCCCCGCGCCGGTACGAGCTGAGCGTCGACGGTACATCGTTCTCAGTCGATGCCGTACTCCTTTCCGTCGCCAACAATGGCTCGTTGGGAGGGGGGATGAGGATCGTCCCCCATGCTCGAGTGGACGACGGCGTCCTCGATCTGTTCACCGTGGCCCCGCTCGGAAGGCTGCGTCTGCTGCGGTTCTTCCCCAAAGTATTCTCCGGAACGCATACGACGCTCGACCTGGTCGCCTTCCGGACACTCCGCACGGTTCGGATCGACGCGCCAGGCATCGTCGCCTACGCGGATGGTGAGCGAATCGGTCCCCTTCCGATTGACATCGAGATCCTCCCAGCGGCCCTCCACGTGCTGATTTGATCGACGTCGATTCGTGTGCCATACTCAAACACGTTGTTTCCGGCCCCATCGTTTAGCGGCCTAGGACACCGCCCTCTCACGGCGGCAGCACGGGTTCAAATCCCGTTGGGGTCACAACTCACACAAACCCTCGCAGCAGGTTCCTGTTGCGAGGGTTTCGTGCATTAACCCGAGGTCGAGGCGCCAGAATCGCCGTTCGGTGAGCGAGCCGCAGCCATCGCCGTGGCGGTCGCGTTTTCCGCAGTATCTGCGCCCGATTGTTGCGAATGTGTGAATCCCGCAATCCAGCGAGAAATCCTCATCTCTGCATGCTCCTGTGCTAATAAAGGAACACACCAAGCGCTTTGGAGCCGCAGCACATGATCTGCGCACGATTTGTGTCCGCACATGCACAGAAGGGGAGACGGATATGGCATCCCCACCCACCAACGCCAGGCGAATCGTGACGGTCACCGCAGCCCGGATGCCGCCCCGGACATCGCCGAGTCGGCGGAGTTCACAACACCTACCCAGTTCACGGTGAAGCTCAAGGAAGGCCTGACCTGGGCCGACGGAAGCGAACTGACCTCACCGGAGCTGAAGTTCTCGTTCGACCGCCAGCTTGCGATCGCCGATCCCGATGGGCCCTCGTCGCTCCTGTACGCCGTCGTCGACATCAAACGCCGGCGTGTCCTCGCCGACCTGCGATCCTCAGAGCCCAGCGCCTGAGCCGGCTCGAATGAACATGGTGTCAGCCCCGGAGAAGCTGGCGCCGCCACGCATCCCCGCGGTGGACATCGCCAGGGGACTCGCCATCCTCGGCATGTTCGTGGCGCATACGATGCCACGGGCGGATGACGGTGAACTCCTTGTGGACGGGCGCTCGTCGATCCTGTTCGCCGCGCTGGCCGGCGTCTCGCTCGGGTTGCTCTCCGGGGGAACCGAGCCGCCGCCGCGAGGAGCCCGATCGGCGATAAGGCGGGTTGTGCTCGTGCGAGCCCTCTTCGTGTTCCTGCTCGGGGTGCTTCTGGCGGCACTCGGCAGCAACATCGCCATCATCCTCGACTATTACGCGGTGATGTTCCTGCTCGTGCTTCCCCTGCTCTTCACCCGACGGGTGATCCTCACCACGGCGGCCGCGGTCTTGCTTTTCGTGGCACCGGCCCTTGCACGACTTATGGATCCCGGGAACCGGCCGCCGGCATCCGCGTTCGATATCGGCCGCGAGTATCTCCTCACCGGGTGGTACCCCGCGCTCGTGTGGTTGCCGATTCTTCTCACCGGCCTGGTTGCCGCCAGGTCTGGGCTCGCACGCCGCCGCACCCAGGTCTGGCTTCTCGCTGGAGGCATCGCAGCCGCGGTCGCCGGGTACGGCAGCAGCATACTGATTCCCGGCGTCAGCGCGGAGGCGCACTCGGGCTCGACGGCAGAGATCCTCGGCTCAGGCGGAACGGCGTTCGCCGTTATCGGGCTGCTCGGTCTTGTGACGACCGCAGGGCGCTTGGGTGACACTGCCCGGGCCGTTCTCTGGCCGCTCGGCGCGGCCGGCGCCCTCGCGCTCACGGTGTACACGGCGCAGATATTCATGTTGGCCATGGTGGCGGGAGCGCAGGAGTCCGGGGGGCCGGAATACCCCGGCTGGCCCCTGCTGATCGGACTCGCCGTTGCCTCCCTGCTCGGGGCGAGCCTGTGGCGATACTTCCTCGGTCGTGGCCCACTCGAAAGGCTGCTGACCGCGTTAGCAGGTAAACGTTGAAGCGTCGGACTACTCGTACTCACCAGCCTCAGCGGCGCGAATCGCCTTCGCAGCCATGACCAAAGCCAGGTGGGAGAACGCCTGCGGCGTGTTCCCGACCTGTCTCCCGTGGATGACGTCGTACTCTTCGCTGAGAAGACCGACATCGTTCGAGAAGCCGACCAGCCGGTCCATCAGCGCGTGAGCCTCCTCCCGTCGTCCGGTGCGGGCATACTGACACACCAGCCAGAATGAGCAGGCGAGGAACGGATGCTCGTCGCCCGGCAGCCCATCGACGCCCGCCTGCGTGCGGTACCGCAACAGCAGGCCGTCCCTCAACAGATCCGACTCGATGGCCGCGACGGTTCCGAGCATCCGAGGTGAATCCGCGCGGCAGTACCCGACATCGACAAGCTGGAGCAGGGAGGCATCCACCTCGGTTGTGCCGTAGTACTGGACATATGTGTTGCGCTCCGTGTCGAAGCCTTCCGTGTCGATTTCCTCACGGATGAGCGCCCGCAGTTCGATCCAGCGGTCGACGGGCCCGTCGAGGCCGAACTCGGTGACCGCCTTGATCGCGCGGTCGAACGCCGCCCACATCATGACGCGGGAGTGGGTGAAGCGGCGGGGGACGCCCCGGATCTCCCAGATTCCCTGGTCGGGCGACTGCCAGTGCGTTTCCATGAAGCTGACGAGCGCACGCTGAAGAGCCCAGGAGGATCCTGTTTCGGCGACGCCGGCGACGCGAGCCTCGTGCAAGGCAACCATCACCTCGCCGATCACATCCGACTGGAACTGAAGCGCCGCGGCGTTGCCGATTCGCACCGGCGTGGAATCGCGATATCCGGGAAACGCAGGAAGCTCCCGTTCGGGCAGGTCGCGTTCGCCGCCGATCCCGTACATGATCTGCACGTCCTTCGGGTCTCCGGCGATGGCCCGGAGCAGCCACAGCCGCCAGCGGTCCACCCCTTCGGTGATGCCGCAGGAGACCAGCGCCGTCACAGCAAGGGACGCGTCGCGTAACCAGACGTAGCGGTAATCCCAGTTGCGGCTTCCGCCGAAGTTCTCCGGAAGCGACGTGGTGGCCGCAGCCACGATGCCGCCGGTCTCCTCGTGAGTGAGCGCTCGCATCACGAGCAACGATCTGGACACCTCGTCGGCGTACGCACCGTGCTGTTCGAGGATCGAAGCCCAGTTGTGCCACCACCGCTCGGTCAGGGCCAGTTGCTCGTCGATGTGGAGCGGGCTGGGTGGTTCCCGGTGGGAGGGGAACCAGGTCATGGTCACGTCGACGGTTTCACCGGCGGGGACGGTGAACGTGCCTGTGTGTTCGTGGTCTCTTGCGAACAGTTCAGGACCGCGCAGGATGACGGCGTCGGGTCCAGCGACGGCGAGGAGCGAGGTTCCGTACTCATCATGGAGCTTCCGCACCCAGGGCATCGCCGCTGAATAACCGAAGCGGATCCGGAGTCGCTGGTGCATCTCGACCCAACCCGAAATGCCTCGGATCCGGCGGACCACGTCGGCACGGTGGTCGCCACGCGGCATCATATCGGTGACTTCGACGACACCGGTCCGCGTCGTCCAGGTGGTGATCAGGGTGAAGCAGTCTCCGTCGTAACGCCGAGTGCTGGTCGCCCGTGCGTCAGACGGCGCGAGTTGCCATCGCCCATGATCCTCTGTGCCGAGCAGGGCACCGAACATCGACGGGGAGTCGTACCTCGGCATGCACAGCCAGTCGATGCTGCCGTCTTTGGCGACCAGTGCCGCCGTGTAACAGTCGCTGATCAGCGCATAGTCTTCGATTCCCATGGCCACGGATTCAGTGTGCCACCTGCTATCACAACATGACCCTCTCCGCGGGAAATGGCCCGGCCGGGTACCTGCGCCGCTGGTGGGTTCCCGTCCGGCAATGAGCGGTCCGTTGATCGGCTAAAGTGAATCCAGCGAAGGGGAGTATCCCTCAGCACGGCATCCGTCAACACGGGTCGCATCGATGAGACCCCGGGCGTCGTGGCACGACCATGTGGTCGATGCGGGAGAGACTTTCGGGGGTTTCACGTACCCACTCTCACTCTCACCGAAAGGATCCGGATGCACCCGGTTCTGCCCCTCTGGTTCGAAATCGGCTCCTATGTCGTGCTCGGCCTCATCCTTCTCGCCGACCTTCTTCTCGTGGTCAAGAGACCCCACATCCCGTCGATGAAGGAATCCACCCTGTGGGTCGTCTTCTACGTCACGCTGGCGCTCGTCTTCGCCGGGCTGATGTTCCTCATCTCCGGCGGCGAGTTCGCCGGCCAGTTCCTCGCGGGCTGGCTCACGGAGTACAGCCTGTCGATCGACAACCTCTTCGTCTTCGTCATCATCATGGCCAGGTTCTCGGTGCCGAAACGTCTGCAGCAGGAAGTGCTGATGGTGGGCATCATCATCGCGCTCATCTTCCGCGGCGTGTTCATCGTGCTCGGCGCGCAGCTGATCGAAAGCTTCAGCTGGGTGTTCTACATCTTCGGTGCCTTCCTCCTCTACACGGCGTGGAAGCAGGCGTTCGGCCACAACGAGGATGCTGAGGACGGCGAAACGGCGCTCATCACCTACATGAAGCGTCACATCAGCGTTTCGCCTGACTACCACGACTCCAAGCTGCGTACGGTGATCGACGGCAAGAAGGTCTGGACCCCGATGCTCATCGTGTTCATCGCGATCGGCACCACCGACGTGATGTTCGCCCTCGACTCGATCCCGGCCATCTTCGGGATCACGCAGAGCCCGTTCATCGTCTTCACGGCCAACATCTTCGCGCTGATGGGTCTCCGCCAGTTGTACTTCATGCTCGGTGGGTTGCTCGAGCGACTCCACTACCTCAAGTACGGCATCGCGTTCATCCTCGCCTTCATCGGTGTGAAGCTCGTGCTTCACGCCATGCACACGAACGAACTCCCGTTCATCAACAACGGCGAGGGCATCCTTTGGGCGCCTGAGATCAACACTTGGACCTCGCTCGCGGTGATCGTCGGCGCGATGATCGTGTCCACCGTCGCGAGCCTGGTCAAGTCCAGCAGGGACGAACGCAAGAAGGAATCCATCTCCATCGGCTGACGGATGCCTGCCTGGCCGCCAGGCAGGCGAACGGTTCAAGAAGAGGCCCTGACTTCAGCAACGCTGGAGTCAGGGCCTTTGCCGTGCGTCCGCGACCCCACCCGGAGCTCGGGCACAGGGTGCTGGGGAATGTTGTTCGTGCGCTCGGTCCACCACCAACCACCGACATCGGGACGCGGCGCGCCAGGTCACTATGACTGTTGATCGAGGGGTACAGCGTGCGCGAGTGATATTCTGAGTGCGTGCTGTTCAGGCTGCTTCTTAGTTGCCGCGACGGGGCCTAACATCCAGGCCGCCCCGTCGCGGGGTTTGTCCTGCCTGATCCAACCTTTCTTGCGAGGAAACTGATGCAGCAGAACACCGTCCCAGTCGAAGAAGTCGTGCCAGCAACCGGCACGCGCACCGGCCATCCCAAACATGCCGCCCCGTCGCCGCAGCCGCGAACCCTTGCGGAAAAGATCTGGGAAGACCACCTCGTCGCCAAGGGGGAGGACGGAACACCCGACCTCATCTACATCGACCTTCACCTCCTCCACGAAGTGACGAGCCCGCAGGCGTTCGACGGGCTCCGTCTCGCCGGGCGGCCGGTGCGCCGTCCGGACCTGACGATTGCGACCGAAGACCACAACACCCCCACGCTCGCCATCGACAAGCCCATCGCCGATCTCACGAGCCGCACGCAGATCGAAACCCTGCGCAAGAACGCCGCTGAATTCGGCGTGCGACTGCACTCTCTCGGCGACATCGAACAGGGCATCGTCCACGTCGTCGGACCGCAGCTTGGGCTGACCATGCCCGGGATCACGGTCGTGTGTGGTGATTCGCACACATCGACGCACGGCGCATTCGGGGCGATGGCGTTCGGAATAGGCACGAGCGAAGTGGAGCATGTGCTCGCCACCCAGACACTGCCGCTCAAGGCGTTCAAGACGATGGCCATCAACGTCGAGGGAACCCTCCGCCCCGGAGTCACTGCGAAGGACATCATTCTCGCCGTGATCGCCAAGATCGGCACAGGCGGCGGCCAGGGGTATGTGCTCGAGTACCGTGGCTCCGCGATTCGCGCGCTCTCGATGGAGGGCCGGATGACGATCTGCAACATGTCGATCGAAGCCGGCGCGCGTGCAGGCATGGTCGCACCGGATGAGACGACATACGCCTATCTCAAAGGTCGCCCACATGCCCCGGAGGGTGCCGACTGGGATGCCGCTGTCGCGTACTGGAACACGCTGCCCACCGACGAGGGTGCCGTGTTCGACGCCGAGGTGCACCTCGATGCGGACACGCTTGATCCCTTCGTGACCTGGGGTACGAACCCTGGCCAGGGTGTTTCGCTGAGCGACACCGTGCCGGACCCGCATTCCATCACAGACCCGAACGAGCGCGCAGCGGCCGAACGCGCCCTCGAATACATGGACCTCGCGGCAGGAACGCCGATGAAGCAGATCCCCGTCGACGCGGTCTTCATGGGCTCGTGCACGAACAGCCGAATCGAAGACCTCCGTGCTTTCGCATCCGTCATCGAAGGAAAGAAGAAAGCAGACGGCGTCCGTGTCATGGTCGTCCCCGGTTCAGCCCGGGTCCGGATCGAAGCGGAGGCCGAAGGTCTCGACAAGATCATCACCGACTTCGGCGCTGAATGGCGCTTCGCCGGCTGTTCGATGTGCCTGGGTATGAACCCGGACCAGCTCGCGCCTGGTGAGCGTTGCGCATCGACAAGCAACCGCAACTTCGAGGGACGCCAGGGCAAAGGCGGTCGCACCCACCTGGTGTCGCCGCTCGTCGCAGCGGCGACCGCTATCCGCGGCACCCTGTCCAGCCCCGCCGACCTCGAAGGAGCGAACTGACCATGGAGAAATTCACCACAGTCACCGGTATCGCCGCGCCGCTCACCAGATCCAACGTCGACACCGACCAGATCATCCCTGCGGCCTATCTGAAGCGAGTCACCAAGACCGGTTTTGAGGACGCACTCTTCGCGGCCTGGCGGCAGGACCCTGCCTTCGTGCTCAACCAGCCGGCATTCCAAGGCGCGAAGGTCCTTGTCGCCGGGTCGGATTTCGGCACCGGTTCCTCCCGCGAGCACGCTGTGTGGGCGCTTCGCGACTTCGGGTTCCAGGTCATCCTCAGCCCGCGCTTCGGAGACATATTCCGTGGCAACTCAGGCAAACAAGGATTGCTGGCCGCGCAGATCTCCGAGGACGACACGAAGAAGATCTGGGCGCTGATAGATGCCCAGCCGGGAATAGAGATAACCGTCGATCTGGTTGCACAGACAGTTGCTATCGGTGACCTCACGGTTTCGTTCGAGATCGATGATTACACTAGGTGGCGGCTCCTCGAAGGGTTGGACGACATCGGCCTCACCCTGCGCAACGAAGCACAGATCACCCAGTTCGAGGCTTCAAGAGAGTCATGGCGACCCAAGACTCTTCCGATCAAGTAAGGCAGCGCAGGTAATACATTTGAGTTCACTTCTTCAGGACGCATCACGGGCGGGAGCCAGCGTGGGCCTCAAAGGCGACACAATCACCATCCACGGTGGACGTCCGCTCCGCGGCCGCATCGAACTCAAAGGAGCAAAGAACCTCGTCACCAAGGCGATGGTTGCTGCGATCCTTGGGGAGACCCCGAGCGTGTTGCGCGACGTTCCTGACATCAGCGATGTGCGCGTCGTCCGGGGACTGCTCGACGTCCACGGCGTCAAAGTCACAAGCGACGAGGAGGGCGTGCTCCACCTCGACCCCTCCAACGTCGAGAGCGCCCACATGGCCGACATCGACGCGCACGCCGGCTCGAGCAGGATCCCGATCCTGTTCTGCGGCCCGCTGCTGCACCGGCTCGGCGAGGCGTTCATCCCCGACCTCGGCGGATGCCGCATCGGCGACCGCCCGATCGACTACCACCTCGAAGTTCTCCGCCAGTTCGGAGCCGTCGTCGAGAAGCAGCCGAGCGGCATCCGGATGTCTGCGCCCAACGGTCTCAAGGGCACCAAAGTTCACCTTCCGTACCCGAGCGTCGGCGCCACCGAACAGGTGCTCCTCACCGCCGTTCGTGCCGAAGGGATCACCGAGCTTCGCGGCGCGGCGATCGAGCCCGAGATCATGGACCTGATCAACATCCTGCAGAAGATGGGTGCGATCATCACGGTCGACACCGACCGGGTCATCCGCATCGAGGGTGTCGACCGCCTCGACGGGTACTCGCACACGGCCCTCTTCGACCGCAACGAGGCCGCCAGCTGGGCAGCAGCGGCACTCGCCACCGAGGGTGACATCTTCGTCGGCGGCGCACGCCAGGCCGAGATGCTCACCTTCCTCAACGTCTTCCGCAAGGTCGGTGGCAAGTTCGACATCGCTGATGATGGCATCCGGTTCTACCACCCGGGAACCCAGCTCAACCCGGTCATCATCGAGACCGACGTGCACCCTGGTTTCATGACCGACTGGCAGCAGCCTCTCGTCGTCGCTCTGACCAAGGCGAAGGGTGTGTCGATTGTTCACGAGACCGTTTACGAGCAGCGGTTCGGCTTTGTCGACGCGCTGGTTGAAATGGGCGCGACCATCCAGGTCCACAAGGAGTGCCTGGGCGGACAGGCCTGCCGGTTCGGTCAGAGGAACTTCAACCACTCAGCCGTCATCTCAGGCCCGACGCACCTTCGCGGCGCCGACATCGTCGTGCCCGACCTTCGCGGCGGCTTCTCCCACCTCATCGCGGCCCTGAGTGCGGAGGGAACGTCCAGGGTTTCGAACGTCGGCATCATCAGCCGCGGCTACGAGAACTTCATCGCCAAGCTGGAACAGCTGGGAGCAGATTTCGTTCTCGAAGGCTGATGGCCGTGTCGGAGACCGAAAAGCGCCGGCGAGCGAGCCCGGAGAAGACCCGGCCGTCGATCTATTGGCTGCTGGCGTGCATCGCTCTGCCTCCAGCCCGGCTGATGATGAAGATCCGCATCCAGGACAGGCACAAGCTGCCCGTTTCCGGACCCTTCGTCCTCGCCCCGAACCACTTCAGTGAGATCGACCCGATCGTCATCGGTATCGCCGTTTGGAAGATGGGCCGCGCGCCTCGGTTCATGGCGAAGGCCGGACTCTTCACGGTCCCCGTCGTCGGCTGGCTGCTGACAAAATCCGGCCAGATTCCTGTGAAGCGTGCAGGGTCGACCAGAGACAGCGATCCGGTGCAGGCCGGCGGCCTCCTGGTGGAGAAGGGTCAGGGCGTCGTCATCTACCCGGAGGGATCGCTCACCCGCGATCCCGACCTGTGGCCGATGCGCGGCAAAACCGGAGCGGTCCGGGTGGCGTTGACCAACGGCATCCCGATCATCCCGATCGCGCACTGGGGCACAGACAAGGTGATGGCTCGCTACTCGCGCAAGATCAACCTCTTTCCGGCGAAGCCCATCGACGTCAAGGTCGGAGACCCGGTCGACCTGTCGGCGTTTGCGGGCCGTCCGCTCGACGCCGCCACTCTCGCCGAGGCGACAGCGGTCGTCATGAAGGAGATCACCGCGCTGCTGGAGGATCTCCGCGGCGAGAAGGCTCCGGACGAGCTGTGGGATCCGAGCAAGCACAACCAGAAGGACACGGGGCGATTTTGAGCCGACGACTCACTCATCCGGCCCGGGTTGCGGTGCTCGGCACCGGCAGTTGGGGCACCACGTTCGGTAAGATCCTCGCCGACGGCGGTGCGGACGTAACCATGTGGGCGCGTCGGCCAGAACTGGCCCGCGAGATCGCGAAGCAGCACCGCAACAGCGACTACCTGCCCGGCGTACAACTACCCGCCAACCTCACCGCGACCTCAAACCTGGCTGACGCGCTTCGAGGCGCACAGCAGGTGTTCATCGCGGTGCCCAGCCAGTCGCTGCGGGACAACCTCGTCGCCGTGCGGCCGCACCTCGAGCCCGAGACGATCGTGATCTCGCTCATGAAGGGTGTCGAGAAACGGTCAGGACTGCGGATGAGCGAAGTTCTCCGGCAGGGTCTAGACATCGACCCGTCACGGATCGCCGTGGCGTCCGGCCCCAACCTCGCACTCGAGATCGCGCGCGAACAGCCGACCGCTGCCGTCATCTCATCGGTGAGCCTGGAGACCGCGCAGGCCGTCGCGCTGCTCGCCCGCAACCGGTACTTTCGCACCTTCGTCAACACGGATGTCATCGGCACCGAATTCGGCGGCGTCCTCAAGAACCTCATCGCCGTTGCGATAGGCATCGTCGATGGCGTCGGCTACGGCGAGAACACCAAAGCATCCATCATCACCCGTGGCCTCGTCGAGATGACGGACTTCGCGGTAGCGCAGGGGGCGCAGGCCGAAACCCTCTCCGGGCTTGCTGGCCTTGGCGACCTGATCGCGACCTGCCAGTCACCGCTGTCCCGCAACAACACCGCCGGCCGCCTGCTCGGGCAGGGGTACAGCTTCTCCGCTGTCGTCAAGCAGATGCAGCAGACGGCTGAAGGCCTCGCCTCGGTCGCCCCCATTCTGGAACTTGCGAGGTCCATCGGTGTGGAGATGCCGATCGTCGAACAGGTCAAGCAGGTTCTCGACGGCACACTGGACCCCAAAGACATTGCACCTCACCTCACGACAGACAGCGACGAGCCCCAGGGCGAAAGGACGAACGATGACGCAGAAGCGCCTGGTGGTGGTGTTGTTTGGAGGTCGGTCAAGCGAGCATTCAATCAGCTGCGCGACGGCGGGCGGAGTCCTCAACGCGATTGACCGCGACCTGTTCGAGGTGATCCCGGTCGGAATCACCCGCGACGGCGCTTTCGTGCTCGAGGAGGACGACCCGGCGAAGTTCGCCCTCGATCCGGCTCACCTGCCGGAGGTCGTCGACAACGGGTCGCGCGTGTGCTGGCCCGACAGCATCCGTTCCCGCGAACTGCGGGTGACGACGGCGGATGGCGCTGAGCGGTCGCTCGGCAGCCCGGACATCGTGTTCCCGATCCTGCACGGCCCGTTCGGCGAGGACGGCACGCTGCAGGGCATGCTGGAGCTCGTCGGGTACCCCTATGTCGGCAGCGGCGTGCTCGCATCGGCACTCGGGATGGACAAACACTTCACCAAGACGGTGCTCGAACACGCCGGTATCGCCGTGGCGCCGTGGCGAACAGTCACCGCCGAGGACTACCGGGCGCGCCCCGCCGTCGCGGCAGAGGCGCTCGAAGCGCTCGGGTCGCCGGTCTTCGTCAAACCCGCTCGGGCCGGGTCCAGCGTCGGGGTGAGCCGCGTCTCCGACGCCGCAGAACTCGATGCCGCCATGGCGACCGCGTTCGCCGAGGACTGGAAGGTTCTCGTCGAAGCCGGTGTACCGGGTCGGGAACTGGAGATCGCCGTTCTCGGCGGTCGTCCGGGGGAGCCCGCACGGGCATCCGTCGCGGGGGAGATCGTGTTGTCCGGCCGGGAGTTCTACGACTTCGATGCCAAATACCTCGACGCCCCGGGCATCGACCTGGTCTGCCCGGCGGAACTGACCGACGAGGAACTTGCCGAACTGCAGCGCGTCGCCATCCGGGCGTTCGAAGCGATCGGGGCTGAGGGACTCGCTCGGGTCGACTTCTTCCTGCCCGCAGACGGCGGCGTCATCGTCAACGAGGTCAACACGATGCCCGGCTTCACGCCGATCTCGATGTTCCCCACCTGCTGGATCCGGTCAGGGCTCAGCTACTCCGACCTCATCACCGAGCTGCTCGACGTGGCTGCGGCGCGGCGGGGCGCCTGAGCCGTTCGCGGCCGGTTCACGCGTTCCGGACCGGTTCATCCGGTGCGCCGGGTGAGTGCGACCGCAGCGGGTGGATTCGTGTGCTCAACCGGTGGCGAGCGGGAACTATTCGATGACGTCTCCCGGCGCAAGGCACGCCGACGTGGCCGGGACCACCTGGACCGCCGACGTGAGGTCGATCAGTGCGGTCGTGCCGGAGACGCCGCCCGTGTCGGGATCCGCGTTGATGACCACCTCGACGGCTGGGTCACGCCCGTAGGTCGTGTATCGGTAGGTGTCCTCGGCCGCCTCGGACTCGTCGGCGATCCAGTCGACGCCGTTGAGGGCGATGCAGGTATCGGTCGTCGGACCAGGAACGGTAACACCGCAGTGCAGAAGAACAGCAGCCGGATCGCCCCAGGCACCGGTCGCCTGGGCTGTTGTTTCACGCTTGGGCTTGTCAGCGACCGTGTCGGGCAGGCGCACGATCACATCGGCGCATGCCGGGTCGTTCGCATTATCGGCCGGCTGGAGCGGCACGGCCTGGACACAACCCGTAAGCAGCGTCGTCGCGAGGGCGACGAGAACTGTGGTGCGGGCGAGGGAGCGAAGCGCGGTGCGGGAGGACATCACTCTCAGGCTACCGTTGAACGCATGATCGAGAGCCCTGAGAAGCCTGAACGGCGCCCCGAATTCGACACGGTGGGCGATCTGCACGAGTTGGCGGTGCTCGACCGCATCTTTCCGCTGCTCCCCGTCGCCGACAGCCAGCTTCTCGGCCCGGGGGATGATGCCGCAGTGCTCGCTGCCCCTGATGGACGCTTCGTCGTCACGACGGACATGATGGTCCACGGCCCGGACTTCCGGCTGGCCTGGTCGCAGCCGCACGACCTCGGCTGGAAAGCTGCCGCGTCGAACCTTGCCGACGTAGCCGCCATGGGTGCGAGGCCGACGGGCCTCGTCGTGGCCATCGCCGCGACCCCGAATACTCCGGTCAGCGTCCTCGAAGGCATTTCGGCGGGTCTGCGCGACGCCTGCGCGCTCCTGGCGCCGGGCTGCGGAGTCGTCGGGGGAGACATGTCCGTCTCGGACACCCTCACCCTCGTGGTGACCGCGTTCGGGGATCTCGAGGGTCGGTCTCCCGTGCTGCGGAGCGGAGCGAGGGTCGGTGATGTCGTCGCCCTCGCCGGGAACGCGGGCGTCGCCGCCGCCGGGCTACGCCTGCTGTTCGAGGAGGGGGTCGACGTGAACGGCAACCCGGATGCGGCTGCGGCTGCTGCCCTGCGCGCCCGCGAACCGCGCCTCGTGGGAATGCAACTGGCTCCGACACCGCCGATCTCCTCGGGGGTGGACGCGGCCGTCGCCGGTGCCACCGCCATGCTCGACGTCTCGGACGGCCTCGCGCTCGACGCAGCCCGGATCGCCCGTGCCAGCGCTGTCCGCATCGACCTGCACCGGGACGCGCTCGGCGAGGATGCGGAATCGGCACTGCGCGGGGGAGAAGACCACGCTCTGCTCGCCACCTTCGGACCGGACACCGAGCTTCCCGACGGGTTCAGGCTGATCGGCAGGGTCCTCGCCGGAAGCGGCGTGTCGCTCGACGGGCAAGCCGTCGGCGGAGTGCTCGGATGGGACCCGTACGTCGGCTGGGACGGCCGCACCGGTTGAGCGGTGCGCGTAACTCCGCCGGATCGGCCGGGGTGTCAGGCGGGGTGGGGGAGCACAGCCGGTTCGGGGCCGCTGAGCCCTGGGATTGGCGGAGTTCTGCGCACGAGGGCAAGCGCGTCCGTGGTCCGAGCTAACAGGAGCGCTATTCGGCGGCCGGCACCGCCCACCACACCATGGTCTCGCCGTATTTCTTCGAACGCACTGGAGTGAGCGTGGCCGGCCAGGCTGGCTCTGGCGTCCTGGAGCTCCGTTCGACGACCACGAGGGCGTCCTGCGACAGGATGCGGGGAAGCGTCGCCAGGTTCGTCGTGAGCTCGGCGTCGGGAAGGTCGTACGGCGGGTCCAGAAAAACGAGGTCGAAGGTGCCGACGGCTGAGTCGAGGTAGCTCTGCACGGAGCGTGCGGCCACCGTCACGGTCAGCTTGCCCGGCGACGCCTTCTGTACCGCGAGCGCGTTGCTGCGGCACACCGCGGCAGCGCTCGCCGCCCGTTCTACGAGGACCACCTCAGAGGCCCCGCGGCTCGCAGCTTCGAGACCGAGAGCTCCCGAACCGGCGTACAGGTCGAGAACCTGCGCGCCGTCCACCGCATCCCGAGCCTCGAGCGCTGAGAACATCGCCTCACGCACGTGGTCGCTTGTCGGCCGGGTTCCGGACTTCGGCACTTTCAGGGCCAGGGACCCGGCGAACCCGGACACGATTCTCGTCACCCGCCCAACAGTACCGGTGCAACGACGGCCCCGAGGCGCGCCGTGAAGGGGACCGGTCATCGGCTCGACCCGTCGGTGGTGATGCTTAGACTCGACGTATGCCGACCGACCCCACCGCCACCAAGCTCGACGGTGTGCTCGGAGGGCGGACCGCCGCCGCGTTCAAGCGGGCATTCGGCGTGGTGACTGTCGGCGACTTCCTCGAGCATTACCCGCGCCGCTATGCGAAACGCGGCGAACTGACAGCGCTGAACCGGATCCCGGTCGGCGAGAGCGTCACCATCGTTGCTGAGGTTCTCACCGTGCAGGAACGGCCGATGAAGGCACGGCGCGGGTCGATCCTCGAAGTCCGGATCACCGACGGCCAGGGAATCCTCGTCCTCACCTTCTTCAACCAGACCTGGCGATCGAAGGAACTCGCGCCCGGCGTTCGCGGCATCTTCGCAGGCAAGGTGGGCGATTACAAAGGCGTGCTCCAGCTCGCCCACCCCGATTATGAACTCTTCGAAGCCGCCGAGAAGAGCACGAGCGCCGACGCCGCCCGTTCCTGGGCGATGACGCCGATTCCGATCTACCCGGCCACCGCGAGTGTCGCGAGCTGGCAGGTGGCGAAGGCCATGGCAGTCGTGCTTGATGGGCTCGGGCCGCTTCCGGACCCGATCCCAGACGAGGTCCGTACCCGCGAGAACCTCCTCAGCTACGGCGAAGCGCTTGAACGAATCCATCGCCCCAAAACGGATGCCGACGCGCACGTCGCCCGTGACACCCTCCGTCATCGGGAGGCGTTCCTCCTGCAAGCCGCGCTGCTCCAACAACGACAGCTCGCGAAACTCGAGGAAACCACCCCGAGGATCGCGGCACCGGATGGCCTGCTCGAACGCTTCGACGCAGCCCTGCCGTTCACTCTCACGGGTGATCAGAAGCTGGTGGGCGCTGAGATCGCCCGGGATCTGGGGCAATCGGTGCCGATGAACCGTCTGGTACAGGGCGAGGTCGGCTCAGGGAAGACGCTCGTCGCGCTGCGGGCCATGCTGACCGTCGCCGAATCGGGCGGCCAGGCAGCAATCCTCGCGCCGACGGAAGTCCTCGCAGGCCAGCACCTCCGGTCGATCGTGAAGTCGCTCGGCCCCGACCTCGCGGCCCGTCTCATGCCGACCCTGCTCACCGGGCAGATGCCCGTCGCCGAGCGCAGGCGTGCCATGTTGAGGATCGTGAGTGGCCAGGCGAAGATCGTCATCGGTACCCACGCGCTGCTGAGCGAAAGCGTGACCTTCTACGATCTCGGCCTCATCGTGGTCGACGAGCAGCACCGTTTCGGCGTCGAGCAGCGGGAGACGCTTCGGCAGAAGGGCACCCGGCCTCCGCACGTGCTCGTCCTGACGGCCACGCCCATTCCGCGCACCGTCGCGATGACGGTGTTCGGCGATCTCGACGTGAGTACCATCCGCGAGCTGCCCGCAGGCCGGGCGGGGATCGAGACGTTCGTGGTCGGGCTCGTCGATCATCCGGCGTGGATTTCCCGGGCGTGGGCCCGGCTCTCCGAGGAGGTGGCCGCGGGCAGGCAGGCCTTCGTCGTCTGTCCGGCCATCGACGTGGGTGAGCCGGAAGACGACGGTGAGCCACCCGTAGAGGGCGAAACGGTCGCGACCCCGGAATCGCCGGAGCGGCCCCGCGCCACCGTCGTCGGCACTCTTACGGAACTCTCGTCGATCGAGGCGACCCGTTCCCTCCGGCTGGCGTCGCTTCACGGCCGGATGCCGAGCGATGAGAAGGATTCGATCATGCGGCAGTTCGCGGCAGGCGGTATCGACATCCTGGTGGCCACCACGGTGATCGAGGTGGGTGTCGACGTGCCGAACGCGGCGGCGATGGTCGTCCTGGATGCTGACCGGTTCGGGGTATCACAACTGCACCAGCTGCGCGGCCGGGTCGGGCGGGGCAGCCTGCCCGGGCTGTGCCTGCTCGTCACAGCCGCCGAGCCCGGCAGCATCGCGCGTGAACGTGTGGATGCCGTCGCCGCCACCCTCGACGGCTTCGAGCTCGCGCAGGTCGACCTCGAACTCCGGCAGGAGGGCGACGTTCTCGGCAGCGCCCAGTCCGGCGGTCGTTCTTCGCTCAAACTACTCCGCGTCGCCCACGACGGCGATCTCATCAGCCTGGCACGCTCCGAGGCGGCAGCTGTGCTCGATTCCGACCCCGCACTGTCCGAGCACCCAGCACTTCGTGCGGCGCTCGAGCACCGTGTCGATGCATCCGCTCGCGCAGCTCTGTCAAAAAACTGAGTTCCCATCACACCCGAACGGGCGTCCAGCAGAGCCTGACCGTTTTCTGTCTGTCATGGCTTCGTGATTGATGCGCCCGCTAGGCTTGAGGAATGCAAAGGATCGCCGTCGTTCCGGGCTCATTTGACCCTGTCACCCTGGGTCATCTGGACGTCATCGTTCGCGCCGCTGGAATGTTCGACGAACTTCACGTCCTGGTCGTGCACAACCCGGCCAAGACGGCGCTGCTGCCGATCGCCGAGCGAGTCTCCCTTCTGGAGACGTCGATTCAGGATGCCGGTTCTCCAGGCAACATCGTCGTCGCCTCGTGGAGCGTGGGGCTCCTTGTGGACTACGCGACAGACGTCGGAGCTTCCGTTCTGGTGAAGGGGATCCGTTCGCAGGTCGACGTCGCCTACGAAACACCGATGGCGATCGTGAACAGGCACCTGGCCGGCGTCGAGACGATCTTCATGCTGCCTGATCCTGCCCACGCCCACGTGTCCAGTTCGCTCGTGCGGCAGGTGTCCGGTCTGGGCGGCGACGTCAGCCCCTATGTTCCCGCCGCTGTGGCCGACTTCCTCAAGAGATCATGACCAGCCTGCCCACCCATGCCCCGACGGACGGCTCATCCGGCTTCGTCGACGATGCGGTGGGGCTGCCCACCGCTGAGGCACACCGGCTCGCCGGCGACATCGTCCGTAACGTCGAGTCGGTGATCGACGGCAAACATGGTGCGGTGCGGACCGCACTGACCGTCCTGCTTGCCGAAGGACACCTCCTCATCGAGGACGTCCCCGGTGTCGGAAAGACGATGCTCGCCAAGGCACTGGCGAGGAGCATTCACGCGACGGTGAGCCGGATCCAGTTCACCCCGGACCTGCTGCCGAGCGACGTCACAGGAATTTCCGTCTACAACCAGGCTGACCGTCGTTTCGAATTCAAGCCAGGCGCTGTCTTCGCGAATATCGTCATCGGCGACGAGATCAACCGGGCATCGCCGAAGACCCAGTCTGCTCTCCTGGAGTGCATGGAGGAACGCCAGGTCACCGTCGACGGTTCCACATATCCGTTGTCCAGCCCGTTCACGGTCATCGCGACGCAGAACCCCATCGAGATGGAAGGCACGTACGCGCTGCCCGAAGCCCAGCGCGACCGGTTCATGGCACGGATCTCCATGGGGTACCCAGACGAAACCTCTGAGCTGAGCATGCTCACCACCCGCGACACGTCCAACCCGTTGTCGACTCTCGAACCGGTCGTCTCCGGGGCGTCGCTCCAGCGCATGATGATTTCGGTGCGCAACGTGTACGTCTCGGCGAGCGTGAAAGAGTACGCAGTCGGTATCGTCCGCGCCACCCGTTCACACCCGGATCTCCGTCTCGGGGCGAGCCCACGGGCGACGCTGCAACTCGTGCGGGCGGCCAAGGCGCTTTCGCTCGTGTCGGGACGCGATTTTGTGCTTCCGGACGACATCGATGAACTCGCCCTTCCCGTGCTCGGTCACCGCCTCATGCCGACCAGCAGGGCACTCGGTCACCACCAGCGCAGCGATGACCTCATCGCCGACCTGATTCGCGGCATCCTCGAAACAGCGGTAGTCCCGCCGTCGAACACGAGGTAACCATGCGCGCCGCCCAGCCAGGCCGATTCCGCGCCGTTCATCCAACCGCGCGAGGCTGGGGCGTGTTGATCGTGGCAACGGCTGTTCTCGTTGCGGCCACGGTCATCGACAGACGCGAAGGTCTTTTTCTCTTCCTGTTCCTGATTCTGCTGTTCACCGGGTCTGCCGTCTACGTGCGCACGCACCGCCCCCGCCTCATGGCCACCCGCACGTTCTCGCCCGCTTCCGTCTCCGTGGGTGAACCGGCTCTTGTGCGGACCATCGTCGAGACGCGGGATGACGACATCTCCGCGATCGCGTCCTGGCGTGATGACGTGCCGCCCGTGTTCGCGCGAGTGCCGAGGGGCGAACTGCCACGTAAGTTGCCGGGAAGTGTCCGCGGCTATCGCGCCCTGCTCGAGTACGAACTCCGGTCGGCTCACCGCGGGCGCTTCCTCATCGGACCACTGCGGGTCACTCACGGTGACCCGTTCGGGCTCGTCACCACCGAACGACGGATCGCCGGCCCCCAGCCGCTGACCGTCACTCCCCGGGTCACGGTGCTCGCAGACGCCGGTCTCCGGTCGTCGAGCGGCGACGGTGCGCAGCATGACCTCAATATGCTCACCACGCAACGCGCCGACGAACTGATCGCCCGCGAGTACCGCGCGGGTGACCCGCTCCGCCGGGTGCACTGGAGGCAGACAGCGCGGCGTGGAGAGCTCATGGTGCGACAGGAGGAGCAGGAGGGTGACCCCGAAGCGGCATTGCTCCTCGACACGTCGTTCGCGGTGAAGAACCAGGCGGTTGGCGCGACTTCGCCAGCGCACTTCGAGCGTATGGTCGAACTTGCCGCCTCGCTTGGCATCCATCTGCTCGACGCCGGGTATGCGGTCTCCCTCATCGAAAGTGCGACGGATGCCGCCCCCTCCGCCGACGGGACGGTGCCTTACCGGATTTCCCGCATCGCGTCGAGTGACCCGGGCGGGTTGCTCGACATCCTCGCCCAGACCGAACGGTTCAGCGTCCCGGACCTCTACGACGTCAGCGCAGGGCTGCACCCCGTGATCCGGCGTACAGGCAGCGTCATGCCGGTCTTCGCGATCCTTGGACGGCTTTCACCGCTCGGCGCGCGCGGTCTCGTCGCTACCAAGGTCAACGCCGATCCCGCGGTCGTGTTCCTCACCAGAACGGGCGGTTCCACGGCCCGTCCCAACTTCGACGAGGTACGCACGCTCGCGGATGCCGGCTGGCGCACCGCGCTCACCGACGAGCAAACGAGTGTCGAGTCGGCGTGGACCCGCGTCGCCTTCAGGAAATCGGCCGCGGTAGGAAAGCCGGAGTCTCATGTCCGTTCTTAGCCCGCCTCGACCAGACGTGACGTCCCGCAGCGGCACCGCGGCACCCGTTGGCGGCGACCACGCCGAACGCCGCTCCCGCGCACACCGCCTCTGGCCGATGAGCTGGGCATTGATCCTCCTTTACCTCGTCACGGTCTCGACCCTCAGCCCGCTTCTCGCCGGGGCGTCCTGGTGGCTCGGCATCGCGGTCCTGGGCACTGTTGTGCTCGCGTCTGCTGCAGCGGCACGGTCCTTGGGGGTGCGCACCTGGGTTGCCACGATCGTGGGCGCCGTCGTCTGGCTGGGCCTTCTCATCCTCTTCTTCGCCCCGGACGCATCGTTCGTGCTCGTGCTGCCCACCTTCGACACGCCCGGTGTGTTCGTTGAACTGGGTAGGGACGGTCTTCGGTCGATCGCGCGACAGGGCACACCCGCCGAAGCGGACATGGGCATCCGTTTCATCCTCGCGATCGGGGCTGGGGCCTTCGCGCTCCTGCTCGACGCGGTAGCTGTCGCCGGACGGATGGCTGCTGTTGTCGGCTTCCCTGCGGTCGCCATCGCCCTCGTCCCGGGGTTCGTGAACGGCCACATCAACCTCGTGGCCCTCGCTCTGTGCGGAGCTGCGTTCCTTCTGGTGCTCTGGACGGACACCAGGGTGCGGCGGTTGTCGACGTCACGGCCGTCAGGGGTTCTCGGCATCGGCGCTCTCACGGTGATCGGGTCGCTTCTCTTCGCTGCTGCGGCGCCTGGGTACAACGGCGAGAGCCTGATTCCCTCCGGCGGAGGCTCCGTTTTCGGCCGAGGAGTGAGCCCGCTCGTCGACCTGGGGAAGGATCTTCGCCGCCCGGGCGGCGCCCAGCAGTTCTCCTATACGACGTCCACCGATGAATCCTTGTACTTCCGGCTGCTGACTCTTGACGAGTTCAACGGCACGACGTGGTCGGCAGGAAACGACAGGGTGCGCGAGCTGAACGAGCCGGGCACCCTGATGGACGTGCCCGGTCTCTCTGATGAGATTCTGACCGAGCCGACGACGACCACCGTGCAGGTCGACGGCATGGTGGCGCCGTGGCTGCCTGTGCCGTTCCCCAGCGTGCGGGTCGTCGGCGCGGAAGGGCGGTGGATGTGGGACATGGAAGGGCTGACGCTGTCGAGCAGGCTGTCCGGTGCCGGTGGCCAGAGCTACATCGCCGAAAGTGTCCTGATCCAGCCCACGCGGGAGCAGCTCATCGCCGCGCAGCCAGAGGTCCCTCCGAACGTCGACCGCTTCCTCGCACTTCCCGAAGATATCCCCCCGATCCTGACCGAGACTCTCGCCGCGATCACCGCCGAGACCGACAACGCCTATGACACGGCGTTCGCCATCCAGCAGTACCTCCGGGGTTCCCCGTTCCTCTATTCGCTCGAGGCGCCTGTCGATGACGGATACGACGGCGACGGGTTCGACGTGATCGCGACGTTCCTGGAGAAGAAGAGCGGATACTGTGTGCACTTCGCTTCAGCGATGGCGGTCCTGTCCCGGATGGCAGGCATCCCCGCCCGCGTTTCGCTCGGCTACCTGCCCGGCGACCGGGTTGTCGGTGCGGAATCCAGGCTCACCTACACGGTCGGAACAGACGACCTGCACTCCTGGCCCGAACTGTATTTCAGCGGTGTCGGCTGGGTCCCGTTCGAGCCCACTCCTGGCCGCGGCGTCGTGCCCGACTATGCGCGCCCCCAGTCCTCGGGCGCGGACGGACGCAATGTGCAGGACGCACGGACGAGCGAACGCGCACAGGGAGACCAGGCGCCTGTCCTCCCGCCGTCGACGACATCCTCCACAGGAGAAGGAGCGGTAGAGCCTCCCGCCGAACTGCTCACCAGCGCCGCCCTGTTCTTTCTCCTTCTCCTCGGTTCGCCTGGACTCCTCCGAGCGTCCCGCAGACGCTCCCGTACACGTGCGCTGCACTCGGGCCGGGCGGGACCGGTGACGGCGTGGCGGGAGATATCAGATGCCGCCCAGGATTATGGGATGCCCGTCAGCGAGGCCGACACGCCGCGGGCTTTCTCCGCCGCCCTTTCCAGCCGATCCGCGTTCACGACCCAGGAAGAGAAGGCGCTTGCCTCGCTGCTCGACGCGGTCGAACGCGTGAGGTTCGCCGATCCGGACCGGGCCACCCTTCGACTGGTCGGGCCGAGTCTCGCGGCCAACACCGAAACAGTGACCGGCGCACTGCGTCGGCGTGCCGGATTCATGGACCGGGTCCGAGCCACGATCGCACCTGCATCCGTTCTGTCCCCGGTATACCGCGGCAGGGTTCCCGAGCCGGCCTGATCCGCCTTTCCCGCCGATTCAGCGGGTACGCAGGTGCGCCCTTCAGTGCGCGATAGAATCGTGGGTGTGAGTAAATACAAGAAGCTGCCGTTCGCGGTCAATATCCGCGACCTGGTGCGGCGACCGGGAGAGATGCGCGAACATGACCTCGTCGTTCCCGCCCCCGAGCAGTTCGGGGAGGGCCTCGTCGCCGTCCGCGAAGGCACTCCGATCCATCAGAGGGTCCGGCTGGAGTCCGTCCACGAGGGCGTCCTCGTCACCGCAGAGATCGAAACGGTCGCCGCCGGCGTGTGCGGAAGATGCCTTATTGACATTACCCAGGGTGTCCAAGTCGAGTTTCAGGAACTTTTCGCGTACTCTGAGAGCGAAGCCTCTGACTACGAGGTTCACGATGACCACGTGGATCTTGAACCTCTCATCAGAGACGCAGTGGTTTTGTCGCTGCCGTTTCAGCCGGTATGCCAGCCAGATTGCCCCGGACTCGACCCAGAGACCGGCGAGCGGCTGGCAGAAAACCCGGACAGAAAACCCCAAGAGACCGTCGATCCTCGCTGGTCCGCGCTCGCCGGGTTTACCCCAGACCCAGGCTCCGACAACTCGGATGCTGTAAGCAAAGAAGAGAGATAAGACATGGCTGTTCCGAAGCGCAAAATGTCACGAGCCTCTACCCGTGCACGCCGTGCACAGTGGAAGGCCGAAGCCCCGACCCTGGTCAAGACCGTTGAGAACGGCAAGACCACCTACAGCCTGCCGCACCGCGCCAAGGTTGTCGAAGACTCCGCCGGCACGGCACTCTTCATGGAATACAAGGGCCGCAAGGTCGCCGACGTCTAGTCTGCGGCGTCGCTGACCCTGCATCGAAACTGATGGCGGACAGTTCGACAGACCGAGGGCCGCTTCTGGCGACCCTCGGTGTGTCACTTAACCCGGCGGTGCTTGAGCATGCGCTCACCCACCGCTCTTTCGCGTACGAAAACGGCGGCATTCCGCACAACGAGCGCCTCGAGTTTCTCGGTGACTCCGTGCTCGGCCTGTCAGTCACGCAGAAGCTCTACCGGGAGAATCCGGATCTTCCCGAAGGGGCCCTCGCGAAGATGCGCGCCAGTGTCGTCTCGACCGTGGCGCTGGCCGAGATCGCCCACACCATCGGGCTCGGCAGCTACCTCCGTCTTGGCCGCGGCGAGGAACTCACCGGTGGCCGGGAGAAGGCCTCGATCCTCGCCGACACCATGGAAGCGCTGATCGGTGCCGTGTATCTCGACCAGGGACTCGACACCGCCAGCGCCCTGGTACTGCGGCTGGTCGAACCGCTGCTCGCCGACCCCGCACGGTTCGGCGCTGCGATGGATCCGAAGACGAGCCTCCAGGAAGCGGCTGCCGCGCATCACGCTCCCGTGCCCGTGTACACGATGAAGAGCTCAGGACCCGACCACGACCGTGTCTTCGTCGCCACGGTCACCGTCGGCGACCTGGTGACCGCCGTCGGGCAGGGTTCGAGCAAGAAGCATGCCGAGATGGCCGCGGCGCTGACAGCGTGGACCGAGCTGAGTGCCCGAACTCCCTGAGGTCGAGGTCGTTCGCGCCGGCCTTGAACCCGCCGTGACCGGCGCCCTCATCACCGGCGTCGATGTTCTCGACTCCCGCTCCCTGAGACGCCACGACGCGGCATCCGGAACGTTCATCGACGTCCTCGAGGGGCGCCGGATTCTCGCTGCCGTCCGGCGCGGAAAATTCCTCTGGTTCCCGCTCGAGAACGGCACAGCACTCGTCACCCACCTCGGAATGAGCGGCCAGATGCTGTTGCGGGCGCCCGGTGTGGACGACCGGCTGACGAGGATCCGCATCGGTATCGAGTCGCCGGACCACGGCGAGCTGCTGGTCAACTTCGTCGACCAGCGCATCTTCGGCGGCATGGCCGTCGACAGGATGCTTCCCACCGGCGACGGCTTTCCTGGCGGGTTCTCCGGCGCCGTCGTCGGCCCAGCACTCGTACCCAGCCAGGTCGCTCACATCGCCCGCGACCCGCTCGATCCGGCGTTCGACGACGGGCGGTTTGTTGGGGTGCTCGGGCGCAAGGCGACAGGAATCAAGCGGGCGCTGCTCGATCAGACCCTCATCTCGGGCATCGGCAACATTTACGCCGATGAGGCACTGTGGGCAGCGAAGGTCCATTACGAGCAGCAGTCGGCGACGCTCTCCGGTCGCCGTGCGGTGGTGCTGCTCGCGGAGATCCGAGCCGTGCTCGCCAAGGCACTGGCCGAGGGCGGTACGAGCTTCGACGCGCAGTACGTGAACGTGAATGGGGTATCCGGGTACTTCGCCCACAGCCTCAATGCGTACGGCAGGCAGGGCCAGCCCTGTATGCGCTGCGGCACGGCGATCCGGCGGGAGAAGTTCATGAACCGCTCGTCGCACTTCTGCCCGCGTTGCCAGCGCCGCCGCTGAGCGGCGGGGAGTCGCCAGACATCGTCGTCCCGGTCACTGGAGCGTTGAGTTCGGGCAAAATGTCGTCAGGCGTCGAGTGAGGCGGCCTCTTGTGGCAAATCGAGCCGCTGGGGGCGACCGGGCGCGTGCACCTGCACGAACGCTCCGCAAGAACTCAAACTGTCTTCTTCCACGCTGCCTCATAGCCCACCGGTACGAAACCGACCGCCTCATTGACGTCGAGCATCGGGCGATTCTCCTCCGCGTTATACGTCGTCACGCGCGGGGTGGCCGGTGAGACGCGCATCAGCAGCTCGAGGTTCGCGACCTTGAGCAGCGTGCCGAGGCGGTGCCCGCGGTGCTCCTTGAGAACAAGCGTGTCGCCCTGGCCGGCCGGCCGCCCCTCCACCTCGGGCAGGGCGAGATCGGTGAACCCCACGAGCCGGTTCGGCTCCCGGTGCAGTGCGGCGGAGGTGAGGTTCACCCTCCCGCCGGCCGCGTTCATGTCGTCGAGGTTCCTCACGCGCGCCTCGTCCCACTGCTCTTCGGCGAACTCGATGGCGGCCATCGGGGCATCCGTCGACATCCGCTGGTGCAATCGCGCCATGTCGCTGAGCCATTCCTCGGGGCAACTGCCCACCCACTGGAGGACTTCGTACCCCGCGGCGTGCGAAGCGGCATCCGTCTTCCTGCGGGCGAGGAGCGCAGAGTCGACCGGCAAATCGATCCGTGATATGCGGTCCACCTGCTCGAGCTGATACCCGTGCGACCGAGCGAACCGCGCGGCGGCTGAGTTGCTGTCGATCGCCCCGAAACCGGTCGGCGGCACGAGAACATCGTCGGTGGCCGCAGGCGGGTGTGAACTCCACGACTGGATCACGCGGAACCCGTCAGCCGCGGCGGTGGCTTCGAGCACCCTGAGCAGCGACGTGCCCACCCCACGCCGTCGAACGGGTTCGGCCACCTGAACTTCAATGAACGCGGCCGGCGCGCCCTCCTCCAACTGCCATTCGTAGACGCCTCGACCGACGATCCTCCCGTCGATGCGGGCGAGGAACAAGCGTTTCGGTGCGAAGGCGTCCTGGTAGAACGGCAGCAATTCCTTCGCCGTCGCATCGAGGTCATCGGTTCCGAGGATCTCGGCCTCGATCGCGTTCCGCATGGCCACCATCTCGGCGAAGTCATCGCCGCCCTCGGCCTCGAGGCTCTCCGGGATGGAGAACTCGTGAATGGTCAGCCCGTCGACAAAGTCGGCGCTCATGGCAGCTCCAGAGATCGTGTCAGCCTCCCGCATCCGGGCAGCCGACCAGCTTAGCGAAAGAGAGACTCCGGTGACCAGCCGCCATCGACGCCGTCAGGACGCGAGCGACACCGCCGCACGCCGGTGAATCGCGTCGGCGCCGCGTGCTGCCGAGTCGGAGGTGCGGATGGCGCTGGCCCGCGTCTCCCAGGAATTGCACGAAGTCTCCGCGCACGGCAAGGTCAGCGGCGATGCCGAAGGCCGGCGGGAGGTTCCCGCCGCCATCCCAGGTCACGAACACGACGTTCGCCATGGTCTTTCCTTCACATTTCTGCGAGTGGGAGTTGCGTCACCTGCTATCGATCTCGGTGGCGTCGGCGCGCGAAACAAGGGATGTCGCTGATGGCCGGTACCGTAGGGGCGGAGCCCCGCCATCCCAGCCGGCACCCCCGATAGTCCGAAAGGCCGCGCGTGTATTTGAAGAGCCTCACCCTCAAGGGCTTCAAGTCGTTCGCGCAACCGACCACCTTCGCCTTCGAACCCGGCGTCACCTGCGTCGTCGGTCCGAACGGCTCAGGTAAGTCCAATGTCGTCGACGCGCTCGCCTGGGTGATGGGGGAGCAGGGCGCGAAAACCCTGCGCGGCGGCAAGATGGAAGACGTCATCTTCGCCGGCACGTCGACGCGCGGACCGCTCGGTCGCGCCCAGGTTCTGCTCACGATCGACAACTCCGACGGGGCGCTTCCGATCGACTACACCGAGGTCACGATCTCGCGAACATTGTTCCGCAACGGGGGCAGTGACTACGCGATCAACGGGGAGAACTGCCGGCTCCTGGACGTTCAGGAGCTACTCAGCGACTCAGGGCTCGGCCGTGAGATGCACGTCATCGTGGGGCAGGGCCAGCTGGATGCCGTACTGCGCGCCAGCCCCGAGGAACGCCGTGGATTCATCGAGGAAGCGGCCGGAATCCTCAAGCACCGCCGGCGCAAGGAGAAGACCCTGCGCAAGCTTGACGCCATGCAGACCAACCTGACCAGGCTCAGCGACCTCGCGGGTGAGATCCGCCGTCAGCTCAAGCCGCTCGGCCGTCAGGCGGAGGTGGCCCGCGAGGCGCAGACCATCGCGGCGATCGTCCGCGACGCGCGGGCCCGCATCCTTGCCGACGACGTCGTCGCGCTTCGTCGTGCGCTCGACGACCACGGCCGGACCGAGAGCGAACGTCGCACCGAGCGGATCGTGCTGCAGGAGCAACTCGAGCAGAAACAGCTCCGCATCGCCCGCATCGAGCAGGCGCAGGTCGGCGACGCCGTCGACAGCGCCCGCCGCACGAGCTTCGCGCTCGAATCCGCCCAGGAACGGCTCCGAAACCTCTTCACTCTCGCCAACCAGCGGCTCGCGCTTCTCGGCTCGCAGGGAGATGCGCAGGATGCCGGCCCCAGCGTCACCCGGTCGATGGTCGACGACGCGCACGCCGAGGTGGCGCGGCTCACAGAGACGATCGCAACCGCGGAGAGCGCGTGGCAGCGCGCGCAAGCGGGCACGGCGGCAGCGCGCAGCCGGCTCGACGCGGTCGACACGGAGATCGCCGCCCAAAGCGCCCTCGTCTCGCGTCACGACCTCGAGATCACGAAATTGACCGGGCAGGCCGAGACCGCCGCATCCCGCCTCGCCGCTGTCCGAGGCGAACGGCTCCGCCAGGAAAACGCCCTCGATGCCGCAACCGATCGCCGCCGCGCGGCCCAGCAGCAGCTCGACGAGGTCGAGGAATCAGCCGGCGACGTCGATGCGGGGGAGAGCGGCCTCGACGAAGCCTACGAACTCGCCCAGGCGGCGGTGTTCGAAGCGGAGGCAGAGATCGAACGCCTCCGCGATCTGCTGCACGGACACGAGCGGGAACGCGACGCGCTCGCCGCTCAGACGAGCGCGCTGTCCCGCGCCCTCGACATTCGGGACGGATCGAGCGACCTCGTCGCCGCCCGGCTGGATGGCATCCGCGGAGTCGTCGCCGACTCGGTGCAGGTCCGGCCCGGGTACGAGACGGCCATCGCCGCAGCCCTCGGCACGCTCGCCGACGCCGTGCTCGCCGAAGATCGCGCCGCCGCGGAACGCGCCCTGGAACACGCTCGAGAGAACGACCTGGGCCGCGTCGAAGTCGTCATCGCCGACGCCACCGGAACGAACGTCGACTGGCCGGAAATCCCGGGCGTGCAGAGCGCCGCATCCGTCGTCACCGCGCCAGACGGCATCCTGGGCATCCTGAACCACCTCGCCATAGCCGAAGACGTCGACGCGGCCCGCAAAGCCGTTCCTACCCTCACTGCGGCGGACCTCGGCGGTCCGGTCACCCTCGTTACCCGGGCGGGCGACGTGCTCACCGATTTCGTCCTGCGGGGAGGGTCCGGCGGCAAGCAGGGCCGCATCGAACTTCTCGCGGAGCGCGACACCGCCGTCGACCGTCTCGCCGATGTCACCACCCTGCTCGACGCGGTCCGCTTCGACTTGGCCGAGCACCGCGGCGTGCTCAGCGCGGCCAAGGAGCAATCGAAGAACACGCTCAGCGCCCTCCGCGAGTTCGACTCCCAGGTCGCAGCCCAGGCAGAGCGGCTCAACCGCGCGCGCGTGCAGGTGGAAGCATCGACCGCGGAGTTCGACCGGCTCAGCGCCGCATTTGCGCTGTCGAAGGATGCCGTCACCGCCGCCGAGACCGCCGCCGCGCAAGCCAGGGCAGAGCTCGACACCGCACAATCGCGTCCCCGCCCGATCCTCGACCTCTCCGCCCGCGAATCCCTCCTCGTCGAACTCGAGGTGGCCAGGGAACGCGAACTCGAGGCCCGGCTTCAGCTGGAGACCGCGCGGGAGCGGGTCCGTGCCGAAGAGCAACGAACGAGCAACCTGGTCAAGCAGATGGAAGCAGATCGCCTCGCCGCGGAGGCGGCAGCACGTCGTGCGGTGATCCGAGCCCGCCAGGTCGCCGCTGCCACCGGGGTCGCCGACGTGCTCCCCGCGGTTCTCGCATCCGTCGACCGGTCAGTCGCCGAGGCGAAACTCGTCCTCGAACGCGCTGAACAGGAACGCGCGAGCCAGAACGCGGAACTCGTCGCCATCCGTCGCGACGAGGCGGCGCTGCGGGAGCGGCTGCAGGCGATCACGGAGAACGTCCACGGGCTCGAACTACAGATCTACGAGAAAAAGCTGCACCTCTCGAGCCTGCTTGAACGGGCCGGATCCGAACTCGGGCTCGTCGAAGACGTCCTCGTCGCCGAGTACGGCCCAGACGTCCCCGTCCCTCCCGACAGCACCGATGCCACGCCGGGGGCCGCGCCAGCGGAGTCGCCGGCAGCATCCGACAGGGACGACGACCAGGAGGCCCTACCCGCCGGCATCCCGTATGACCGTGCCGCACAGCAGAAGAGACTCGAGAAAGCGGAGCGCACATTTGCGCAACTCGGCCGGGTGAACCCTCTCGCCCTCGAGGAATTCGCCGCCCTCGAACAGCGCCACGTATTCCTCACCGAGCAACTCACCGATCTCAGTAACACGCGCAAGGACCTGTTGTTGATCATCGAGGAGCTCGACGAGAAGATGCAGGTGATCTTCGGCGAGGCCTTCGACGACACGAAAGCCGCATTCGCCGACGTGTTTCCCGTTCTGTTCCCCGGCGGAACCGGCAGTATTTCGCTCACAAACCCTGCCGACCTGCTGACCACGGGCATCGAGGTCAGCGTCAAACCGGCCGGAAAGAAGATCGAACGCCTGTCCCTGCTCTCGGGCGGGGAACGGTCACTCGCTGCCGTCGCGCTTCTCATCGCCATCTTCAAGGCTCGGCCGAGCCCGTTCTACATCATGGATGAGGTGGAGGCGGCGCTCGATGACGCGAACCTCGGCCGCCTGCTCACCATCTTCGAGGATCTGCGCCGCACCAGCCAGCTCATCGTCATCACTCATCAGAAGCGCACGATGGAGATCGCGGACGCCCTCTACGGCGTCTCGATGCGCCAGGACGGCGTGTCAGCCGTCGTGGGGCAGCGCGTCGCCGCGCCCGAGGAGAAGGCGGGCTGAACGAGCGGCGCCCCAACTCTCGGTAGTCTGGGCTCATGGCAGAACGCACGCCCTGGTCACTCTCCGGCGCCCTCAGAGGTATGTTTCAGAAGCCCACCATCGATGAGACGACGTGGGACGACCTCGAACACGCCCTGTTGAGCGCCGACTTCGGCCCGGACGTCACCGAAGCGACACTCGCCGACCTCCACGCGAAAGTCGATCGATACCGCACCACGGACCCTCGCGACCTCCAGCGGATGCTCCGCGAATCGATCGAGGAACGGCTCTCGAAATACGACACGACGCTCAAGCTCTCCGAACGCCCGGCCGTCGTGCTTGTCGTCGGGGTCAACGGCGTCGGCAAGACCACGACGATCGGCAAGTTCTCGAAGTTCCTCGGCACATACGGGCGCAGCGTCGTCGTCGGCGCGGCAGACACTTTCCGTGCCGCCGCCGTCGAGCAACTCGCCACCTGGGCGGAACGCGGGGGAGCGCACATCATCCGGCCGCAGCAGCATGGCCAGGACCCGGCATCCGTGGCATTCCAGACCGTCGACTACGCCAAACGCAACGGCATCGAGATCGTTCTCATCGATACCGCCGGCCGGCTGCAGACCAAGAGCGGACTGATGGACGAGCTCTCGAAGATCCGCCGCGTCATCGAGAAACAGGCGCCGATCTCGGAGGTGCTCCTCGTGCTCGACGCCACCACCGGCCAGAACGGCCTCGCCCAGGCTGAAGCGTTCATCGAGCATGCCGGAGTAACCGGCCTCGTGCTCACGAAGCTCGACGGATCGGCGCGCGGCGGCTTCGTCCTCGCCGTTCAAGAGCGCACGGGCATCCCCATCAAGCTCGTCGGCCAGGGTGAGGGAATCAATGACCTCACCGGTTTCACCCCGCACGTCTTCGCACAGAAACTGGTTGGTTGATGATCGAACACGACTTCTTCGGGGCTATTGAAACCGATGCGAGCGGAGGCCTTTACTGGTCGGAATCCGTCGAAGTCGGCGATCAGGCCGTCGACGTGTCCCTGAGCGCCCCTGGCGGGGTGAGTCTGTCTCCGGATGCCCTCGACAACGCGGCCGGCGTTATCAGCTCGCTTGAGGGACTCGACCTGCGCGCTCGCGAGGCGATGCTCTCCGACGTCGATGACCGCAACTCAGACGTCACCCAGTTCATCGAGCAGACCGTCGAGGAGACGGGCGACAGCCTGGTCGATCTCCTTGTCGATCACTCTGGCGACAACGACGTCGACATCATCCGTTCGCTGCAGCTCGTCCGCGTGGCCGTGTCGCCGCACCAGGCGGGAGAGAGTGCGCCATTCGCGTCGTTCGAGTTCGCATTCGACCCCGACAACTCTGACCTCGCCCTCGTCGTGTATCTGTCGATGCGCGGTGAATCTGTCGGGATCGAACTGCTCAGCTGACCGCTTGCGCGAAGCCGAGGCCGGGATCCGCCAGATGCTCGAGTCCGGCAGGAAGCGAGAGGCCTTTGCGGTGCATCGACTGCGCCCACAGCCTGCCCGCACGATAGGACGAGCGCACGAGTGGTCCGGCGAGCACGCCGAGGAACCCGATCTCCTCGGCCATCTGCTTGAAAGCGACGAACTCCTCCGGTCGCACCCACCGGGCGACGGGCAGGTGTCTCGGCGTCGGCCGCAGGTACTGGGTGATCGTGATGATGTCGGTTCCGGCGTCGTGGAGGTCTTGCAGCGCCTCAGCGACCTCGTCCTCGGTCTCACCCATGCCGAGGATGAGGTTCGACTTGGTGATCAGCTTTGCCGCCCGGGCCTGGGACAGGACCCCCAGAGAGCGATCGTAGGTGAACGCAGGACGGATGCGCTTGAAGATCCTCGGCACAGTTTCGACGTTGTGGGCGAACACCTCAGGTCGTGAGGAGAAGACCTCGCCGAGCAGATCGGGGTTACCCGAGAAATCCGTGGCGAGGATCTCGACGCCCGTCCCCGGATTCTCGGCGTGGATGCGACGCACCGTCTCGGCGTGCAGCCACGCTCCCTCGTCGGGCAGGTCGTCGCGGGCGACACCGGTGACGGTGGCGTACCGCAACTGCATGGCCGCGACGGATTCCGCGACCCTCCGCGGTTCGTCAGTGTCGTAGTCGGCTGGCTTGCCAGTGTCGATCTGGCAGAAGTCGCACCGCCTTGTGCACTGGGAACCGCCGATGAGGAAGGTGGCCTCCCGGTCCTCCCAGCATTCGTAGATGTTGGGGCAGGCAGCCTCCTGGCAGACGGTGTGCAGTCCTTCGTCCTTCACCAGGTTCTGCAGGCGGACGTACTCCGGGCCCATTCTCGCTTTTGTCTTGATCCAATCCGGCTTCTTCTCGATCGGGGTCGCCGCATTACGCACCTCGAGACGAAGTAACTTACGACCGTTGCCGGGGAGCGCCGGGCCGGGAACGCCGGCGCCACAGGCACTCATGCCGCATCCTCGGTCTCAACGGGAATCGCGCCGGCGAGAAAGATCGAGACGAGGCTGTCGAGGACATCCGCCGGTGTGATCTCCCTGCCCGTTTCGAGGCTGAGAGTGGTGACCCCGGCGTCAGTGATGCCGCAGGGCACGATCCGACTGAACGGATCGAGGGAGTTGCTGCAGTTCAGTGCGAATCCGTGCATGGCAACGCCGTCGGCGACCCGAACGCCGACGGCGCCGATCTTGTTGTCGCCGCCCGGGCCGCTCACCCACACCCCGGAACGGCCGTCGATTCGTCTGCCGTCGACGCCGAAGCGTCCGACGACGTCGATCATCACCTGCTCGAGCCGGCGGACGTGTTCGATCACATCGACAGGCTCGGGCAGCCGCACGATCGGGTAGCCGGTGAGCTGGCCCGGCCCGTGCCAGGTGATCTTTCCGCCCCGATCGACGTCGACCACTGGTGTGCCGTCGCTGGGTCGTTCGCTCGCTGAGGTGCGCCGCCCGGCGGTGAAGACGTCGCTGTGCTCGCACAGGATCAACGTGTCGGGCCCTGACCCGTCGACGACCCTTCGGTGGGTTCGTCTCTGGAGCTCCCATCCATCGATGTACGGCAGATACTGTGGCGCCAATCCGGCGACGAGAACTTCGGTCATGGAGGAAGTTTAGTATTAACTGTACTCAGTCCAATAATACATTTGCGCGTGTCGGATGCTCTCGGCGCGACACCGCCCGAACCCTCGGTAAACTGGGAACCAAATGGCTACTTTTGGAAACCTCTCAGACCGGCTCTCCGAGACCTTCAAGAATCTCCGCAAGAAGGGTTCGTTGTCGGCGTCAGACGTCGACGGGACCGTACGCGAGATTCGCCGCGCCCTGCTCGAGGCCGACGTCGCGCTCGACGTGGTCAAGGACTTCACCGGCAAAGTCCGTGAACGCGCCCTCGGTGACGAGGTCAACAAAGCACTCAACCCGGCGCAGCAGGTGGTGCAAATCGTCAACGACGAACTCGTCGCCATCCTCGGCGGGCAGCAGCGCAGGCTCGAGTTCGCGAAGAACCCGCCGACCGTCATCATGCTCGCCGGTCTCCAGGGTGCAGGTAAGACGACCCTCGCAGGCAAGCTCGCGAAGTGGCTGGCCAAAGAAGGCCACACGCCGCTGCTCGTCGCCGCCGACCTTCAGCGCCCCAACGCCGTCACCCAGCTCAGCGTCGTCGCCCAGCAGGCCGGTGTCGCTGTGTATGCCCCTGAGCCGGGAAACGGTGTCGGCGACCCGGTACGTGTGGCGAAGGACTCGATCGTCTACGCCCGCACGAAGCAATACGACACCGTCATCGTCGACACCGCCGGCCGCCTGGGCGTCGACGCCGAGCTGATGAAGCAGGCGTCGAACATCCGCAACGCCGTGAACCCTGATGAGGTCCTCTTCGTCATCGACGCGATGATCGGTCAGGATGCCGTCGCCACGGCGAAGGCGTTCCAGGACGGCGTCGACTTCACCGGTGTCGTGCTCACCAAGCTCGACGGTGACGCCCGCGGTGGCGCGGCGCTGTCCGTGGCATCCGTCACCGGCCGTCCCATCATTTTCGCTTCGACCGGGGAGGGACTCGACGACTTCGAGCCGTTCCACCCCGACCGGATGGCCAGCCGTATCCTCGACCTCGGTGACATCCTTACCCTCATCGAGCAGGCCCAGGCCGCTTTCGATGAAGAAGAAGCCATGGCGATGGCCGAGAAGTTCTCGACCGACAGCTTCACCCTCGAAGACTTCCTCAAGCAGATGCAGCAGCTGCGGAACATGGGCTCCATCAAGAAGATGATGGGCATGCTCCCCGGCATGGGGCAGATGAAGCAGCAGCTCGACGCCTTCGACGAGCGTGAGATCGTCCGCACCGAGGCGATCATCCAGTCGATGACCCTCGCCGAGCGACGCAACTCGAAGTTGCTCAACGGTTCGAGGCGCCTGCGCATCGCCCGCGGGTCCGGTTCGACGGTCACCGAGGTGAACGCCCTCGTGAACCGGTTCGAGCAGGCCGCGAAGATGATGAAGACCGTTGCGAAGGGCGGGGTTCCGCAAATTCCGGGCATGGGGCCTATCCCCGGCGGTGGAGGCGGCAACAGTTCGCGCAAGCAGCAGCCGAAGAAGAAGGGTTCGAAGTCGGGCAACCCGGCGAAGCGGGCCACCGAGAACGCGGCGCTGGCGTCAGGCGTCAAGCCTGCGGGTGCCGCGAGCGGCGGCGGGTTCGGACTCGGTGGCGCAGCTGGTGCCGGAGGCACCGCAGCGCCGAGCGAGGAAGAACTCGCCAGCCTGCAGAAGTTCCTCGGTCGCTGATCATCGCCGGCTGACGGATGTCGGGCCGACGCGATTAGAGGTCGAGGACGGCTTTCGATCCGTCGCGCAGTTCCCGGGCAAGCGCCTTCACGACCGCACTGAGGTCGCCGCTGTTCGCCGCCGCGACCCGGAGCTGTCGTGAGTAGCTTGCCCCCTCATCGAGGATTTCCCCGATCGAGGCGAGTTCCTCGGAGCAACCCAGCCGCCCGGCGATCGGGGCAAGCGTGACAAGAAGGTTCCGGATGTCGTCGGTCACCGGGCGTTCGTTGCCTGCGTTGTCGAGGATGACTTTCGCGTCGAGCCCGTAACGAGCCGCTCTCCACTTGTTCTCCCGCACGTACCAGGGCTGCAGCACGAGAAGAGGCTGGCCCTCGTCGATTCGCGTGGACAGGTGCTCCACCAGGCAGTGAATCAACGCGGCGACAGCCGCGAGTTCCCGGTGCGTCGACGCCCCGTCACAGAACCGGACCTCGATGGTTCCCCAGTGTGGCGACGGGCGGATGTCCCAGCGCACCTCCGTGTAATCGTCGATGATGCCGGGCTTCGTCATGTCCGCGACGTAATCCTCGAAAGCCGCCCAGTCGGGCAGCTGGTACGGCAGGCCGGCGGTGGGCAGCTGCTGGAACATGAGCGAACGGTTCGACGCGTATCCCGTGTCGACGCCGCTCCAGTACGGACTCGACGCCGAGAGGGCCTGCAGGTGCGGGATGTAGCTGAGCATTGCGTTGAGGATGGGCATGACCTTGTCGCGGTCCTCGATGCCGACGTGCACGTGCACGCCCCAGATCATCATGTTCCTGCCCCACCACCGCGTCCGCTCGATGAGCTTGTGGTAACGCTCCTTGTTGGCCACCGGCTGGTCGTACCACTGGCCGAACGGATGCGATCCGCTGCCGATGATGTCGATGCCACGTCCGTGTGTGACGCCGCGCAACTCCTGCAACTGGCCGTCGAGGTCGCGGACAGCGCCAGCAACCGTCGTGTGGACGGAGCTCACGAGCTCGACCGTGTTCAGCAGCAGTTCGCCGGTGATGTACGGGTGAGGCGATCCGTCGCTCTGGCAAAGGGCGGTGAGGACTTCGTCGGCCGCGGACACGAGGTCCCCGCTGTCGCGGTCCACGAGGGCGAGCTCCCACTCGATGCCAACCGTTGAACGCTCTGACCTCGCGAAGTCGATGCCCATGATCGTGTTCCCCGCTTCCGCCGGACATCCGCTCGGCACTGTTTCATCCTTCCACGTCGGGCTCAGGCTGATGCAACGTCGTCAGCGCAGAACCGCCCTGTTCGCATCGGCGTGCAGATCGCCCCGCAGCACGCCCCGTACCCAGCCATCCGCGACACCGTCGCCCAGCGCGAAGACCTGGGTGTCGACATCCCCGTCGACTGGGATCACTTCTTTCCGTTGAGCGGCGACCGTAACGGGATGCATTTCGAGTCGTCGACCATGGTCGGTACCTGGGCGGAGCACACCAGAGGCAGCTGACGAGGAACTGCTTGCGCTCAGCACGAGCATGTTCACGCTCGGCCTCAGCGGTCCGCACCGAGACATCGCAGCGGTTCGTCGGTGGCTCGCGTGGAGGCACAGCGTCTCGTCGTGAAATCCGTACCGGGAGCTGGTCACACGGGCTCTGATTATCTGACAGAATGGTTAGTCGAGTCTGCACTTGCCCGACCCTCTAATCAGGCGCTGCAGCAATAAGAGCTTTCGGACCGAGTGTGCCCCCACGCAGCCGGTGACGAGCACAATCACACAACAAATAACTTTCAGGAGAATTGTGTCTGTCAAGATTCGTTTGAAGCGCCTGGGCAAGATCCGCGCACCGTACTACCGCATCGTCGTCGCCGACTCACGCACCAAGCGTGACGGCCGCGTCATCGAGGAAATCGGCCAGTACCACCCGACCGAGGAGCCCTCGTTCATCGAGGTCAAGTCGGAGCGTGCACAGTACTGGCTGTCCGTCGGCGCCCAGCCGACCCCGCAGGTCGAAGCCATCCTCAAGCTCACGGGCGACTGGGGCAAGTTCAAGGGTGACAAGGACGCCGTCTCCACCGTCAGGTCGAAGGAGCCCAAGGTTCCTTTCGTTGCAGACGAGAAGAAGAAGCCCGTCCTCAAGCCGAAGGCCGAAAAGCCCGCGGTGAAGGAAGAAGCTCCGGCTGAGACCGAGGCGGCTCCGGCCGTTGAAGAAGACAAGGCGTAACAATTGCTCGCACCTGCTCTCGAACACCTCGTCAAGGGGATTGTTGACAATCCGGACGACGTGACCGTCGTAGCGCAGAGCTCACCACGCGGTGAGGTCCTCGAGGTTCGCGTGAACCCCGAGGACCTCGGCCGTGTGATCGGCCGCTCGGGCCGCACGGCAAAGGCACTCCGCACACTCGTCTCCGCCCTCGCCGATGGTCGCCGCGTTCGCGTCGACGTCGTCGACACCGATTCCTGAAGTGAGTACCGCCGAAACGCCGAAGACCCAGCTCCGGGTCGGACGGCTCACCAAAGCCCACGGGCTCAAGGGAGCCATCAAACTCGAGCTTTTCACCGACGACCCGGCACGTCGGTTCGTGCCAGGGGCCGTTTTCACGCTCCAGGTCCCGACCGGATCGCCCTGGCACGGGAAAACCCTCACCCTGACCGAGTTGCGCTGGTACAACGGCCACCCGGTGGGATTCTTCGCTGGCGTGTCCGACCGATCGCAGGCGGAAACCCTCGTGAAAGCGATCCTGTGGATCGAACAGGACTCTTCAGAGGCATCCCTTGAAGAGGACGCCTGGTACGACCACCAGCTCGTGGGATTGGCTGTGCACCGCGACGGCGAGAGAGTCGGCACCGTCGCACGTGTCGACCACTTCCCGGCGCAGGACCTGCTCATCGTCGCCACGGCGACCGGTGAAGTGATGGTCCCGTTCGTCAAGGCAATTGTTCCCGCTGTCGACATCCAGAGCGGAATCGTCACCGTGACCCCTCCCGTCGGGCTCTTCGAAGAGCTCCCGGAGGAAGACGAAGAGCCGGATGCCGACGTGTCGGTTCCCGAATCCGCTGACCCGGGCGTCGCCGCCGACGCCGACGCCGACGCCGACGCCGACGAGCCGGATGCGTCGGATTCCGGTGTGAACGAGAAGTCCCCGTCGCCGGAGAGCGACAAGGCCGACTGACCGATCGCCGGCTCCCTTCGTCTCGTAGAGTGGTTGGAACGAGAAAAGAGTCGCCGTGCAGAAGACATCACTCACCGCCCTGGCCCGCACCGAACTCGAGTCGGCGCTGACCGCGTCGAGCGGCCGAAGCTCCCGGACGATCTACGGCGGCCACGAGCACGCGCTTCGGCAGACTCTGATCGCGCTGAAAGCTGGCGAGCGGCTCTCCGAGCATGAGAGTCCAGGCGAAGCAACGATCCAGGTACTCGTCGGCCGGGTCCGGCTGGTCGCCGGGAAGGACAGCTGGGGTGGATGGATCGGGGACCTCCTCACCATCCCCGAAGCGGTCCACAGCCTCGAGGCAGATGAGGACTCCGTCGTGTTGCTCACCGTGGTGAAGTCGGTCTGACGACCACGCGCATCCGCCTAGGATTTCTAGCATGCGCATTGACATCGTCACGATTTTTCCCGAGTTCTTCGATGTGCTGGACATCTCGCTGCTCGGCAAGGCGCGACAGGCCGGGATCATCGAACTGGGCGTGCACAACCTGCGAGACGCCACCTCGGACCGTCACCGGACCGTCGACGACACCCCGTACGGCGGGGGCGCGGGCATGGTGATGAAGCCTGAGCCATGGGGCGACAGCCTCGACGGCATCCTCGACGCCGGCACAGAGCCGGATGCCGGACCCCTGGTCATCTTCCCGTCTCCAGCCGGCGAGGTTTTCAGCCAGGAGATGGCGCGCGAACTCGCCACCGAGCCGCATCTCGTGTTCGGCTGTGGACGGTACGAGGGCATCGACCAGCGGGTGTTCGACCACACCGCGACCCGTGCGCGCGTGCGACTCGTCAGCCTCGGCGACTACGTGCTGAATGGGGGAGAGGTCGCTGTGATGGCGATGGTCGAGGCGATCGGCCGCCTGATTCCCGGTGTCGTCGGCAACCCGCACTCTCTCGTGGAGGAATCGCACGAGGACGGGCTGCTTGAGGCGCCGAGCTACACCAAACCGTCGTCATGGCGCGGCCTCGACGTTCCGCCGATCCTGCTCAGCGGAAACCATGGCGCCATCGCGGCGTGGCGCCATGAGCAGCAACTGGAACGAACCCGGCGCGTGCGCCCCGATCTTCTCGAGCAGGCGGGCCAGAAGCGGGAATCTCCCAGCACCCGGTCGTAGGCTGGGGCCATGATTCTTCGTCGGGCGTTTCGCACCTGGATGTTCATCGCGGCGGTCGCGCTGCCGATCTGGCCGCTTGTCGGCTGGGGCATCTTCGGTGGCGGCGGGTGGGAGTTCCTCGTCCTCATGATCGTCATGCCGGTCCTCTTCGTCACGATGCTCATCGTGGCCGGGCTGATCTGGGCGCGACCGGCGGTGCGCCGTGCGAAAGCGGTTTCCTGGCTCGACGTCGGTGTGCTCAGCCTCTGGCAGGCCTGTGTGATCGGCTTCGGGCTCTTCGGTCCGTCCTCCAACCTCTTCGCCGTCGTCGGCGTGCTCGCAGGCATTGCCGCGATCTGGGTCGTCTCCTGGGAGTTCTTCACGGATGCGAAGAAGCGTGCGAAGCAGACCATGGCTGAGTTCGAGCGGATCGCCACCCGGCCGCGCATGCGACCGAATGCTCCGCTCGCCCGGGACGGCGAAGAGCTGATCGTGATCAAGGAAGCACAGATTCCGCCGAAGGACTGAACGGGCGCTTTTGCGTGCGGCCTGCCGTTCATGGCAGAATAGACGATTGTGCCGCGGCCAGACTCTGCCACAGGGGAGCCAGCGCCACTGCCTCGATTTCTCGGGGCGACGGACACACCCCATCATCCCTGAATTCGTAGTCGACCTGTGGCGGTTACAGAGAGCGAACTATCATGCACATCCTCGACAGTGTCGATGCAGCATCCCTCAAGTCCGACATCCCCGCATTCCGTGCCGGCGACACCGTCAAGGTGCACGTCAACATCATTGAGGGCAACCGTTCTCGTGTCCAGATCTTCCAGGGCGTCGTCATCGGCCGCCAGGGCGAGGGTGTCCGCGAGACGTTCGCCGTCCGCAAGGTCAGCTTCGGTGTGGGTGTGGAGCGTAAGTTCCCGGTTCACTCCCCGGTGATCGAGCAGATCGAGGTCATCACCCGCGGTGATGTCCGTCGCGCCAAGCTGTACTTCCTCCGCGAACTGCGCGGCAAGAAGGCCAAGATCAAGGAAAAGCGCGACAACTAAGTCCCGCAGATCCGTTCGAAGTGAACAGACCCCGAGCTCCCCACCGATAAACTGGTGGGGAGCTCGGGCGGTTAAATGACAGAAACAACAATGCCGGCGGACGACGTATCCGCTGACACCCAAGGGCGTTCCCGGCAAAAAGGGGCGCTGCTTTTCCTACGCGACATTCTGGTCATCTTCGTGGTGGCGCTTCTCGTGTCGTTCCTCGTCAAGACTTTCCTCGTCCGGTCGTTCTACATCCCCTCCGCGTCGATGGAAGAGACCCTGCAGGTCGACGACCGGATCCTCGTGAACGAGCTCGTCCCTGACCTGGTCGAGCTCGAGCGCGGCGATGTCATCGTGTTCCGGGACCCGGGCGGCTGGTTGCCGCTGAGCCCCGAACCCGACGCTCCTCCGCTCACCGTTGCTGCCGACTGGGTACTCTCGCTCGTCGGACTGTCTGCCTCCGACAGCGATGACCACCTCATCAAGCGGCTGATCGGGCTGCCAGGCGACCATGTGGTGTGCTGTAACGCTCTTGGCCAGATGAGTGTCAACGATGTGCCGCTTGCCGAGCCGTACGTCACACTCCAACCCGGCACGACGGACGTCTCCAAGGATCCGTTCGACGTCGTCGTCCCGGAGAACTCGCTGTGGGTGATGGGGGACAACCGCTACAACTCCCGCGACTCCAGGTACAACCGCGAACAGCCCGGTAACGGCTTCGTCCCCGTCGACAACGTCGTCGGCCGCGCCTTCGTCATCAGCTGGCCGACGGTGCACTGGGGCTGGCTCGAGAACTTCCCTGAGGTTTTCGCTGGGGTGCCCGATGCGGAGCCGGTGAAATGATGGCCGTGTCTGATCCCACCGACGCGGTCGAACGCGAGTTCTTCGGTGCCGGAGCCCGTTACGTGATCGGATGCGACGAGGTCGGCCGTGGAGCACTCGCCGGCCCGGTCGCCGTCGGCATGGCGGTTCTCGCTCCGGATTGCGGGCCGCACCCTGACGGTCTGCGGGACTCCAAGCTGCTCAGCGAAAAGCGCCGGGTCGATCTCGCACCGCTCGTCAGTGAGTGGGTCCTCTCCTCGGCGGTCGGGCTCGCCGACGCGCGCGAGGTCGATGAACTGGGCATCATTCACTGCCTCGGGCTCGCCGGTAAGCGCGCCCTGCGGCTGCTCCATCAGCAGGGCGTTGACATCGCCGCCAGTGTGATCCTGCTTGACGGCAACTCGGACTATCTCAATCCGTTCCTGGCCAGTCCGCTCGATGTGCGGACGCGGGTCAAAGCGGACCGGGATTGTGTGTCAGTTGCGGCGGCATCCGTTCTCGCCAAAGTACACCGCGACAACATGATGATCGCCTCTGACATGGTGTCGCCCGGTTACGGCTGGAGCGGTAACAAAGGCTACGGCAGCGAAGTCCACATGCAAGCCATCAGGTCGCTCGGCGTGACCTCCCTGCACAGGAAAAGCTGGCTCGGCGCCTACGCGTAGGATGGATGCACCATGGAAGAAGACGAGTTCGAGGACTACGACCGCGAGGTCGAGCTTGCCCTGTATCGGGAGTACCGCGACGTCGTGTCGCAGTTCAAGTATGTGATCGAAACGGAGCGACGGTTCTACCTCGCCAACGGAGTCGACCTGGTCCGTCGCGACACGGAGCACGACTTCTATTTCGAGATCACGATGAACGATGTCTGGGTCTGGGACGTCTACCGGTCCGACCGCTTCGTGAAGTCCGTACGCGTGCTGACATTCAAGGACGTCAACATCGAAGAGCTCTCCACCCGCGACTTCGAACTCCCGAAGGAACTCGCGCTCGACGAGTAGCTCCCGCGCGTTTCCCCGCGCTCCAGGTTTTCGTTGATGGCACCCGGGATTCTCGCCTGTAAAAGCGCCCTGTAAGAGCGGATCGCTTGGGATCCGGGAGTCAACGTGAGATTATCTCACAAGCGCAATGAAGCTTGTCGGCCGGACGGCTACCCTGCGTGTGCCCGCAACGCTACCCTGGCGATCACGCACACCTTGCCTGATCGCGTCCGGCCCGTCCCCGGTGAGGAGGATGCATGTCGGCAGTACGTCATGTCGCCGCGAAGCGCAGGGTCAGATTCGCCGTAGCCGCCGCAGCCCTGGCTGCCGTCGGTGCCGTCGGTGGGTTGGCGCTGACCGGGATCACCACCCGGCCGTCGACTGTCTCGGTGGTCAATGGGGACTTCTCTGCGGGAACGACGGGTTGGCAGACCGGGAAGAACGCTCGCCTCGCAGCGACCCCGGACGGCCGGAACAACAGTGAAGGCGTTCGAATGACCAACGATTCCGGCGCAGCAACCACCGTGACGCTCAACGACAGCGTCAACTCGGGTTCCGCCCTGGTAGCGGGGCACACTTATGAGGCCACGGCCTGGGTCCAGGTCGAAGGAGCCGGCCAGGGAGTTCTCCTGCGACTGCTCGAAGAGGACGCTTCCTTCCACGTGATCGACAGCGAGCAGTCGTTCCAATGGCGAGCAGACACCGCCTGGACGCCAATCACCACCCGTTACACGGCCACCAGGACTGGCACCACCCTGGACGTTCATGTCAGCTCCCGCCTGGCTCCGGGAGAAGGGGTCGTCGTTGACGATGTGACCCTGGTCGACACCTCCTCGGTAGCATCGGGCCGGGCTCCCGCAGCGGATTCGACTCCGGCACCTGGCCGGTCTCCGGCACGGACGCCTGCTCCAGAACCGGGCCCGGAAGCCGATGGTTGGCATCTGGCCTGGGCGGACGAGTTCAACGGAACATCGATCGACCGGAACGCGTGGAACGTAGAAAACAACTCGACGTACGGCGATGGGAACGAGGAACTGTCCTGCTTGATGGATCGTCCGGAGAACGTCAAAGTCTCCGAGGGCGTGCTGAGCATCATGGCAAGGGAGGAAGCCACTCCATACCCGTGCTCGGACAACGACAGGCGTTTCCCGGACGGTCGTTCCTACACCTCTGGCATGCTCACCACCAAGAACAAGGTGGACTTCGAATACGGCCGCTTCGAGATCAGGGCCAGGACGCCGCTCACGCAAGGCACCTCCAAGGGGCTCTGGCCGGCATTCTGGCTGCGCCCCTCGAGCGGAAGTAACGGTGAAATCGACATCCTCGAAGCCGTCGGAACAGGCAAAGACGATCCCTTCAAGGCCAATCGCATCAAGCAGACCATTCACTACGACTATGCGGGAACGCGTCCGAAGCAGAGCACCGGTTATGACCTGCCTTCCGGTACCACCGCAGGCGGATTCCACAGCTACGCGGTCGAGTGGGAGCCCGGCTCCATCACGTGGTTCGTTGACGGCGTGAAGACGTACGAGCGCAACTCGTCCACCACCTCGTGGCTCGACGAAACCTTCGTCGACAAGTTCTACATGCGTCTCAACCTCGCTGTCGGTGGCAGTTGGCCCGGGTCACCGACTGAAGACACCGTTTTCCCTGCGGCGTTCCACGTCGACTACGTGCGGGTGTACCAGCGAGAACTCGAATCAGTTCATCACCCCACGTCTGATTGAATCCGGGGCTGACTCCGCGGGCGTGGTGCCCGATGAACTGTGCTCGACGAGGAACGAGACGCGTCACTCTTGGTGCAGGGCGTAGCCGACGGCTTCGTCAGCTGAGAGGGCGTCGCCATCCTTTCGGACCTTCTCGAGAGCCTCCCGGTCTTCCCCGGCGAGAAGCGGAGCCAGGTACCGCTCGTGGAACGAGAACCGGTTGGCGCCGTAGAGGCCCGTCTGCTTCCGCAGTTCGTCCGCAGCGTGGAGCAGCCGTCCTGCACGCTTCAACTGGCGCCCGGCCGCTGCGATCGCTGTGAGACCTTCCAGCCCGTAGACGACGCCTTCGGCGTGCCCGATGTGAGCGGCCGTCGCCAGGCTCTCCTCGAAAAGCTGGCGTGAGTCGACGGTTTTCCCGTTGACGAACTGGGCCCATCCCAGGTGCTGGAGCGCGACCGTGGTTCCGAGGTCGTCGTGCCCTTTCCGGGTGAGCGTGAGGCTCTGCTCGAAGTGTTCGATCGCATCCGGGACGGCGTTCTGGATGAGCGCAAGCCGCCCCAGCGTGACGAGCGCCATCGCCTCGCCCCACCGGTACCCGGCGTTCCGCAGCAGCTGCACGCTTCGGGATAGAAACTGTTCGGCCCGATCGGTGTCAGGGCGCCGGTCGGCCACCAGAGCCAGGGCAAGAAAGATGAGGGCGAATCCCTCGCCGACCCGATCATCGATGCGATGGAAGAGTTCGACGCTTTCAGTGAGCCCGGGAATCACTCGGTCGTTGGCTTCGTGCCAGAGCGTGATCGACCGGGTGAAGTACAGCGCGATCGCCCTGGTGCGTTCGGGCAGCGGTTCCCGGGATGCGAGCACCTCGTCCATCCACGCGCGAACTTCGCCGAGCAGCCCGCCCACCCACCAGTAGATGAGGAGACACCACGTGAATCGGGCGAGGGTAACCATGTCGTTCGAATCGAGGAAGTAGCGTGCGGTCGCCCGCAGATTGTCGCGGTCGTCGTTGAGCAGCGCGATGACATCGTGCTGTCCCGAGCCTTCGAGATCGTCCTCCATGGACTCGGCCAGACCGAGGAAGTAACGGGCGTGGGCGGCCCTGGCGGCGTCGAGCTCGCCTGAGGCCTCCAGCTGTTCGAGCGCATACTCCCTCACGGTAGCCAGCATCGAATAGTAGGGGCGGTCGCCGCGGTCAAGTTCACGCACGAGACTGGTGTCGACGAGAACGCTCAGTGCCGTCATTGTGTCTGCGCCGGCATCCGATCCGTCACCCGCCACCGACTCCACGGCGTCGAGGGAGAATCCACCGGCGAAGACTCCCAACCGTGCCAGCAGCCGTTTCTCATCGGCGCCGAGAAGTTGCGTGCTCCACTCGATAGTGCTGCGCAGCGCCTGCTGGCGGAGCGGCAGATCCCGCGCGCCTCCCGAGAGGAGCGACAGGCGCCGGTCGAGTCTGGCAAGGATCGCGGCGGGGGGAAGCATCCGGATTCTCGCCGCAGCGAGTTCGAGGGCAAGAGGAACTCCATCGAGCGCGATGCAGATCGCGGCGATGGCGTCGACGTTCTCGGGCGTCACCCCGAAATCCGGTTTGACCGCGCGGGCCCGTTCGACGAAGAGGGCCACCGATGGTGACTGCATCGCCGTCATCGTCTCGAGGTTGCGCGCCGTGTCTGGCAGGGCAAGCGAGCCGACCTCCACGGCGTGTTCACCGGTCACCCGCAGCAGTGAGCGACTGGTGACGAGGAATTTCACCCCAGGTGCGACAGCCAGGAGCGAGATCAGCGTCGGGGCGGCGGCGAGAACCTGCTCGAAATTGTCGATCACAATGAGCATGCGGCGCTGGCGGAGCGCCGTCTTCAGCTTGACGAGTAGGGGCTCATCACCGGTGTCGAGCACCCCGAGTGCTTCCGCGATCGCGTTGGGCACGAGCGCGGCATCGTGCACGGACGACAGATCGACGAAGGTGATCTCCAGGTCGGGACCCGCTGCTCCTCCTGCCCGGTTCGCCACTTCGACGGCGAGCCGGGTCTTGCCGATCCCACCGGACCCGATCAGGCTGACGAGGCGGACCGAGTCTCTCTTCAACAGGGTGTCGACCGCGTCGAGCTCTGTATCCCGGCCGATGAGTTCCGTCAGCGCCGCTGGCAGAGCAGTCGTGCGCTCGGGAAGGATGACGGGTGTCGTGGTGGTGTCGATGGGCGCTGTCCGGCTCTGGTCGAACCGTTCAGCGAGGAGGGTGGCAAGGTCGGCCTCCAGCAGCTTTCGCAACTCCTGCGGCGTCGTGAACGTCTTGAACGCCGCCTTGTCGTCGTCTCGCACCCGGTTGAGCAGTTCGACGAGCCGGTCCTCCCGCTGCAGTGCCGGCTCGCGGATGTAGATGAGTTTCGGTAGGTCTGATGCCAGGTTGTACTCGTCTTCGAGGCCGGAGACCGTCTCGCCAGGGGCCACCCAGCCGTACCGTTCCGCGTAGAGGCCCACGAAGACGTCACTTTGTGCCAGGTACGACCGGTAGAGGTCTCGCGGCGGATGCGGGCGGGCGCCGAGCTCGAACATGACGGGCGCGAGGTGGAGACGTTCGATCGCGAGGCGCGCGAACTTTCTCTCGAGGGCGAGCTCCTTCAGGGTGGAGCTGACGAAGACTCGCAACCTGTGGTCGGGTGTTCGGATCGCACCCGTGGTGTGCGTCATGGAGCAAAGTCTGCCGAATCGAAGGCCTGCGGTCTAGGCCTCAGCTCTGCACCGCTCAGTTTTCCGACGGCGTTCACGGGCCGGGTGAACCTGTGAAATACCCCGAACGGGGTGTCGATTTGAGGTCGGATGGCCGGCGTGAAACCATCGCACGGGCGAAAAGCCCCCCTGCGGCGCGCACGACAGATCACCACCAGCTTCACAGCAACCAGGACAGGTACGTCGCTGGACGTGAACGTCGACGGCGCCAGCCTTGCGCCCCGCAGCTCGATCGTCATCGACGATGTGGCCCTGACCGAAACCTCCGCTGCGGCATCCGCGGTCGCCCCTGCGGCACAACCGGCCTCCGCAGTCGCCCCAGCGCCAGCCGGAGCGCCTGCCGGCTGGAACCTGGCCCGGTCGGACGAGTTCAACGGAACAGTGATCAACCGTGACGCCTGGAATGTCGACGACAGGTCCACCTACGGCGACGGAAACAAAGAAGTCGCCTGCTTGGTGGATCGTCCGGAGAACGTCAAGGTATCCGGCGGTCTGTTGACCATCACCGCTCGCAAGGAAGCCGCTCCGATCACCTGCAAGGACAACGACCACC
>NZ_JAODMP010000102.1 GCF_025464835.1 Mycetocola sp. | reverse complement strand
CGTGCCCGCTCGACAGGTCGTCGAGGACGACGACATCGATGCCCTGTTCGGTGAACGCGCGAACGACATGGGCGCCGATGTAACCGGCGCCTCCGGTGACCAGCCAGGTCATGGTGCCTCCTCGATACCGGGCGGCGACTGCCGCCCGGTATCGAGACTAAGGCACGGGAAAGCCACAAGGGCTCAGCGCATGCCGGCCATCAGGGATCGGCCGAGCACGTCGGAGCTTCCAGAGCCGGCAGGCCCGAAACGCCGATCGGGGAGCCGGCGGAATCCGTCGCGTCGAAGCTCGACGACGGCGGCGATCATGGCGAAGACGACCGCGGCCACAAGCAGGATCAGAAACATCATCATGGCGGTAAATCTATGCATTGCGAGATTCAGCCACGAGTGGCAGACTTGCCAGTGTTCGGTACATTTCTGCCAAGCTGGAGGCATCCGACATGTTGAAAAAGATCGCCGTACTGGCGCTACCCGAGATGGCGCCGTTCGAGTTCGGGGTGCTCTGCGAAGTCTTCGGCATCGACCGCTCAGACATGGGCGGGCCGGTATTCGACTTCCATGTCGTCGCCGCGGAACCCGGCCCGATCCGCACCAAGCTCGGCTTCGAGATTCTCATCGATGAAGGGCTCGAGAAAGCCCGCGATGCCGACCTCATCGCCGTTCCCGCGTTCCACTTCGGCTCGCTGGACCCGCGCATTCTCAACCTGCTCCGCGATGCCGAAGCTCGCGGGGCCTGGATCCTCAGCGTGTGCACCGGAGCCTTCGCCCTCGCGGAGGCGGGAATCCTCGACGGCAGGCGCAGCACGACGCACTGGATGTACACCGACAGGCTCACCAGGAACTACCCGGCCACGACCGTCGACCCGGATGTGCTTTTCGTCGAGGACCGCCACGTCATCACCGGTGCCGGCACCGCAGCGGGCATCGACGCGTGCCTGCACCTGGTGCGGACGGAACTCGGCGCGGCAGCAGCGAACGTCATCGCGAGACGCATGGTCGTGCCTCCGCAGCGGGACGGCGGGCAGGCACAGTACATTCAGGCGCCGATCCCCGAGCGGCAGAGCGATTCGTTCGCAGCGGTCACCGAATGGATGCTCGCGAACCTGGCCGATGACCTGCCCGTCGACGTGCTCGCGGCCAAGGCTCTCATGTCCGAGCGCACCTTCGCGCGCCGGTTCCGAGCAGAGATGGGGGCGACGCCGGCGGCGTGGCTGAACCGGCAACGCCTCATCCGGGCACAGCAACTGCTCGAGCAGACAGATGTCGGGCTGGAGCAGATCGCCGCAGAGTCCGGTTTCGGTTCATCGGCGGTGATGCGCCACCACTTCCTGAAGGTGCTCCACACCACCCCGAACGCTTACCGCCGTGCGTTCAGCTGCACCGGCGAGACGGTGATGGCTGTCCGCTGAGGACAGCGGCTACAGGCTGGTGGTGGCGACGAAGAGTTCGCCGGAGCCCCGAACCTGGAGAGCGCCCTCGTCTGCGGTGATGTAGGCGGCGTCTCCCCTGCGCAGCTGGATCGTCCCCGACGACCCGGTGAGCGTCAGCTCCCCGGCTGTTGCGAGGGCGATGGCCACCCCGGGCAGCGCAATCGTCGGCGAGACCGTCTCGGTCGCGACGACATGGACAAGCTCGAAGTCCGGCACGTCCGGGCGATAGAGGTCGACTCCGTCCTCCGGTCGTTCCGGCGCGAGGTACGGCACAGGCATCGGCGTGAAGTCGAGGACCTTCAGCAGTTCGGCCACGTCGATGTGCTTGGGGGTGAGTCCCCCGCGAAGCACGTTGTCGCTCGCCGCCATCAATTCGACACCGAATCCGCTGAGGTAGGCGTGGATGTTGCCGGCGGGCAGGTAGAGCACCTCGCCGCGTCGGAGGGTGACGCGGTGGATGAAGAGCGACACCACGATGCCCGGGTCGCCCGGATAGTGCCTGGCCAGCAGCCGGACGGTGTCGACAGCGGGCGTCGCCGGAGCGGAGGCGGCGGCATCCGTCACCGCTTCGACCAGAACGGAGGCGTCGTCGCTGAGGAGGGAGCCGACGACCCGACGGAGCACCTCGGAGTCCTGGCCCTCGAGGGAGGACCGGAAAGAAACCAGCGTGGCCACGGCCCCGGCGGACAATCCGGGCGCGGCGATCAGCGCATCGACGTCGGTGATGGCATCGGCCACCGGCCGGAACCCGCAGAGCGCCTCGAACCGGTCACTCAGGGCGAAGATCACCTCCGGCTTGTGGAATGGGTCCTTGTAATTCCGGGTTGGCGCCTCCAACGGCACGCCGGCAGTATTCTCCTCGGCGAATCCTTCGGCGGCCCGCTCCGGTGACGGGTGCGCCTGGAGTGAGAGTGGGGCGTCTGCGGCGAGCAGCTTGAGCAGGAACGGCAGCCGGGGCCCGGACAGGCCGGCGGATGCCGGATTCCGGGCGATCCAGTCGGCGAGCGTCGCGAACCCGCCAACGTTCAGAGGGGTGAGGATGCGGGCGGGCGAACCGGGGTGGGCGCCGAGCCACAGTTCCGCCTCCGGGGAACCGGACGACGAAACGCCGAGCAGAGCGGCGATGTCGGTTGCGGAGCCCCAGGCGTAGTTGCGGGGGGTGTTGGCGATCGGAACAAACACGGGCTCGTCCTAACGGGATGCCGGGGGCGTGCGGGGTTATCGCCACCCTACAAGAGCTGTGGGGCGGCTCCGATGCGCCGTTGCTCGTTCGGCCAACCGTATTGTCGGCACAGGCGCCGTTACCTAGGCTGCGAGAAGATTCTTTACGCTGTTCCCGACACCAGGAGCCAGGCATGCCGTTCGAACCCCTCGCCAGCGATTTCTACGGATTCGAGACGCTGCTCACCGACCGTGAGCAGGATGCGCTGATGCGGATCCGCGCCTACATGGAGGGCACCGTCCGGCCCGTCATCAACGATTACTGGGAGCGCGCGGAGTTCCCGCACGACCTCGTTCGTTCGTTCCTCGAAACGGATGTCGCCCGTTTCCCGTTCGCCGAGACCCGCCCGTTCGAGAACTCGGCGGTGTTCCGGGGCCTGGTGTCGATGGAGATGGCGCGGGTCGACGCGTCGATGGCGACGTTCGTCGGCGTGCAGGAGGGCCTCGCCATGGGGTCCATCAGCGTGTGCGGTTCGCAGGAGCAACGCGACCAGTGGCTACCGAGGATGGCATCAGGTGAGATCGTCGGCGCCTTCGGCCTGACCGAACCGCTCTCGGGCAGCGACAGTGCACGGGGCCTTCGCACGACGGCGACCAGGGACGGGGATTCCTGGGTGCTCAACGGTTCGAAGCGCTGGATCGGCAATGCGACCTTCAGCGACATCACCATCATCTGGGCGAAGGACACCGCAGACGACCAGGTCAAGGGTTTCCTCGTCGAGACCTCAGACCCGGGATACACCGCGACGAAGATCGAACGCAAGATCGCCCTGCGGCCCGTGCAGAACGCCGACATCATCCTCGACAACGTCGTCGTCCCTGAGAGCATGCGACTGGCGAACGCCCGCTCGTTCCGCGACACCGCCAAAGTACTGCGGCTGACCCGCGCCGCCGTGGCGTGGTCGAGTGTCGGGGTCGCCGTCGGGGCGTACGAGGCGGCGGTGGCATACGCGAAGGAACGCGAGCAGTTCGGCCGCAAGATCGCCGAGCACCAGCTCGTGCAGGATCTTCTCGCGAAATGCCTCGGCAACATCACCGCGTCGATGGCACTGTGTGTCCGCGTTTCCCAGATGCTCGACGAAGGCACGCAGCGGGACGAGCACTCCGCGTTGGCGAAAGGGTTCTGCACGTCACGGATGCGGGAGACGGTGGCGTGGGCCAGGGAATCGATGGGCGGCAACGGCATCGTCCTCGACTACGAAGCCGCACGCTTCTTCGCGGACGCCGAGGCCCTGTACTCCTATGAAGGCACGAGAGAGATGAACTCGCTGATCGTCGGGCGGGCGATCACCGGCAAGGCAGCGTTCGTCTGATCAACCGCGCGAGTACACCCCCGGCGAGCGATCAGCAAGTCCGTCGCACGCCGTCGCCGGAGATGCGAGGATCGTCAGCGTGCCCGGCCGACCCTGGCTGGCCTCAACCCGGAGGTGTACCTTGCCCCCTGTGCGTCTGCGACCCGGATGCCACCTCGCTGTCACGTGGGGAATCGGCGATCGGTTCGGGGGGATGACCGGAGCTCTGCTGCACCGTTCCCGCGCTTTCGTCCGGCTGGGCGGTGTTCCTGTCCACGTCGTCACCTTCGATCTGCGGCCGGACTACCCGGCTCTCGAGCAGCGGCTACGCGCGTCCGGGGAGCTCACCGACGGAATGACGCTGGCGAACATCTGGGACTGGCTGCGCGAGAACCCAGCACCGGAGGACCCCGACGCGGCGCACGTCGCCGGCAGAACGCCGTTCACGCCCCTTGCCGAGAACCCGGCATACGTCTCTGTGTACCGGGATGGCCGCGAGCTGATGCGCACGCGCCACGCCGACGACGGCGAAACCGAACTCCAGGTCGACCACTACCGTTCCGATGGGACGCTTGCCGTGTCCGACCGCCGAGACGTCCACCAGCACGGAACGATCGGGGGACGCGTCATTGTCTGGTGTGACGGCCGGGGAGCGCCCCTCCGCCGTTGGACGAGCGCCAGGTCGCTCTACCGTTGGTGGCTCGACCAGCTGCGAGACGGCCGGCCGACAACGCTGATCGTTGACAGCAAGACCAGCGCGAGATTCATTTCCGGCTACCGCAGACGATCGCTTCTCACCTTCCATGTCGTCCACGCCTCCCACCGCCAGAGCGCGTCCGACCCGCTCCGGGTCCGGGCGTCCCGCGCGGATGTCTTCACATCCCCGGACGCTTTCGACCGCCTCGTGTTCCTCACCGAGCGCCAGCGCGCTGACGCACGACTGATCCTCGGGACCCGCGCTCCCCTGGCGGTGATCCCGAACGGTCGCGACATCTCCTCCGACACCGGCGACACGCCGGCGCAGACCAGGGACCCCTCCCGCGGTATCGTCCTGGCGTCACTCGACCCAAGAAAACGCGTCGAGCATGCGATTCGGGCGGTGACGGCCGTCCGGCAGCCCATCCGCCTCGACATTTACGGCGACGGGCCGAACCGCCCGAAAGTGGAATCCGCCGCCGCGAAGGCGGCGGGCACTCAGGCACAGGTTCTCCTCCACGGCTACAGTGCCACCGCCAGTAGAGAACTTGCGACCGCGTCCTTCCTGCTCCTCACCTCCCGCAGCGAGGGTCTGCCGCTCGTCCTCGTCGAGGCGATGGCCAACGGATGCCTCCCGATCGCGTACGACGTCCCGTACGGGCCGGCCGACATCATCCGCTCAGGGCACAACGGGTTCCTCGTGCCTGCCGGTGACATCAACGCGCTCACCGCCACCATCGAGCATCTGCTCGGGCTGCCGGCCGACCGGGTCGCCGCCCTTCGGAGGAACGCCGTGCGAACGGCGGAACGGTACTCGGACGACGCCGTCACACGGATGTGGGCACGGGAGATCGACCGGGCTGCGATCGAGCGCGGTCTCCCACCCGCCGCGCCAGCACGTGCGCTGGCCTTTCGACTGCGGCGTGGAATAGCACGGCGATGGCGAAAGTTGCCGGGAGTGCGACTGCTGAGACCAGCCACCACCGGTCGTCCCCGATGAGGAACGCCGCCGCGGCGAGAACCGGGATGTGCACGAGGTAGAGGCTGAATGACATCCGGCCGAGCCAGCGGGGCACCGCCGTCTCGAGCGCCCACCGGGCCAGCGGAGACAGCAGTGCAACGATGATGAGACCGGCGGCACCCAGACCGGCCAGCCCCCACAGCACAGCGCTTCCGGTCGAACCGGCCGGAACCAGGGGACGCAGCAGCCAGCCCAGGATGAGCACACCGGCCGAGGCGACCCCGACGCCGAGCCAGATGCCGGCCCCGCGGGCGGTGACTCTCGCCCCCCAGGCCTGGAGCCGATCGAGGTTCGCGGCTATCAGGGTCCCGAGGAAGAAGGTCGGCAGGTAGACGAAGGCGTCGACGCCCACGACGCGACCGAGAACCATGGCGAGCGTGCAGGCGGCGACGGTCAGCCAGATGCGGGATGCCACGGCGCGGGCGGCGACCACGAAAACAGGAAGAAGGAGGGAAAACAGCACTTCCCAGCGCAGGGACCAGAGAACGTTGTTGAGCGTGTAGGTCGCCGGGAGAAGCGTCGCCTCGTTCAGGAGCAGGGAGAGCGGGGCACTGTCGGCGTTTCGCTCCAGCAACCAGCTGCCGGAGGCGGCGCGCGACTCCGAGTGTGGAACCAGCGCGATGAACACTGCGGCCAGGACGAGAGACGCTGCCACCGGCAGATACAAGCGCACCAGCCGGCTCGGGTAGTACGAGAGCCAGTCGAAGCTCCCCTTCAGCGCCGGGAGCGCGACCACGAGGCCACTCAGTACGAAGAAGACGAGGACAGCTTCGGTGCCGGCGGTGAACAGCTTGATCGGCGACTGCGTCAGCCACTCCCACACTCCCGGCTGCTGCTCGAGGGCAGGCCGGGCCACCAGGGAGTGGTGGTAGAGCAGCACGACGACCGCGGCGATCCCCCGGACACCGTCGAGCGACCGTATCCGCGCATTCTGTTGCTTGTCAGCGGGTGGAGAGAAACGCATCGGTTTACTCTAAGCGGGCCAAAATGGGCAAATGCTGGGTCGGCGCTTTGCTCCTCCGAATCGTGCGACCGCGGAAGCTACCAGCGCTGCTCCCGATGGCGCGATAGCCTGACTGCATGACCTCGCCGACCGTCGCGCCCCCCGAAGCGCTTTCGACGCCGAGGCTGTGGGCGTCGGGCGTCGCCACCCTCGCGCTGTTCATCGCGCTCGCCGGCGACGGCATCCGGCACCTGCTTGGCCTATGGGGTTTCGTGGGGGTGAGCATAGTCACCGTTGTGGCCTGCGTGATCGTCTTTGCTGTCCTCCGCCCGGTCTACAACCGCCGGCGCACACCCAAGTCTCTTCTCGCGTTCCTGACCTTCGCCCTTCTGTCGGTGGCGTGGTCGGCCTACCCGGGTGCGAGCCTGTTCACCCTCGCCGGGATGCTCTGCTGCAGCATCGTCGGGATCTTCCTCGCCCTCTGCTTCGACTGGGCCGAGGTCGTCCGAGTGTTCGCCAACGCGATCAAGTGGGTGCTCGCTCTGTCGATCCTGTTCGAGCTGTGGGTGTCCCTCGTCGTACGCGACAGGGTGCTGCCTTTCTGGGTGGATTTCGGCGACAGCGAACCGCCCCTTCTCGCGTACTGGTCCAGGAACCTTCTCTTCGACGGAGGGAAGATCCAGGGCATTCTCGGAAACTCCAACCTGCTCGGGATCATCGCCCTGTTCGGTCTTCTCGTGTTCTCCGTGCAGTGGGCGGCCGGAACCGTGCGACGCGGCTCAGCCATCGCCTGGCTGGTGCTTGCAGCCGCCGAGTTCCTCCTCACCCGCTCCAGCACGATGATCATCGCAGCGGCGATCGTCGCAGTGGTGCTCGCGGGCGCGCTGCTCGTGCGTCACGCGCCGAGCCCCGCGCGCAGGACACCGGTGTACCTCGGTGGTCTCGCTCTCTTCGTCGCCTCCGTGGCGGCGGTTTCGCTCCTCAACCAGCAGCTGCTCGCACTGCTCGGCAAGAGCGAGGACCTGACGGGGCGCCTGGACATCTGGCAAACGGTGGTCGAGACGGCAAGCCAGCGCCCCTGGTTCGGCTGGGGTTATTCGAGCCCCTGGATCCCCTGGGTCGAGCCATTCGACGACCTGGTCGTCCGTCGCGGTGTGCTTCAGCTGCACGCTCACAACGCCTGGCTCGACGTCTGGTTGCAGCTCGGTGTGCTCGGCGTCGTGCTGTTCGCTGCGGTGATCATTTCCACGCTGTGGCGCAGCTGGTTCGCCGCCGTCGACCGGCCGCGATTCGACCTCCGCGACGACCGTCAGCACTCCATGCTGTCCCTCGTTCCGATTCTTCTCCTGGTGGTACTCCTCGTGCAGTCTCTCGCTGAGAGCCGGATCCTCATCGAGTCCGGCTGGGTCCTGCTCGTGCTTCTCTGCCTCAAGACGAAGCAGTATCCGGCGATCGGCGCCGGCGCACCCGACGCATCCGCCCGCACAGTCGAAGCGGGCCGATGACGGCTCCTCGCCCCGCTCAGAGCCATCCTGCGCTGGCAGCGTTGTTCCGAGCGCTCGGCAGCCCGCACGCCGCAGCGGCGCTCAGCCTCACCATCTTCGGCGTCGCCTTCGCTACGCCGCTGATCCGTTCCATCCTCGGCTGGAACGGGCTCATCGGGGTGATCGCCGCTCTCGTGCCGCTCGCAGCACTTGTCGTGATTGCCAGGTGGGACACCATCGAATGGCACGGCCTGCTGCCGATCTCGATTCTCGTGTTCGTCGGATGGTGCCTGCTCTCCACGTTCTGGACTGATCACCAATGGATCACACTGTCGAGTTCGCTCTTCCAGATCGCCTTCGCCTTCCTCGGGCTCACCGTCGCACTTACCAGGGACATGATCCAGATCGTGCGCTCAGTGGGAACCGTCCTCCGCGCCCTCCTCTCGGCCTCGCTCGGTGTTGAGGTGCTGTCAGGGTTGATCTTCGACGTTCCGTTCGGCTTCATGGGTGTCCAGGGCAATGTTGCTCTCGGCGGGCCGATCCAGGGCATCTTCGGCACGCGCAACATGCTCGGGTTCATGGCGCTGATCGCGATCCTCACGTTCGTCATCGAGTGGCGAACCCGCTCGGCCACCCGCGGTGTAGTGGTGTTTTCGCTCGCGGTCGGTGCGGCGTCGCTCGGGCTGAGCCAGTCCCCCGTGACGCTCCTGGTCGCCATTGCCCTCGGGCTGGCCGGGTTGGCACTGTATGGCCTGCGTCAGGCGCCGGCAGACACCAGGAGGGCGCTGCAGTGGGGTCTGGCCGCGCTCACCGCCATCGCGTTGTTCTCGGCCTATCTGGCCAGGATGCGGGTACTCGCCCTGCTCAACGCGGGAAGCGAATTCGAGTACCGCTATTCGCTCTGGTTCCAGGCCTGGACCCTCGCCCCGATCAGGGGAATGGAGGGCTGGGGCTGGTCAGGTCTGTGGCAGGACGTCCCGCCGTACACCTACATCAACAACGTCCTGGTGCGCGCTCATGAATCGAGCTTGAACGCGTTCGTTGACGTCTACCTTCAGGTCGGTGTCGTCGGGCTTGTCGCTTTCACGGCTCTGCTCGTTCTGGCGTTCGTACGCTCATGGCTGCTCGCCTCGAATCGACGGACGGTCACGTACACCTGGCCGGCCCTCGTGCTGGTCGCGCTGATCGCCACGAGCACGGCTGAGAGCTTCATCCTCATCGAGGGCAGTTGGCTGCTTCTCGTGGTCTG
>NZ_JAODMP010000098.1 GCF_025464835.1 Mycetocola sp. | reverse complement strand
GTGCCAGATCTGCAGTGCCTAGGCGACCTCCGGGGTGGTGTGGTCGGTTTCGTCGCCGCCGTTGGTCCACATGAACGGCAAGAACTGCCAGCTTCCCTCATAGGTGGCGATACCGGAGAAGGCGAGCCCGTACTGGTCTCCGGAGGTGAGCGCCGCTGCGGCGGTCTTGAGCTCGTCCCACGTCGTGGGCGGCTCGATACCCGCTTCAGCGAAGAGCGTTTCGTTGTAGAAGAGGCCGAGCGTGTTCACGGTGGGGGCGAGGCCGTAGACCTCGTCCTCGTAGGTAGCGGCTTCGAGGATGCCATCGGCGAAGCCGGAAATGTTGACGTCGTAGTCGCTCAGCGGGGCGAGCCCACCTGTTGCGGCGATCTCCTGCAGGTCAGGGTTGTCGAGCATGAGCACATCGGGAAGCGTCCTCGACGACGAGCGCTGCAGAACCTTCTGAATGAGGTCCTTGCCGGGCACGGTCTCGCGCTTGATCGTCACGTCGAGTTCTTCGGCGCACGCGTCGAGAGCTGTCTGGACGAGCGTCTTGTCCGGTTCGTTGTTGTAGTAGTCGAGAATCGTGAGGGTGTTCGGGTCACCCTTCGCCTGGCCACCCCCTCCTCCACCGGCGCAGGCCGTGAAAGCGAGCGGGGTAATGGCCGCGATGGCCAGCAGCGTTGTCAGTCGGCGTTTGTTCATGAGTGGCTCCCTTGCCAGTTCTATCGGGACGTCGATGTCCGGTAAAGCGCTTAACCGAGGCGGTGTCCACCAGTCTGGGACGCTTTCTGGGAGTTGTCAAGAAAATAGTTAAGCGCTTTACTGACTTGTGATGAAGCGTCCAGGAACATGACCTTCCCTGTGACAGACTTCAAGCCGGCATCCGCTCGTCAGCGATATGCTTCATCGAAAAGCGAAGGACACAGCGTGGCAACGATGCGGGATGTCGCCCGGCTGGCGAATGTGTCGATCGCGACGGTCTCGTTCACGATCAACAACAGCAAGCCGGTCTCCCCCGCAACGCGTGCCAGGGTCGAGGCGGCGATGCAAGAGCTTGGCTTCCGCCGCAATGCGGTCGGCCGTGCTCTCGCGAGCAAGCGCACACACATCCTGGCATTGCTCTATCCGGCGCTTCAGCACCGGTTCCGCGGAACTGTCGTCGACTTCTTCACGAGCGCAGCCACCACCGCGAGCGAACGTGGTTACAACCTCGTGCTCTGGCCGGCGGCCAACGACGCCGAACTCGACGAGCTGACCTCGACCGGCCTCGTGGACGGCGTTCTGCTGATGGAAGTCCAGGTTGAGGACCCGCGCGTGGCGCGACTTCAGAAGTCCGGCACCCCGTTCGCCCTCATTGGGCGCACCGCCGAGCCATCTGCACTCGACTTCGTCGACATTGACTTCGAAGGAACCGTCACCGCTGCGATCGACCACCTGGTCGGGTTGGGCCACGCGTCGGTCGGGCTGCTCGACGGTGGAGTCGGCAGTGGCGCCCTTCGTGGGTACGGACCGGTCGTGCGCACGCGTGCAGCATTCGAGCGCGTGACGGCCGAGCGCGGCCTCACGGCATTTCACGCCACCTGTGACGAGAACCCGCGTGCTGGGCGCGAGGCTGCCGCCCACTTGCTCGAGGAAGCCCCGGGCATGACCGCTTTGGTACTGATGAACGAGCATGCAGCCCCCGGACTCGTGACGGGGTTTCGCGCCGGCGGCGTCTCGATTCCCGAGGACATGTCGATCCTCTCGATCGCGTCGTCGAAAGAGATGGCTGCCATGAACGACCCTGAGCTGACGGTCATGAGCGCGCCAAGCATCGAGTTGGGCCGTCGGGGCGTCGAGCTTTTGATCGACCAGCTGACCGGTGCGAAAGAGCATGACCGGCACGCCTTGGTGATGTGTGCCTTCGAACCCGGGGGTTCGACCGCGCCGCCGCGCGCGGCCGCGCACTGACCCCGTCGGCGAACGTCCACTGCCGTTGCGGGCGCTTTCGGCGCGTGAGCACGTCGGGCACTGTTCGCTCCCTCGGAGATTCCCCCTCAGAGGCTGCCTACCGCGGCCGAACTGCAGCCTCGCCCAAAAACATCGAACGTGCGAACGCCGTCCCCGTAACCACCCCGGATCCGGCAGATTCTCGCGCGCCGGACGGAATGCAACCCCCTTGCATGGGGGGCAACCGGCACCCTTGACTGGAGTTCTCCCCTGAAAGGACCAGACCAATGAGCACTTCAGATCACGATCCAGACGCCAGGACCCGTGCCTTCAACACTGGCGGCCCTGAACCCCACGGCGCCGTTCCTGCAGAGCCGCAGGCCTCCTACCGGGAGGAAGTCACCGAACGGCAGAAAGAGCAGTTCGGTGGCATCAAGTTCGGGTCGGCTTTCTTCGGCTGGCTGACCGCAACCGGCCTCGTCGTGCTGCTGACCGCTCTGGCGGCAGCCATCGGCGCCGCGGTCACCGGCGGCGTGGAAGAAGCAGTGGACCAGACGGTCGACACTCCATTCGGCAGCGTCATCGTCTACTCCATCATCGTCCTCGTCATCCTTTTCATCGCCTACTACTGCGGTGGCTACGTCGCCGGACGCATGGCCCGATTCAGCGGCGCCAAGCAGGGTCTGGCTGTCTGGCTCTGGGCGATCATCATCGCCATCCTCGCCGCCATCCTCGGCGCAGTTCTTGGCGCCAACCTTCTCGCCGACGTGAACACGTTCCCGCGGATCCCCACCAGCGCCGAAGAACTGACGACCGCCGGAATCATCACCGCTGTTCTCGCCGCACTGGTCAGCCTCGGCGGAGCGATCCTCGGCGGCATGGCCGGCATGCGGTTCCACCGTCGCGTCGACCGCGCCGGTCTCGGCCGCTGAACCGGCCCGCGACATCCGTTTCTTGATCTGAGGAGAAAGCATGCTTGATTCACGCGATATCGGCGGCCTGCAGGGAGCGCCAGTGCTCGGCCCCGACAACGACAAACTCGGAACGGTCGGGCAGGTGTTCCTCGACTCGCGGACCGGCGCACCGAACTGGGTCACCGTGAAGACCGGCCTGTTCGGGCACAAGGAAACGTTCGTTCCGCTCACGAATGCCAGATGGGACGGTGAGGAGATCCACGTCGACATCGACCGCGAAACTCTCAAGAAGGCGCCGCGCATCGACACGGGCGAAGCACTGAGCCCGCACAACGAGGAAGCTCTCTACCGCTATTACGGCCTCACCGACGAGGAAACCGCCCGCCAGGGCGAGCACCCCGACCGTGACCACAACATCGGTCCTGACGGGCAGACGGTCACCCCGATTCCGACTCACGCGGCGGATGCCGACCGCTCGCGCGACCATGATCGTGACGAATACCGCGATGCGGATGCCCTGCGTCGCGATGACGATGTCGCGACTGTTGCCGCCCGCCCTGACGGGGCTTACGCGGACGCCGACACACCGCGTCGCCTCGACACGGACCGCGCTGATGACGCTCCACGCAATCTCGCCGAGCTTCACCCGGACGAGAACCAGCGCTACGGGACGAGTGATCCGCGGGACCTTCGGATGAGCGAGCAGCCTCTCGGGGAGCCGCTTCCGCCGGCATCCGACGGTGCGGTCGCCGGCGAACCAACCGGGAAGCACAGCCGCATGCGCCGCTACGACCCGGCTGTCGACGGCCTGGATGCGAACGGTCGGAGGATCGACCAGAGCGATCCGCCCAGAACCTTGTGAAACGGGTAGCCGCCTGCCCCGGCGGTCCCCTCACACTGAAGGAAGGAAGATTGAATGAGTGATTCAGCAGCTACCGGCGGCGATCCGGCAACAGTCGACGCAATGGACCACCAGACGGTGACGAACGACGCCGTCGCGGACGCACAGGTCGACAACACTGATAACGACTCACCCCTCGCTGCTCGCGAGGCGGAAGTGACCGAGGAACAACACCTCGACGACCGCCACGCGACGAGCGAGCACTACGTCTCAGACCAGCTCCGGTCCGCCGTCACCGAGGACGACCCTCTGGCAGACGTCTACCGAGACGACGTCGTGGACGCCGCGACTGACGATCCCGAACTGAACCCCGGCAGGGGTATCGACAACGTCTAGACAACACGACGTGCGGGTCCGGGCATTCGGCCCGGACCCGCTCTCTTATGCCCTGAGGATCCCACCATGCCGACCCGACTCCTGCTGCTCGCCGACACCCATGTGCCGAAGCGGGCCCGCGGCCTGCCAGACGCGGTCTGGCAGGCCGTCGCCGACGCGGACGTCGTCTTCCACGCCGGCGACTGGGTGGAGGAGTCGCTTCTGGACGAACTCGAGGCGCGATCCGCCAGGCTCGTCGGTGTGTACGGCAACAACGATGGCGAGCGGCTGCGGGCGCGCCTGCCGGAGGTGGCGGAGGCAACGATTGACGGCATCCGCTTCGCGATGATCCACGAGACGGGAGCGGCCACCGGCCGTGAGGCGCGGTGTGAGGCACAGTTCCCGGATGCCGACGTGCTGATTTTCGGTCACAGCCACATCCCGTGGGACACGGTGACGCCACGCGGGTTGCGCCTGCTCAACCCCGGCTCGCCGACGGATCGTCGGCGCCAGCCCGTCTGCACCCTGATGACAGCGACGGCAGACGCCGGAACACTGCAGGATGTGAGCCTCGTCCCGGTCGCGCCACCGACGTCACAGCGCTGAGCTGGGAACCGCAAGCCCCTTGTCGCGATTTGCCGCCGCTGCCTACGGTGAAGGTTCCGATGAAAGGGGAAAATCATGAGCGACAACATCCAGGACGAGAACGCGGCAACCGAGGGCGTCACGTCCGAGGGCGGCGTGTGGGGTGTCGGAGACCCCAAGGATGAAGAAGCCCTCGCCAAGCAGACGGTGACCAACGACGCCGTCGCCGGTGAACCCGTCGAACAGGATGCCGCCTTCCTCGACGTCGACGAAGCCGATGTGGAAACGTCGGACACCGATGCGATGAACGACGAGGACGACACAGAGAACGACCAGCACCTGTTCAGCAACACCCACGGCGAGGTCGAACCGGGCACCGACAACCAGGACACGACGGTGTCACAACTCACCGACGCCCTCGACAACGACGCGCTCGCGTCGAGCAACGCCCCCGAAACGGATACCACCGGCTCGGAACGCTGACGTCCGGGCAGGAAAGTGCACGGCATGGCCGAAACACAGGGCACCAGACGTCGCGTGCTGATAACCGGCGTGAGCGGTGGCATCGGACAGTTCCTGGAAGGACGCCTTCGCGACGATTACGAGTTGGTCACCCAGGGGCGCACACCCAGCACGCCCAAGCAGGAGAAGACCATGCGGCGGGCGGACCTCGAGAGCTACGCCGAGGCGCTGCCGCTCATGGACGGTGTCGACACCGTGCTGCATCTGGCGGGATCGGCGTCGCCCGAGTCGGAGTGGGACGACGTGTTGACCGCCAACATCGTCGGGTTCCGGAACGTGCTCGAGGCGGCACGAGAGGCAGGGGTGCGGCGATTCGTGTTCGCGTCCTCGAACCACGCGATGGGAATGTACGACCGGCTCGGGGAGTGGCCCGTGTACTCACACCAGTTGCCGCGGCCCGATTCCCTGTACGGGGTGTCCAAGGTCTTCGGCGAGGCGCTCGGGCGTTTCTACCACGACGAGTTCGGGATCGACTTCCTTGCACTCCGCATCGGGTGGTCGACCCCTGACCCCATGGTGGCCGAGGAGGACGTGCTGCGCGCGATGTGGCTCAGCGAGGACGACACCGAGCAGGTCTTCCGGTGCGCCATCGAAGCCCCGACCACCTACGGCCTCTATTACGCGGTCTCGGACAATCCCAATCGGCGATGGGACATCACCAACACGATGCTCGAACTGGGCTACCGCCCCGCGGACAGTTGGACCGACCGGGCGAAGCACTCGGAGCGCGTCGTCGAGGGCGGCCTCCCGGCACCGAAGGACTGGCCGGAGGGTTCGTAGACTTCGCGGAGTTGGTGACGTCACGAAGGAATCTGACGGTGGTGTCCACCGCCAGGGAACTTCCCGGGTCCCGCTCTAGACTGGTTCGCGGCAGAGTTCTGCCGCGAAACGAGGAGGCGGACTGTGCTGGTAACGGCGGCCCTGGTGCTCGATGTCATCCTGATCGTCGCCCTCGTCCTGGCTCTGGTCTACGGCTACACCCGGGGACTGCTCCGCGTCGTCGGCGGCATCCTCGGCATGATCGCCGGCGCTATCGCCGCGTTCTTCGTGCTCCCGCTCGTCTCGACCTGGGCTGCACTGTCGGTGTGGCGGGTGCCGCTCGCGCTCCTCGCCGGTGTGCTGCTCGTCTCGATCGGGTTCTCGCTCGGTGTGGCGATCGGCAACCTCGTGCGTCGTCCGCTCCACCGCACACCCCTGCGGGCCGTCGACCGGATCCTCGGCGCGATCGCCAACGTCGCTGTCGCCCTCATCGTCGTGTCTCTGCTGTCGTTCGGCGCCCAGTCTCTCGGTGCCCCCGTGCTCATCCAGGCGATGGCGTCGTCGAACGTTCTGCGCACGGTCGACGATCTCACGCCGCGGCCCGTGGCATCCTTTCTGGCGCAGTTGCGGTCGACGATCGTCACAGACGGACTCCCGCGCCTCATCGACGCTGTCGGTGTGCCGTCGACGGCGCCGTCGATCCCGGACGTGGCACTGGACTCGCCAGCGCTGTCACAGGCGGCCGCTTCAGTGGTGCGGATCACCGGGAACGCGCCCTCGTGCGGTACCGGGAGTGTCGGCAGCGGCTTTGTGGCCGCCGACGACCGGATCGTCACGAACGCACATGTGCTCGCCGGGGTGACCGAGCTCGTCGTCGAAGTCCCGGGTGAACTGCCGACGCCAGGGCGGATCGTCTACTTCGACGCGGTCGACGACCTCGCAATCATCGCGGTGGACGGTCTCGACGCCGCCCCGCTCGCCCCCTCCCCCACGCTCGCGCCCGGCACGAAGGCTGCGTTCATGGGGTATCCGTACGGCGGCCCGTTCTCGGCGCAGGCCGCCGAGGTTCTCGGCAACGGGTCCACGCTCGTCCCCGACATCTACGGAGCGAACCCGGTAACGCGCGAGGTGTCGACGCTCGCCGCGAACGTGCAACAGGGCAACTCGGGGGGCCCGCTGCTCACCGTCGATGGCGCTGTCGCCGGGGTCATCTTCGCCAAGTCAGACGGCACCGAGAACGTCGGCTACGCCCTCGCGATGGAGGAAGTGCTCCCGGTGATCGCGCAGGCTCCGACGCTGACGGATGCCGTCGCATCCGGTTCCTGCGTCGCTCGCTGAACCGCACGAGGGAGGGGCCACGTGCACCTTCGGGTCGGCGGGCTCGAGCGGGCTCGCGAGTTCTGCCGGGAAACGCTGGGCTTCGCCGTCACCGCCGAAACCCACGGCGCACTGCTCTTCGCTGCTGGTGGATACCACCACGTCGCCGCGAACACCTGGAGCAGTGCGGGCTCCGCCGGCCGGAATCGCTCGGGCTCGGCAGCTTCTCCGTCCACCTCGGTAAGGAGGATGCCCTCACCGCTGTCGCCGATCGGCTGACGGTGCGGCCTTCACACCGGGTGAGGGCGTGCCGAGGGCCGACGATTCGTGGGGAACACCGGGCGGCTGCTTGCAGAGGAGCCGCGCCGGAACTACTCGACGGCCTCGAACCAGGGCGTGTAAGCGGCGACCTTGGTCTCATAGGCGGTCGGTGCGAGCATCCGCTTGACTTTCTCCCGCACCGTGATGTTCGCGACTCCGATGAGCGCGATCTTGTCGACCGGCACCGAGTCGGCGACGAGAACCTCCGCTTCGAGCAGCGCGTCGTACTCTTCGTCCGAGCGGAGCTTGCGGAGCATCCGGACGGCACTTGCGCTGTTGGCGGCGAAGGGCGTCAGGGACCCGGCCGCATCTCCGTCGGCCACGACGACGTTCGCGAGCGCGCCGACACCTTCGAGGGAGACCGCACCGATCGTGGTGACGAGCACGACGAAATCGTTGACCGACAGACCGCTGACGTCGCTGGCGAGCCGGGCGTCGGACTTGCCTGAGCGGATGCTCCGCCACAGTGCCGCATCGGGCGAGAGGAAGAACGGGACAAAGGCCGACACCGGCGAATCCTGCTGCCCGGCGACGAACACGCTCTTGCGCGCTTCGCGGTTCTCAGCCGACGAGATGTCGATGACCGGGGTGGCGGCATCCGCGAGCAGGCTGCCTGTGCTGAGGATCTCGGGCAGGTTGCTGATGTGCGTCACGTGGTAGAGGCGCAACTCGGCCGCCTCGAACGGCGGGAGTTTGGCTGAAGCAGGGGCCACCTTGGGCGTTCCCGGGGTTCTGGCTGGTGCCCGGGTGCGACCGACGCGTTTCGCGGTCTCTTTGGGTTCAGGCACAAACTCTGCCTTCGGGAAGCAGGTGTCGCAGAATCCCCGTTCGAATCCGTGCTTACATTCGTCGCTCACTGCAGTGCCTCTCGATGTGCGGCGTCTCTTCCGACTTCCGGAAGTGCCGCTCTTCCTACGTTACGTTCATTTGCCGGGCGCCGCTTACCAGCAGAACCGAGAGCGCGGGGCCACTCGCTGTCACGCCGTCCGTAATCTCGGAGATTTCCGGCGAAATTGGGCCGCTGCGGTGCGTGTCGAACGATATAAGGCAAATCTCCGAACTTCGGAACGGAGCCCGCGCTACAAGCTCCGGCCGGACTCCCACAGGTTGTCGGAGGTACCGCTGATCAGGGTCGCGACCGAGATCGCTTGCGCGTCGGTGAACGAGGCGATGTAGTCGACCACCGCGCGGCTCTGCCCTAATCGCATGATTTCCGCGGCACCGGTCCCGACCCCGGCGGCGGTGAAGAACTCGGGTGCTTCATCGAGCAGTCTGCGGTACTCCTCCGTCGCCGCTTCGACCGAGTCGAGCAGCCTGCGGGGAGCGCGAGCGGCATCCGCCGGGTCGTTGAGCCAGGAGTAGAAGCCGTCGGCGAGCGCCTCGATCACCCGGGACTGACCGCGCTGGTACACGGCGAGATCGGACCGGTCGAGTACAAACCTGGTGTGCACGAACTTGAGCACGACGACGTCGTGCCACGCCTGCCGGCTCAGCCGCACGTGGCCGCTGCGGATGTTCGGTTCCCTCTCGACCCGGATGCTTCCCTTCAGCCGGTCGATCCACCGTCGCGTGAACGCCGAAACGGCCCGGTCAGCCTCGAGTCCGCCGTCGTACGGGATGGTGAGCAGTCCCTCGACGAGATCCGATGTGACGCGTTCGACCGAGTTGCGGAAGGCATCGGCGTCGGCGATCCAGGCGTCCTTCGCCTGCACCCTGCGCCATGCCGCCTCGAGCGAGTGGCCGGGCCGGCGGACCGCCAGCTCGGTCGCATCGAGTGCCGCGAGTTCGGACTGGGCGACAAGCCAGCCATTCAGCTCGGCAGAGACGGAGGTGTACTGCAAAACGCCGGCCCGGTAGAAGTCATCGAGGTCGTGCACCGAATAGGCGATGTCATCGGCGATGTCCATGACCGAGCACTCGAGCGTCTGCTGGTGGGTTCCGATCGCGGGGAACGCCGAGAGCACGTCGGCCATCTCGCGCGCGTCGATCGAGTACGCCGAGAACTTCAGGGCACCGGATGCCGCATCCGTCCCGACTCCCCGGGGCAGCTCCTCGGCGGGGCGCGGGGGCAGTGCGCGCCATTCGCCGCGGGTCCACGGGTACTTCAGTACGGCGGCCCTGACCGCTTTGGTGAGGTTGAGGCCGCGCGGGGTGGCGTCGCAGCTGTCGAGCGCGGTGAGGATCCGGAAGGTCTGGGCGTTGCCCTCGAAACCGTCGGGCAGCCCGAGCCGTTCACGGGCGACCCGGTCGAGAACCTGCTCGCCGAGGTGCCCGAACGGCGGGTGGCCGAGGTCGTGCGCAGCCGCGGCGGCCTGCACGACGACGGGGTCGCATCCGCCGAGTTCCTTCACGATCGTGCGCACGTTCTCGGACGCGTCGCGGAACCCGACCGCGATGGACCGCGCCACCGCTGAGACCTTGAGCGAGTGGGTGAGCCGGTTATGCACGATCGTGCCGGAGCCGGCCTGCGGAATGACCTGGGTGACGGCTGACAGGCGCGTGAAATAGGGCGAGAAACGGATGCGTTCAACGTCGACGCGGAATTCGTCCTCGCCCGAGGTCGCTGGTTCGGTGAGGTTTCGGTCGCGGCCGCCGCCGGTGTGGGTTCGCGGGAAGCTCAGCATGGTCTCGCCAGCCTAGTAGCGTCGCGGCATCCGGTACCTACTCACCCGCTCCGGACCAATACACCCGGCGCACC
>NZ_JAODMP010000071.1 GCF_025464835.1 Mycetocola sp. | reverse complement strand
GCTCCCCGGCATCCTCGTGACGGCGTCGACGGCGACTCGGACAGCGGATCGCAGCTGTGGCATCGTCGTCGCCAGGGATGCCCCGTTCGCAGGCGGTTTCGATGCGCGTTTCGAGTTCGTCGGCCCCGAGGGGCCGGCCTGGTACTGCTACGCGCTGGTGCGGGATGAGGACGATGTCCTTGTCGGTTCCCTCGGCCCGATCCCCGGCGCACCGCCACCCCCTGACCCGGCGTTCATTCACGCATGAGTCGCGAGTAGGCAAGAATGGAGCCATGCCTGAAACCCGCCTGGTCGCATTCGACCTCGATGACACACTCGCACCCTCGAAGTCACCTATGGACCCGCGCATGTCGCAGATCCTCGCCGACCTGCTCGACGTCGTGCCGGTGTGCATCATCTCCGGCGGCCAGTTCTCCCAGTTCAAGATGCAGGCGATCGACAACCTCCCGGAGGCCGGATCGGCGCACCTCGAGCGCCTGCACCTGATGCCCACCTGCGGCACCCAGTACTTCCGGTTCAAGGGCGAGAGATGGGAACAGATCTACGCCGAGAACCTCACCGACGACGAAAAGGCCCGGGCCCTCGCGGCCGTCGAGAGCCGCGCGAAGGAGCTCGGCTTCTGGGAGTCCGACACGTGGGGCCCGATCCTTGAGGACCGCGGCTCGCAGATCACCTTCTCGGCTCTCGGCCAGGCCGCTCCGGTTCCAGCGAAGCAGGCATGGGACCCAACCGGCGAGAAGAAGAACACGCTCCGTCAGGCGGTGGCCGCCGACATCCCTGACCTCGAAGTCCGCTCCGGCGGGTCCACCTCCGTCGACATCACCCGCAAGGGCATCGACAAGGCGTACGGGATGAAGAAGCTCGCCGAACTCACCAGCATCTCCCTCGACGACATGCTCTTCATCGGAGACCGCCTCGACGTGAACGGGAACGACTACCCGGTGAAAGCCCTCGGCGTGCGCTGTGAAGCCGTCGACGACTGGGAAGACACCGCCCGGTTCGTCGAGGCGCTGATTCCGCAGCTGAAGGCTGCCGCCGCCGTCTAAGACCCGGACCCGTGGGGTGCGCCGTCCCGCTGCCCATGCTCCGTTGTCGTCCAGTTGGCGCGACCGCCGGGTTCCCGAGCAGGTAACCAGCCTCAGCGCCAATCGAAGCGGCTCCCGCCCGGTCTCACGCACTCACACGGATGCGACGGCGGGCGAAACCGTGCCGGGCGGCCAGTCCGTCCTGGCGTACCACCACCGAGACGCCGGAAATCCTCGTCAGCAGCTCGTCATCGGTCAGCGCACCCAACGCGGACAGGTCAGCATCCAGAACCGACACATCCGGTCCCGCGCACACACCCACGCCGGCGTGGTGCCCTGTTCGGTGTCGGCGTTGCTACACCCTCGTCAATCAGCACCGTCCAGCCAATATTCCGGAGGTTCGGCTCCCGGGTCCTCCGCCGACCCGCCCCATCCGATCCATTCGACTTTCCCGATCGTTCCGCCGAGCAGGCAGTACGACCATGAGTCCCCAGTGGGATACATGTGGTCATCCGGGATGGGATTCGGGTCACGCTCGTCAATGACAACCCACCAGTGTCCGCTGTCGCGCTCAAACACCTGATCGAGGTCGAGCGTTCTTTCCCTCGGCAGCTCACCGAACGGACTTGGGTCGGTGGGGTGGGCGGCGCAAAGCATAAGTGCCTCGTATCCGGTCAGCGGGTCGGACGGGGACCGGGGCGGCGTCGACGGGGCCGCTGTCGTTGTCACGGTGGTGGCCGGTCCGGGGACTGCGGTGTTCGTGCAGCCGGTGAGCACGGTTATGAGAGCCAGCGCGGCAATGGTTCGCCTGCGGGGAATCACGGGATCAGTCCCCCGTCGGGCACAACGGAGCATGCGGATTCGAAGGGTCGAAGGTTCCGATTGCTGCAAGGTCTGAGAGGTCATCGACCGGCTCCGGCCCCGAGCAGTAAGCGTGTGCTGTCCAGGTGACGTCGTCGAAGGTTCCGTCGAGTGCGCAGCGCCCCCAGGCCTCGGTCGGGAGTCCATATTCGACGGCTCCCGGCGACGAGTCTGTCCGCTTCAACAACACGTACCAACCGAACGAATCCGTGCGTTTGATCGTGGCGCTCTCGAACGGAGTGGTGCTGACGGAATAACGTCCCTCGAGGGGCGGACGATAGATGCGCGCGGAGCACAGGGCATAGGCGTCGAGCGCGTCGATGCGGGAGCCAGGGCCTCGAACCTCGGGCAGGGCAGACGCCGTCACGGTCACCGTCGGTCCGGGCACCGCGGTGGTCGTGCTGCACGCGCTCACCAGCAAAGCACCAGCGCACAGCGCCACTCCCCCGATAAACCGCACAAACTCTCCCTTGAGTTAGCAGAGAGCCTAGGACCTATCCGTTCACGTGACCAGCACCCGAACGGCCGATCGGGTACGGGGTCGTTGGCGTCATCGACGGGCCAGAAGCCGAGGTGTCAGCCCTTGCGTCCGGATGCCACGTAAACCGTGTTCGCAGACGTCCCGCCGGTGAGCGGGTTGGCGAACGGCACCACATGGGCCTCGACGGTGCCGAACACCTCGCCGAGCAGAGCGGAGTAGGCCTCGTCGGGTGGATCGTCCGACCAGAGCGCGAACGCTCCCCCTGGCGCCAGATGCGCCGCAGCCTGCCGGATTCCCTCGACCGTGTAGAAGCCGGCCGAGTCCTCGTTCAGCAGGTGCCTGGGCGAGTGGTCGATGTCGACGAGGATCGCGTCGAACGGCGAATCGGATGCCGGCGGGCGCCGCATCAGCGCGAAGAAGTCGTCGTGAACAAGCCGAGTGCGGGCATCCGTCACGATCGGGGTCGACACCGGCAGCAGCTCGCGCTGGTGCCAGTCGATCACAGCATCAAGGGTGTCGACCACGGTCATCACAGCGACGCGCTCATGGGCGAGCACAGCTTGAGCGGTGTAGCCGAGGCCGAGCCCGCCAACCACGACGTTGAGGCGATCGCCTTCGACGGCGGCGAGCCCGAGGTGGGCCAGCTCGATCTCCGCGACAGGGAACAGGCTCGACATGAGGAATTCATCACCCAGCTTCACCTCATAGATGTCGACGTCGAGAGCAGTGTCGTGGCGTCGGCGCAGGCTGAGCTCACCGAGCGGGGTCTCCTGCCAGGCGAGCTCCTCGAAGCGCAGGTTCATCGGATGCCGGGAATTCGGGAGGAAATGCGCATACCCAATGGTCCCACGCCGGAGGACAGGCGGCGATCGAGTAGGGCCGTGCGCTGATCGAGTCGAAACCCCACCCGCTGATCGGGTAGTGCGAGCGCCGGGTATCGAGATCGCATCCGGTTCACTCAACATGACCACTCGGGCCTAAACTGACGTTCTCTCACTCCCCAGCATCCGGAGACCTCATGTCGACTCGCGCATTCCGGAGGATCGCCCTGGCGTTTCTCGGTGTCGTGCTCACCGCTGACGCGCTGGTGGCGCTGTGGCCAACACCGATCGACAACCGCGTTTCGCTGCGAGACACGCTGGAGCAGCTGCGGGCGTCCGGGCTGCCCGATTTTCTGCGCTATGGAGCGCTGGAGTTCGGAGGGAACATCCTCCTCTTCGTTCCCCTGGGCTTCGCGCTCGCCCTGGTCATGCCGGAGGGCCGCCGGTGGATGGCGCCGACCCTCTGCGTGGCCGGCTCGTTCGCCGCCGAGTTCATCCAGTTGGTCTTGCGCCC
>NZ_JAODMP010000061.1 GCF_025464835.1 Mycetocola sp. | reverse complement strand
GGGCGGCGCTGTCGCGGAACAGTCTCCACTTATCGGGGCTCTGGCTGATGTCGGGCACCGACACTGTCTCGCCCGTGGTGAAGCAATCGACGCACGGCCCGGCCTGGGCGCCGAGTTGCATGACCTCTACCAGGCGAGACGCCTCGCTCGTCGACGCGACCACTTCGAGGGTTCCATCCGCGTCTGTCAGCAGGATGCCGGCTGCCGTCACGTCAAGCAGGTCACGGCAGTTGTCCACAAGCGTCTGCAGGAGTTCTACCGCGTCATAAGTGTCTACCAGCGTGTCGGCAAGGGCTGCGAAGGCATCCACGAGCTGTCCTTCCCTTGTGATCTCGGTCATGGTGACTCCTCGATTCCGGTGTCGCTCATCGAGAAGTTGAGTCGCCGGTCGACGATGTCTTCTGCGATTTCCTGCATACTGCGCCCCGTGGCGAACGAGTGAGCCTCAATGACGAGCCGAGCTTCGTCTGGAGGTAGATCGAGTTGGGCGAGCACCATTCCCGTTGCCTGGTGAATGATTCGGCGCGAGAACCGCGACTCCGGCAGGGCGTCGCCGTCCCGGTCTGTTCCCACCCGCTCGAGTGCGCGGTGGAGGATGAGCCGGCTGACCACCGAAGCAAACGCCGCGCACTGGCGCGTGTGAAGGTCGCTGAATGGCTTTGGCTCCACCGAGTACAGGTCCATGGCGCCGAGCTTGAGGGGGCCGACGAAGAGGGGAAATGCGTAGAGGGCGCCGATCTCCTGGTTCTGAATCGCATCCGAGAAGGCCGGCCAAACCCCGTTCGGCTTTTGCCGGATGTTCGGTTCAAGCACGGGTCGCATCGTGCCGAACGCGTCCCAGCATGGGCCTTCGCCGAGGTCGAACTGCAGCTCGTCGAGACGTGCTGCGGTGTCGTCGGATGCTGAGACGGTCTCGTTCCCGAGGAAATCTCCCAGCGTTGAGATGGCGATGCCGGTGACCGGCAGGGCCTGGATGATCGGTCCGGCGAGTGCGCTGTGAGGAGGTGTCGGGCCTGTCAACACGTTCATCGCGTCGGCAAATGCATCAGGCACAGCAACCTCCCTCGAATGCTCCCGCCGGGGTCGGCTGTACCCCTTGCGTCCATATTAACCCTCAGCCGGGCGAGGACTTTTCTCCATGCGGTCCACCGCCGGGTGCATTGGGTGCTCGATGTCACTCAGCCGGGAGATCCAACGAACACTCCGCGGTTTCCGGGTGACGCTCTGCATAGCGCGAAATCCCGATTGCACAAGGGCGAGATTTCGGCTTTCTCCGAATGTAGTGTGGGCCAATCACACGCAGCAAGGCCCACCGTGCGAGCGTGAGCGTGCCTCTGCTTGTGATGTGGCGGGGCGCCGCTCTTCAGGAACGAGGGAAGCTGAGATGTCAGACCAGACCGAAGACCGCAATTCAGACCAGCCGGGTGTCGACGCAACGCCTCCGCCTGACTCGACCATTCCCGCTTCCGACACCGGTGTCGCGGTTGGATACACCGGGGAACCATCGACGTTCGAGCCGGAAGAGGGCGTCCCGGCCGAGGACGGCGGAGTCGGCTCCGGGGCGGGCGGCTCTGCAGAGTCCGCCGGGGGAGGAACCGGCAACCGCTCCCAGGAAGCACAGGGGATGGAAGGCGACGACCTCTCCGCCTTCCAGAGCCCCTGGGATGACTTCCCCGGCCACACTGCCTAAGGATCTTCCATGCGCATCGTCATCGTCGGGGCCACCGGCAATCTCGGAACCGCTCTGCTCCGCCGGCTGCACAACGAACCGACGGTCAGCGGCATCGTCGGTGTCAGCCGCCGGCTGCCCGATCGCAGCACCGCACCGTACAACGGGGTCGCGTGGCATGCGCTCGACATCGGGTCGCCCTCGGCGCCCAGGCACCTCGCCAGGATCTTCTCCGGCGCTGATGCCGTCGTCCACCTCGGCTGGGCGCTTCAACCCAACCACGACGAGGCAGCGCTCTGGCGTACCAATGTGATCGGGACGAAGAACATTCTTGCGGCGGTCGCTGCTGCCCGTGTGCCGCAGTTCTCGTATGCATCGTCGGTCGCTTCGTACAGTCCAGGGCCGAAGACGATGCGAGTTGACGAGCGCTGGCCGACCGGCGGCATCCCGTCATCCCACTACAGCAGGCACAAAGCGATCAACGAGCGTGCGCTCGACCGGTTCGAGGAGAACTATCCGTCGATCGTCGTCAGCCGGTTGAGGCCCGGGTTCGTGTTCCAGCGAGAGGCGGGCAGCGAGATCGCCGGGCTGTTCGCCGGGCAACTGGTGCCGCTTGGCTGGCTGCGATTCGTCCGGCCGCCGTTCGTACCCATGCCGAGGCAGTTCGTTGCGCAGGTGGTGCATGCGGATGACGTGGCGGATGCATTCTGGCGCGCGCTCGACCGCGGCGCTGCCGGGGCGTTCAACATCGCTGCCGAACCGATCATCGACCCGACGGTTGCGGCATCCGTTCTCGAATCCCGGTGGCTGCCGGTCCGCCTGAGCATTCTGCGCGCCCTGGTTCAGGTGACCTGGAAGCTGCGGTTGCAGGTCGCCGATCCTGGGTGGGTCGACGCCGGGGCGATGGTGCCGGTGATGTCGACGGCTCGGGCGCGGGATGAATTGGGCTGGTCTCCCAAAGTCGCGTCGACGGTGGCGCTCGGCGAGATCGTGCGGGGGATGGCCGAGCACGCGAACGTGGAGGCGTCACCGCAACTGCGGGGGTGAGCGCCTCGCGCCCCTATCCTTCTCCCGTGCGGATGGCCTGCGTACGTTTCGCAGGAGATTGCATGAAGATCAGGATGCTTTTGCGAGATTGCTCCTGCGAATCGTGCGATCTCCTGCAAATCGTGTGCGGCAGCATCCGCGCGAGGGTTAGAGCGAACCCTGGATCTCGTTGCCGGCGGGCAGCGGCTCCAGACGGGTGACGTCGACCGGGCGCGCGAGCTTGCCATCGAGGGCCGTGTTGAGCGCCGCGACCGCCGGGCCGGCGCCATGGGTGTCGAGGAGCTCGGCGGATTCCCACTTCTCGATCATGAGGATGGTGTTCTCCGGCGTGCGGTGGATCGCGTAGAGGATGCATCCGGGTTCCTCGTGCACCGCGGCGATCGCCGGCAGGAGCGCTTCGTGGACGGCGTCGAACTGGCCGTCAGCCGGAACGAAATGGGCGGTGACTACGAGGGGACTTGTCATGGGATCCCGATGTTACATGGTCAGTAAACCCGATCCGCCCCGACCCGACCCGCCCCGCACCGGAACAGGACTGGACCATGAACCGTCGTGCTCGACGACGATCGCATGGTTTCTGCAGCGGATACGGCATTCAGGACGGATGAAGCGGCATCCTTACTCAGCGTCTGCGTCGACGAGTTCGTAACCGGCTTCGTCGACGGCGGCGCTGACGGCATCCGGGTCGAGAACCGACGCGCTCGTGACCGTGACCCGCGACACCCCACCGTTGTTCAGCAGCACGTCGACCGACTCGACGCCCTGGATCGTCTCAAGCTCATTCATCACCGACGCGATGCAGTGGCCGCAGGTCATGCCGGTAATCCCAAGGACCGATGTGACCGGTCCGGCCGACACAGACGCCGCAGGCGCCCCTGTCACGGATTCCGAACGCACCGTGGGTGCATGAGCTGCCTGGCTGCAGGCGCATCCGCCCCCGCCGCCGCAGCAACCCCCGCCGCCCATGCTCGAGGCGTTGGAGTCGGAGCGCTTCTCGGTCAGTCCGAGGTCGTTCAGAGGGCCGGTCGTCATGGGAATCTCCTTGGTCAGTTGGGGTGTTCGGGATGTCAGGACCGCACGAGCCGTGCGATGGCAGCGGATGCTTCGCGCAGCTTCTCGTCGGCGACCGGCCCGCCCTCGCGGGTGGCCTCGGCGACGCAGTGGCTGAGGTGGTCCTCCAGTAACTGGAGGGCGACCGTTTCCAGGGCCTTCGTCACGGCAGACACCTGGGTGAGGATGTCGATGCAGTACGTATCGTCCTCGACCATCCGCTGGATGCCGCGGACCTGCCCCTCGGCGCGCCGCAGCCGTTTGGTCAGGTCGGCTTTGTTGTCGACGTAGCCGTGCATGGGTCCTCCTCGATAGCGCCGTTCCAATATACCC
>NZ_JAODMP010000052.1 GCF_025464835.1 Mycetocola sp. | reverse complement strand
TGGTGGCCGATACGGCTGGAGAACCCCTGCGAGGCCGCGAGACCCCGGACAAAGTGCCCCCGGCAGGATTCGAACCTGCGACCAAGAGATGAGAAGCACCGCGAGACCCCGGACAAAGTGCCCCCGGCAGGATTCGAACCTGCGACCAAGAGATGAGAGCACCGCGAGACCCCGGACAAGGTGCCCCCGGCAGGATTCGAACCTGCGACCACGAGATTAGAAGGCTCCTGCTCTATCCCCTGAGCTACGGAGGCGGGCAGAACTCAGAATACCGCAGCGACCAGAGCCTCTCCCACAGGGCACTTCCACCGCACCTGTTCCGAGCCGGGCGAGGAGGGTCGTAGGTCGCAAGTAGCATTGGGGTATGAGTAATGTGAGCGACCGCCTGGTATGGATTGACTGTGAAATGACCGGGCTCGACCTCTCCGTCGATGAACTGGTTGAGATAGCGGTGGTGATCACCGATTTCGACCTCAAACCGATCGACGACGGAATCAGCATCGTCATCAAGCCCGATGCCTCCGCACTGGAAAACATGGGTGAGTTCGTGACGAACATGCACCGCTCCTCAGGACTCCTTGAGGAGATCCCCAACGGTGTCAGCCTCGCGGATGCCGAATTCCAGGCGCTCGAGTACATCCTCAGCCATGTCCCCGAGGAGCAGAAGGCACCGCTCGCCGGTAACTCCATCGGAACCGACCGGGCGTTCCTCGCGAAGTTCATGCCTCGGCTGGATTCCCACCTGCATTACCGCAACGTCGACGTGTCGTCGATCAAGGAGCTGGCTCGGCGCTGGTACCCCCGGATCTACTTCAACGCCCCTGCGAAAGACGGCGGCCACCGTGCCCTCGCCGACATCCTCGAGTCGATCCGCGAGCTCGCGTACTACCGCGAAGCAGCGTTCGTTCCGCTCCCCGGGCCCACGTCCGACGAAGCCAAAACGGTGGCAGCGGCAGTGGTGAACAACTACACCGCAATTGTGTAATAGACTCTCATAGTCGCAATCGCACGGCTTCGGTCGAGCGGTGCACATGGTGGGTATAGCTCAGTTGGTAGAGCGCCTGGTTGTGGTCCAGGAGGTCGCGGGTTCAAGCCCCGTTACTCACCCCAAGTAGTCTGCACCTGGTTGTGGTGCAGCGTCCAGAACGAAGCCGGTGAAAGCACATGGTCGACATGGATGCAGACACCTTCGAAGCGCTCGTCGGCGAGGTTTTCGACGACCTTCCCGACGACATGGTCGACGGCCTCGTCAATGTCGCCATCGTGATCGAAGACCGCCCCGAGGACGGCTCCCTCGACCTGCTCGGCCTGTACCACGGGGTCGCTCTCACCGACCGGGACCAGTACGGCTTCGGTGAACTGCCAGACATGATCAGCATCTACCGCGAGCCGCTCCTCAACGTCGTCGACGATACGGCCGAACTGCGTGAACAGGTGCGTGTCACGCTGGTGCACGAGATCGCCCATTTCTACGGAATCGACGATGACGAATTGCACGCCCTCGGGTGGGGCTGACGACCGAACTGTCGTTGCGGGGTTAGCCTGAGGCCGTGACAGTTTCAGGGTGTACCCAGTGGGCGTAGCGCGCGTGATCGGCATCTTCGCGGGCACCGTGGTGATCCTCGGAATCGGGGTCTACGGACCGGCGACGCTTCTGGGCCCGCTGCCGGCGGCGTCCGTCTCGCGGATCACACTCGACGAACCGGAACCCGCCACGCCGCCCGCACTCCCGACGGTGGGCGCCAGCGCCATCACCCGCTCTGCATCCGAAGCCCCGTTCGCCTCGGCCGGAGGCGCCGAGGCTATGCCGATGGCCAGCATCACCAAGACAATCACAGCGCTCGTGGTCCTCGACCAGCACCCGCTCGGGGAGGCCGCGCAAGGGCAGATGGTTCCCATCACGAGCGACGACTACCTGTCGTACATCGACTACCGGGATGCCGGAACCCGCACCGTGACCGTTTACACTGCGGATGCGTGGACCGAGCGGCAGATGCTGCAAGCGATGTTGCTCGGGTCGAGCAACAACCACGCCGACACCCTTGCGCGGTGGGCGTTCGGATCCGTCGACGCCTACGTCGTCGCCGCGAATGCCTGGCTCGCGGAAAACGGTCTCGCCGACACCGTCGTGGCCGACGCCACGGGGCTCAGCGACCGGAGCGTCGGCACGGCCGCGGACCTGGCCCGCCTGTCTGCGATCGCGCTGGAGACACCGGCGATCGCTTCGGTGCTGTCCGAACCCGTGACTGGCTTACCCAGCAGCCGTGGCGTCATCAACACCACGACGTACATGCCCGAGAACGGGGTACTCGGAATCTCGCGCAGCTACACGGATGCCGCCGGCATCTGCCTCCAGTTCGGTCTCGATGTGCACGTTGAGGGTGCCGAGAAACCTCTCAGGGTTTACGGCGCGTTCCTCGGCCAACCCGACTGGGACACCCTCGATGCCGGGATGCTGGCGCTGGTGGAGAGCGCCAAAGCCGGGGTGTCGGCTCAGCCCGTCCTTGCCGAGGGCACTCCCGTCGTGACCCTGACCACGGCATGGGGCGACACGGCGAAGGGAGTCGCCGGGCTCTCCCCGGAGTCGTTGCGCTGGGGGCAGACCGCGCCGACGATCACGGTCGACACCGACCCGGTGACGACCGGCGGTGCCGGCGCCACAATCGGGAGCATCCTCGTGGCGGACGGCTCAGGAACTGAGCAGTCCGTGTCGTTGAAGCTGGATTCCTCGCTTTACGACCCTGACTTCCTCTGGCGGCTGGCACATCCGGGTATTCTCATCCCCACCTTGATCGACTCGTTCTGAGCCGACGTCTGGCGGTCAGGGTAGGCGGAGGCGGATGTCCGCGGCTTCTCTCGGCGACTCGTCGGCTAGAAACTCGGAGAATTGTCGTTGCCAGCCGTCCCAGTGGGCGTCGAAGCCGCCGTTGTCCCTGGCCAGCGCCCGTTGCTTGCGAACATCGTCATCAGCGTCCAGCCAGATCCGCATCGTCGCGAGAGGTGCGTTGAGGCGGGAGAGCGCGCCGCAGCCTTCGAGAACGAGCGAGCGATTGCCAGGTACGGTTTGCCATTCGGCGGGCCTGCCGGCCACCCAGTCGTACCGTTGCCAGCGGGACTGCACCCCGCGCCGCCGGGGCTCGAGCAGGAAGTCGTGCACATGGCGGCTTGCCGCGGCGAGCCCGTCCCAGCCCGGGTAGATGGCGTCCATCCGCACGATACTCACCGCGCCCGCCCATGCGGCGACGAGCGCGTCTGCGAGAGTCGACTTGCCGGCTCCGCTCGGACCGTCGAGAAGGACGGTCTCAACGGGCGAGGAGCGGCGGGCAAGGATGAGGGTTACGGCGTCGCCGATGCTGAGTAGCACGGGATGCCCTGTGCTCACCGGGTCATGACTGGTCAAGGATGAAGCTCCAGGTTCCGGCGAAAACCGCCGCGGCGACGGAGGATCCGGCGATGACGACCCCGATGGCGAGAAGAACGGCTTCGGCGAAACCGAACCGCGAGGGCCGCGCCCAGGTCCTCGGGGTGTCGGATCCGAACCCCTTCGCTTCCATCGCGGTCGCCAGTTTGCTGCCTCGGCGGATCGCCAGAACAAGAAGGGCGAAGGCCTGGGTTCCGAGGCGCACGAGCACATGGGCGTCGCCGACACCACGCGCACGCCGCGCCTGGCCGAGCGCACGCCAATCGTCCAGAAACAGTCCGATCATCCGCATCCCCGCGAGACCGCCGAGCACGAACCGAGCTGGCAACCGCAACACCTGCGCGAGACCGTCGGCGAGGTCGGTGGGATCGGTGGTGGCGAACAGGACGATGCTCGGCAGCCCGATTGCCAGGACCCTGAGCGTGATGGCAAGGCCGAGGCTGAGCGAGCCTTCTGTGACCGAGATCAGTCCCCACGCGAGCAACAGCGCGCCGCTGTCCTCCCCGTAGAGCACGGTCGTCAGCCCGGCGAAAGGGGCCGCGAGCCACAGCGGTGCGGTCCGCATCCAGAACTGGCGAGCTCCAAGCCCTGACCAGAACAGCAGGATGCTGACGAGCACCAGGGCGACGGACGCCGACACGACGTCGATGGACAGCAGGAGACTGACGCTGAGGAACACAGCAACAGCGAGCTTCGCGACCGGGTTCACCCGTGCGATCGCGGAGTCGCGGATCTCGGGAAGGAGTGCACTCATGCCCTCACCCCGGTCGTCGCCCCAAGAACGAGCTCGCGGTCTGCGAACGCCTCGACGAGTGAGAGATCGTGGGTGACCGTGACGACTGAGCTGCCGCCGTCGACCAGCTCGCCGAGCAGCGAGACGAGCTCGCCCCAGGTGACGGCATCCTGACCGAATGTCGGCTCATCGAGAAGCAGCACCTGCGGTCGCGTCGCCAGCACGGTCGCAACCGACAGCCGGCGTTTTTCGCCTCCGGACAGTGTGAACGGGTTCGCGTCGGCGAGGTGGGCCAGGCGCAGCCGCTCGAGCAGATCGTCGACAAGGGAGGAGGTCTCGCTCTTCGCCAATTTCAGAGCGGTCGGCCCGATGGCGAGTTCTCGGCGCACCGTCGGGGCGAGGAACTGGTGCTCTGGTTCCTGGAAGACCGTGCCGAGCCGGGTCAGCAGGGCGCGAGACCTCCAGCGGATCGGTGAGGGAGGCAGCCCCCTGGCCAAGGCGTCGGTTGCATTCAGGGCTCCGCTGACCGGTGCCAGCAGCCCGGCGAGGGTCAGGGCCAGCGTCGACTTGCCCGTCCCGTTCGCGCCGGTCACGGCGGTTCCCGTGCCCTCAGTCAGCGTCAGGTCGAGATCGGATGCCGCAACCGCCGGAATCTTGGAGGCGAACGGCGTCCGGCCGACCGAGAGCCCGGCAGCCTGCAGCAGGTCGAGCCCCGGCGACGCCCGATCCGGACGTGCCGCCACTTGCGGAGGAATCCCAGGCACCCAGACGCCGGCGGCGGCGAGGCGTGCTCCTTCCCGCTCGAGCACGCTATCGGGATGCCCGTCGGCGAGCACGCCGCCGGCGGGATTCAGGACGATGACCCGGTCCACCACATCCCGCCAGACCGCTACGCGGTGTTCGACGACGACCAGCGTCGCCCCGGTATCGGTGATCACCCGGTCGACGACGTCACGGATCTCCCGCACACCACCAGGGTCGAGATTCGCTGTCGGTTCGTCGAGGAGCAGAAGCCCCGGCTGCATGGCCAGGACGCCCGCCAATGCCAGCCGTTGCTTCTGACCGCCTGAGAGGTTCGACGATGAGTGGTTCAGCGGCAGGTCGAGGCCGACAGCATCCAGTGCCCACCGCACCCGCCGCCAGATCTCATCCCGCCCGATTCCGAGGTTCTCTGCCGAGAACGCGACGTCATCACCGATCCGCGCGAGGACGATCTGCGAATCAGGATCCTGAAGGACCAGGCCCGCCCGGCCGCGCGCATCGGCCGGCCGTCGTCCGTCGAGCTGGATGGAGCCGAACTCGTCGCCTTCCTCTTCGCCGCCGAGCACCCCGGCCATCGCCTGAAGCAGGGTCGATTTGCCCGCACCAGATGCCCCGAGGAGCAGCACCCGCTCCCCCGGCTCGATGTCGAGGTCAAGACCGGAAACAGCCGGAGCGCCACGGCCTGCGTGCCGCCATCCCCAGTCCCTGGCGCGCACGTGCGCGCCAGGGACGGAATGAACGGGAAAGAGGGCGGTCATTGACCGCCGGTGTCCGTGATTGTTCGGGCCTGCCTGCCGGAGGCGAAGCGGCTCAGGGCCCCGGTCGCAGCGAGTCCCCGAACAGCGAGCCAGGAAAGAAGCCCGGCCAGGAACACGCCTGACACGATGGCGCTGACGACGTAGGTGGTTTTCGCCGCGACGTCGAGCGCTGCGTAGCTCGAGAATGTCGTGTCGAGCAGGCCGACGGCGAGGCCGGTAGTCGCGCCGGCGAGGAGAGCCACGCCGATCCGCCAGTTCGCGTAGAAGAACAGCGCGAAGACGATTTCCGCACCGATACCCTGCACGAGACCCCAGATCAGGGTTTCGAAGCCCCAGACGGTTCCGATCAGCGCAGAGACCGCAGCGGCCACGAGCTCGGTGTAGAGCGCAGCGCCGGGCTTGCGAATGACCAGACCGCCCAGGACGCCGGCGAAGAGCCAACCACCGGCGAGCAGGCCGCCGAGCCCGGGGGTGAACGCGAGCGCCGCACTGAGCGGCCCCCAGGCGAGGCCCCATGCCCAGAAGATCACGCCGGCGGCGACGCCGAGGACGCTGGCGACGACGATGTCGACGACGCGCCAGCGAAGGTTTCGCCGCTTCGGGCGAAGCGACTGGGGAAGTGGTGGAGAGGTACCGATAGTTGAATGCACGAAACGCGCCCTTCTGTGGGCACGGGTGACGAGATAGTCTGCCTCCCTGCGCTGGCATGACCCAGATCAGGTTCGACGGTCGAAGATTACGGAATCTTCCTCTCAGCCCGGTTCACCGGACTCCCGTGCTACTACCGCCAGTCTAGTTACTGGCGCCAGATCGCGCGATCCTCACTTCTTCAGCGCGCGGATGATGAGCGACAGAGCCTTGCCGACGACCCACACGAATGGGATGCCGATGGCGACGAGAGAGACGATATTCGGTTCGAATCGCAGGCCTTCGCGGGTCTTGATGTACGCGCCGATCGGCATGGCGAATCCGCCGCCCCCTGCGCCGGAGCCGGCACCGTTCCCGTGCATGGTCGCTGACGAGGCGTCGCCTTCGCCTTCCGCCTCACCGGCGCCGAAGCCGTACCAGGCCAGGGCGACGGGCACCAGCTTCTCGCCGTCGACATCAATGGGGTTGCCGTACACGGTGGTCACTCCGACTGCTTTGAAAGAGTCGGCCAGTTCGAGCGCAAGTTTTGTCATATCGTCACGCTATCGGGCTGCGCCGGAGCGGCCAAGGGGTTGCATCGGATCTCAGTCGCGCGGTGCGCGGGTCCCGCCTGCCGTCTCTCCGCTCGGTCGGGTCAGCATGGATGCACGGCGCACCGCTGCTCCGCCGAATCGAGCCCGCAGGGAGTCGATTGTCGTCTCGGCCTCCCGCCACTCCTCATCCGGGTCCCACAGTGCCGCCATTTGGCCTTCACCGTCGACGAGCTGTTCAGCGCGCACCCCGACCAGCCGCACCGGACGGCCGTCCACGCCGAGGGCGGTGAACAGATCGTTCGCTTCCTCATACAGCCTGCGGCCGACGTTGGACGGTTCGGTGAGCGTGTGCGATCGGGTGAGGGTGGTGAAGTCGTCGAACCGGATCTTGATGGCAACGGTCCGAGCCAGAAAACCGGCTTTGCGGAGACGGACTGCGACCTGGTCGGCCAGCCGCAGCAGTTCAAGGCGCAGCCGGGCCTCGTCGGTGACATCCTCGTGGAAGGTCACCTCGTGACCGATGCTCTTCTCCGTGGTCGCGGTGACGACCGACCGCGGGTCGCGCCCGTGTGCGAGATCATGCAGTTTGATGCCCGTCGTGTCTCCGACGGCTTTCCGCAGAGTGGCGAGCGGGGTGTCTGCGACGTCGCCGACGGTGTGCAGCCCGATGCGCAGCAGCGATTCCTCGGTCTTCGCTCCGACTCCCCAGAGCGCTCGGATCGGGAGCGGATGCAGGAACGCGAGGGTCTCAGCGGGAGGGATGACGAGCAACCCATCCGGTTTCGCGCGACCGGATGCCACCTTCGCGACGAATTTCGTCGCCGCTGCGCCGACAGAACAGGTGAGACCGGTTTCGCGGTGCACCCGCTCGCGGATCAGCTGCCCCACCTGTGCGGGCGACCCAAGCAGCCGGCGGGCGCCTGACACATCGAGGAACGCCTCATCGATGCTCAGCGCCTCAACGAGCGGCGTTGCATCGCGGAAGATGCCGATCACCTGGCGGGAGTAGTGCGAGTACCGCTCGTGATGCGGAGGCAGAACGACGGCCTGTGGGCACAGCCGCATCGCCTTCGAGACCGGCATCGCTGCCGTCACCCCGTAGCGGCGAGCCTCGTAGGTCGCGCTCGTCACGACGGAGCGCCCCTCGGCATGCCCGATGATCACTGGTTTGCCACGGAGTTCGGGATAGTCGAGCAGCTCGACCGACGCGAAAAAGGCGTCCATGTCGATGTGCAGGATGTGAGCGCCATCGTCGTTCACGGCGGAGACCTGCCTCGCGCTGCCGTCCTGCTTGCTCATACATCAATTCTCCCACAGTGCCGCTGGTATGCGAACATACGTTCGACACACGCGGTTGCACTCGAGCGCGAGTCGACGCTCGAGGCACGCCCCCTGGCCACACCGATCATGCCCTGCCGGGACGGCACTCCGGCACCGGTTCCGGCGCGTGGGGCCCGGCCTCTTCACACGTTCCGCACGCTTTCACACGGCGCGCCGGGTGTTTCGGTCCAGAACGAGTGAAGGGAAGGCGGCGGCGTCTGTCGCTGTCGCTCACTCCGAGTCGACTGCAGCTGCTGCCTTGCCACGCCGGTACCGGCTCAGTAGCAGCACTTCCACAGGAGCGGTGAGCCCGATGGCGCGAAGAACGGCGAACCAGTTGCCCGTGGCGAGGCTGACCTACAGGCCGGCGCCGAGCACGAGAGCCGATTAGCCCGCTCCGACCACCGACACCAGCTGTGTCGGCCGTCCGGATGCCGCGCGATCAGTCATACGCGCAGCTTAGACGGAAAGGGGTACCCGGATGGAGGGCACCCGTCCGCTCGTCTCCTCACACGTTCCGGCCGGTTTCACGCGGTGCGCCAGGCGTTTTCGTCCAGAACGGGTGAAGTGACGGGCGACAGTCGCGGGATGCCGTGCCACTCGGGCGCCGACTCCCCCACGCATTTCCTCATCCGTTCCGGTCCGTTTCACGCGGTGCGCCGAGCGTTTTCGTGCAGAACGGGTGAGGGGGCGGGCTGCTGCATCAAACGAGGGCGACGACGACGGGTTTCAGCCACTCCCGGAACGCCACCGGGTCGTCGCGGAGCGCCTTGCTGATGACCACGGTGTCCGGTGCGACGACCCACGCCCCTGAACCGCGCACCGGAAGCACTTCGAAGTCCAGGCGGAACGAGCCGCTTTGACGTCGCAGTTCGAATTGCCGCCGCTGGACGAGTTCATAGGCGTCGGCGAGGGGGTGATCCCGTGCGGCGACTGTGCGGAGGTACTCGGCGTGGCGGTCCTCGACCCATGTCATCGCCTGGTCGTAGCAGTTGTAGACGAGCTCCTGGAGTTCGAGGGCACGATCGAAGACTTCGAAGTGCGGGGGTCTGACCTGGCTGATGAACGGGCGGGTGGCTCGTCGCACGATGCCGGCCCACCAGCCGCGCCATTGGGCTGCCAGTGCCTCCGTGTCGATGCCGCGCAGGTCGACCGGGTCCAGCGGCGGGGCGGCCGGCGGGATCTGCTCTTCGCAGATGGCGCTGAGCTCGCCAAGTTCTCGGAGGGCAAGCGCGAGCAACAGATCTCTGGGACAGTCCTCGGTGATCTGCCAGCGAATCGAGCCCTCGACCAGCATGGGAGCATCGTACGCCCGAAAAAATCACCGGAGAAGACTGCAGGCTGGCAGCCTCCTGCGAGAAAAACGGCAGGGGTGATTCCCGGCGCGAACACCGGCAATCACCCCTGCCGGATGGTCAGCCGGCGGCGCGCTCGAGCACGAGTTCGCGCACCCGTGCGGCGTCTGCCTGGCCTCGCATGGCCTTCATCACGGCACCGATGACGGCGCCGGCTGCCTGCACCTTGCCGTCGCGGATCTTCGCGAGGACGTCAGGCTGGGAGGCGAGAGCGTCGTCGATCGCGGCGATAAGCGCGCCGTCATCTGACACCACAGCGAGCCCGCGGGAATCGACGACCTCCTGCGGGGAGCCCTCACCGGCGATGACGCCTTCGAGGACCTGTCGCGCGAGCTTGTCGTTAAGGGTGCCCGCCTCAACGAGCGCAGCGACCGCAGCCACGTCCTGTGCTGAGACGAGGGCGGATGCCTCGACGCCGTTCAGGTTCGCGATCCGGCTGATCTCCCCCGTCCACCACTTGCGGGCCGCGGCGGGCGACGCACCGGCGGCGACCGTTTCGGTGATCTCGACGAGGAGCCCGCCGTTGACGACGTCCTGGAACTCGAGGTCGGTGAAACCCCACTCGGCCTTCAGCCGGCGCCGACGTTCAGCGGGCGGCTCCGGCAGAGCCGCGCGGAGTTCCTCGATGAGTTCAGCGCTCGGCTGAACCGGAAGCAGGTCCGGTTCCGGGAAGTACCGGTAGTCGTCCGCGTCGCTCTTGGGCCGTCCCGCACTCGTGCGGCCGGTGTCCTCGTGCCAGTGCCGTGTCTCCTGGATGATCGTGCCGCCGTCGGCGAGGATCGCCGCCTGTCGCTGGATCTCGTAACGGATGGCGCGCTCGACCGACCGCAATGAGTTCACATTCTTGGTCTCGGTCCGGGTTCCGAGCGGCGCGGGCGGCTGACCCTCAGGTGTGCGTGGGCGGAGGGAGATGTTCGCGTCGCAGCGCAGGTTTCCGCGTTCCATCTTCGCGTCGGAGATCCCGAGAGAGACCACGATGTCGCGGATGGTCGAGACGTACGCTTTCGCGAGCTCAGGGGCATCCGCTTCGGCGCCGTAGATGATGTCGGTGACGATCTCGACGAGGGGAACGCCGGCACGGTTGTAGTCCACGAGTGAGTATTCGGCGCCCTGGATCCGGCCGGTTGAGCCGCCGACGTGGGTCAGCTTGCCCGCATCCTCTTCCATGTGGGCGCGTTCGATCGACACGGTCACGAGACGGCCGTTGGGCAGCTCGACGTCGACGGAACCACCGAACGCGATCGGTTCGTCGTACTGCGAGATCTGGTAGTTCTTCGCCAGGTCCGGGTAGAAATAGTTTTTGCGCGCGAAGCGGGATGACGGAGCGATCGAACAGCCGAGGGCAAGGCCCAGGCTGATCGAGTACCGCACGGCCTGCTCGTTGACCACGGGCAGCGCACCGGGCAGGCCAAGGCACACCGGCGTGACGTTCGTGTTGGCATCCGACCCGAAGTCGTTCGGGGCGTGCGAGAACATCTTGGTCTTCGTGTTGAGTTCGACGTGGACCTCGAAACCGAGCACCGGCTCGAACAGTTCGAGGGCCTTGTCGTAGTCCATCAGGGCGTCTTTAGCCATTATTTGCCTCCCAGTGCTGGAGCCTGCGAGATCAGCGTGTGACCCCACTGTTGCTCGAGCAGAGCTTCGATTGCCGCGCCGACGCGGTAGAGCCGGGCGTCTTCGCGCACCGGTGCCATGATCTGGATGCCGACCGGCAGGCCGTCTTCGGGGGCGAGCCCGATCGGGACGCTGATGCCGGGGACTCCGGCGAGGTTCGCGGGAATGGTGGCGACGTCGTTGAGGTACATCGCCATCGGGTCCTTGAGCTTCTCACCGAATTTGAACGCCGTGGTGGGTGCGCTCGGGCTGATGAGCACGTCGACCTGAGCGAAAGCGGCGTCGAAGTCACGCTGGATGAGCGTGCGAACCTTCTGTGCGCTGCCGTAGTAAGCGTCGTAGTAGCCGGCGCTGAGGGCGTAGGTACCGAGGATGATCCGTCGCTTCACCTCAGGGCCGAATCCGAGTTCACGTGTCGCCGCCATGACCTGTTCGACGGTGCCGCCTCCGTCCGGCTGCACCCGCATGCCGAATCGGACGGAATCGAACTTGGCCAGGTTGGAGGAGGCCTCGGCCGGGAGGATCAGGTAGTAAGCGGAGACGGCGTACTCGAAGTGCGGTGCCCTGACCTCGACGACCTCGGCTCCCTGCTTCGTGAGGAGGGCGACGGTCTCATCGAAACGGCTCTGCACGCCGGCCTGGAAGCCTTCGCCGGAGAGCTCTTTCACGACGCCGACCCGGAGTCCCTTGAGCACGTCACCGCGGGCGCCATCCCTGGCGGCCTCGGCCATCGACGGCCAGGCATCGGTGAGCGAAGTGGAGTCGAACGGGTCGTGCCCGCCGATGACGTCCTGCAGCAGCCCGGCGTCGAGGACGGTCCGGGTGACCGGTCCGACCTGGTCGAGGCTGGAGGCGAGAGCGATGGCGCCGTAGCGGCTGACGGCCCCGTAGGTAGGCTTCACGCCGACCGTGCCGGTGACGTGCGCAGGCTGCCGGATGGATCCACCGGTGTCGCTGCCGAGTGCGAGGGGCGCTTCGAATGCCGCGACCGCCGCCGCAGACCCTCCACCGGATCCGCCGGGGATCCGGCCCAGGTCCCACGGGTTGCGGGTCGGCCCGTATGCCGAGTGCTCGGTCGACGACCCCATGGCGAACTCATCCATGTTGGTCTTGCCGATCGGGATGAGTCCGGCTTCACGCGCCCGCTTCACCACTGTGGCGTCGAACGGCGACATGTAACCTTCGAGGATCCTGCTGCCGGAGGTAGAAGGCATGTCGGTGGTGACGAGGACGTCCTTCACGGCCAGCGGGACGCCGGCCAGCGGGCCGAGCTCCTCACCTGCTGTGCGGCGATCGTCGATGCGACGAGCTGCGTCGAGAGCATGGTTTGAGACATGGAGGAAGGCGTGCACGTCGTGGTCGACGGCATCGATCCGATCCAGGTGCGCCTGGGTGGCTTCGACGGCGCTGATCTCACGAGTCTGCAGTTTCTCCGCCAGGCCGGCGGCGGTCAGTCGGATGATGTCGCTCACTACTGCTCCTCGCCCAGGATCGCAGAGACCCTGAATCGGTTGTCGTCGTGCTCTGGGGCGTTCTGAAGCGCCTGTTCGATGGTGAGCGTCTCGCCGACCACGTCTGGGCGGAACACGTTCGACAGCGGCACAGGGTGACTGGTCGCCGGAACGTCCGGGGTTGCAACCTGCTGCACCTTGGCGATGCTGTCGACGATCTGGTCGAGTTCGGTGGTGAGACTCGAGATCTCTTGGGGAGTGAGGGCAATGCGGGCGAGGTTCGCCAGATGCGCCACCTGCTCCTCAGAAATTTCAGACATGGGACTCCGTCGGTAAGTACTGGGGTGTGCGTCCATTGTATTGGGCGCTCGCAACAGCCGACTCTCCCGCCGGTACAGTTGGAAGAGTGACCGATACCTCCTTGCGTCCCTGGCTGGCCAACTACGCACCGGATGTTCCGCACGACATCCCGGAGCAGAACGGATGCCTCGGCAACCTGGTCGACGCATCCGCTGAGTCGAACCCTTCGCTTGTCGCACTGGAGTTCTTCGGGGTGACCACCACATACCGCCAGCTACAGCACGCCATCAACCGTGTCGCTGAGGGCCTGCGTTCGCTCGGCGTGAAGAAGGGCGACCCGGTCGCCGTCGTGCTGCCGAACTGCCCGGAACACATCGTCGCCTTCTACGCCATCCTCCGCCTCGGCGCGATCGTGGTCGAGCACAACCCGCTGTACACCCCGCGGGAACTCCGGCACCAGTTCGAAGACCACCAGGCCAAGGTGGCGATCGTCTGGGACAAGGTCGTCGCCACTGTTCAGGATTTCCCCGGCGACATCGCCGTGACGTCGCTGGTCGCGGTCAACATCACCCGGTCGATGCCCTTGCGGACGCGTCTGGCGCTCCGGTTGCCGGTGGCGAAAGCTCGCGAGTCACGCGCCGCACTCACCGCGGGCACGAAGGACACGATCAGCTGGGCCACGCTGAGCGCCTCACGCACGATCGAGCCGACCCACCCCCGCCCCGAGTCGACGGATGTCGCGATTCTGCAGTACACCTCGGGAACGACAGGCATGCCGAAGGGTGCCGTGCTCACCCATGCCAATCTGCTGGCCAACGCCGTGCAGGCGCGGGCATGGACGCCGACCATCACCCACGCGGGGTGCACGATCTACGCCGTGCTACCGATGTTCCACGCGTACGGGCTGACGCTGTGCCTGACCTTCGCCATGAGTCTCGGCGCACGCCTCGTGTTGTTCCCCAAATTCGACCCGGACCTCGTGCTCAAGGCAGCCGCCAAGCATCCGCCCACCTTCCTGCCCGCCGTGCCTCCGATCGCGGAGAAACTGCTGGCCAGAGCGAAAGAAAAGGGCGTCTCACTGCAGGGTCTCGAGATCGGGATCACCGGCGCCATGGCGCTGCCGCACGAGCTGGTGGTTCCGTTCGAGGAGGCGACAGGGGGCTACCTCATCGAGGGGTACGGCCTCAGCGAATGCTCCCCCGTGCTCATGGCCAACCCGGTATCGGAGCGGCGCAAGCCCGGCACGGTCGGGCTGCCCATCCCCGGGACCGAGATCCGGGTCGTGGACCCGGAGAACCCATCCGTCGATGTGGAACCGGGCATGCCTGGTGAGTTGATCGTGCGCGGACCGCAGGTGTTCTCCGGTTATTACCGCAAACCGGAGGAGACGAGCGCTGCCTTCGTCGACGGGAACTGGTTCCGCACCGGTGACATCGTGACGATGGACGCGGACGGGTACGTCAGCGTCGTCGACCGGATCAAGGAACTCATCATCACGGGCGGCTTCAACGTCGCGCCGACCGAGGTGGAGAACGCCCTGCGCCTGCACCCCGCCATCCAGGACGTCGCTGTTGTCGGGATGCCCAGCGCGCATTCCGGGGAGGATGTGGTTGCCGCGGTCGTTCTGCGGCCGGGCGAGAAGCTGGACCGTGAATCCATCCGCCAGTTCGCGCGCGACAACCTCACGCCGTACAAGGTTCCGCGTCGTATCGTCGCTATCGACGAGCTCCCGAAGTCGCTCATCGGCAAGGTCCTCCGCAAGCAGGTGCGAGACATCCTCCTGCAGAAAGAAACCGGACGCCAGGGCGACATCCTGCGCTGATTACGGCCGCGAGACACCTAAAACGGCTCCCTGATCTGGCGCAACGCCAGTTCTGGGAGCCGTTTCTGGTATCTCGCCGGATCTGCAGCTGGCGTCAGGGGGTCGCGTCGTCGAGCGCGGCGGGGCCCTCGGTGACGAGCAGCGCGAACTGGGCGGCGTCGATGATCCGCAGGCCCAGCTCCTCGGCCTTGCCAAGCTTCGACCCTGCCCCAGGCCCGGCGGCGACGAAGTCCGTCTTCTTCGACACGCTGGACGCGGCCTTTCCGCCGGCCGCGATGATCGCCTCCTGAGCTCCCTCTCGAGAGAATCCCTCGAGCGAGCCCGTGGCGACGACGGTGATCCCGGCGAGCACACCACCGCCGTCACCTGCCGCACCCGGCCCAGGGTGCCCCGGCGTAGCAAACTGCACCCCAGCAGCTGTCCATTGCTCGATGATCTGGCGGTGCCAGTCGACCTGGAACCAGTCGAGAACGGCGTCGGCGATGATTCCTCCGACACCGTCCGTCTCGGCCAGCTCTTCGCGGCTCGCCGACCGGATGGCATCCACCGACCCGAAGTAGTCGGCGAGGGCCCGCGCGGCGACCGGACCGACGTGACGGATGCTGAGGGAGACGAGGATCCGCCACAGCGGTTTCGTCTTCGCTTTCTGAAGGTTTCGGAGAAGCTCGACGGCGCCCTTCGACGGCACGGAGCTTGCGTCGCCGGAGAACTCCGAAGCGTCCGGGTCGTACGGTCCGTCGGTTTTCACGTTCCGCTTGCGCCGGAACGGGGTGACACGCTTCGCCTCGCCGTCACTGCCGAGCTTGGGCAGCCCGGTTTCGAAGTCGAAGACGGTCACGGTCACCGGGAAGAGATCCTCGATGGTGAGGTCGAACAGTCCGGCTTCGGAGACGTCGCCGTTCGCGTCGGCGAGCGGCGCGGACGCCGGTTCGAGCGGCTGGGTGAGCGCCGCGGCAGCGACTTCACCGAGCCCCTCGACGTCGAGAGCACCCCGGGATCCGATGTGCTCGACCCTGCCGCGTACCTGCGCCGGGCAGGAACGAGAGTTCGGGCAACGCAGGTCCTTGTCGCCTTCTTTCGCCGGTCGAAGCGGAGTGCCGCACGACGGGCAGTTCTCAGGCATCACGAATGCGCGCTCGGTGCCGTCCCGAAGTTCGACGACGGGCCCGAGGATTTCGGGGATGACATCGCCCGCCTTGCGGAGGACGACGGTGTCGCCGATGAGGATGCCCTTCGCTTTCACGACGTCCTGGTTGTGGAGCGTCGCCTGGCTCACCGTCGAACCGGCGACGCGCACGGGCTCCACCTGGGCGAACGGCGTCGCACGCCCGGTACGCCCAAGGCTCACAACGATGTCAAGGAGTTTTGTGTTCACCTGCTCTGGCGGGTATTTGAAGGCCGTCGCCCAGCGGGGGGCCCGGCTGGTGGCCCCGAGTTCGTCATGAAGCGCGAGCTCGTCGACCTTGACGACGATGCCGTCGATCTCGTGCTCGACGCTCCCACGATGCTCGCCGTAATGTTCGATGAAACCGACCACACCGTCGATGGAGTCGAAGACACGGAAATGGCTCGATGTGGGGAGCCCCCAGTCCTTCAGGAGCGCGTACACCTCGGACTGAGCCGACACCGGGGGGTTCGGCCAGGTGCCGATGCCGTGGACGAGCATGCGCAGCCGGCCGAGTCGGTTCTCCATGAGCTTTCGCTGGGCAGCATTCTTGCTCTCCGCCTTCTGGCGCAGGCTGCCGCTGGCCGCGTTGCGGGGGTTCGCGAACACTTTCTCGCCAGCAGCCAGCTGAAGCTCGTTGAGCTCACGGAATGATTCGACCGGGAAGAATATCTCACCTCGCACCTCCACCAGCGGAGGATGGCCGGACCCGGCGAGACGGGTTGGGATGGAGCGAATGGCGGCGATGTTCTCGGTGACGTCTTCACCGACGACGCCGTCACCACGGGTGGCAGCGCTGACGAGCCGGCCGTTCTCGTAGCGCAGGTTGACCGCGAGCCCGTCGATCTTGAGCTCGGTGAGGTAGTGCACCGGCCTGGCCGAGGCGCGCTCCACCCGCTCGCTCCACCCGCGCAATTCATCGGCAGAGAAAACGTTGTCGAGGCTGAGCATCCGTTCCGCGTGGGTCACCGGGTCGAACAGCGACGCCTGCGCACGACCGCCAACGGTCTGTGTCGGGCTGTCCTGACCCTGCAGCTCGGGGAACAAATGCTCGATCAGTTCGAGCCTGCGCATCATGGCGTCGTACTCGGCGTCGGAGACGAGGGGCGCGTTCTGCTCGTAGTACGCGTCGCGTAATTCGAGGATGCGGGATGTCAGCGCGGCCGCCTCAGCGGCCGCTTTCTCGAGGTCTTTCGGTGTCGACTGCGGTGCAGCGATTTCGTAGTCGGTGGTCTCTGTCACCCGCCCAGTCTAGGGACTGCCACCGACGCCGGTGAGGGGGTGGCGCGCGGCGAGCCCACCACGCCTCAGGCGCTGCCCGGCCTGTTCCTGCGTCAGGAGACGGGCGTCGGGACGGCGCTCACGGTACGGTCGATGGTGCACTGGCCGAGCACTCGTGTGCCGACGTAGACCACGGCGGTCTGCCCAGGGGCGACCCCATCGAGCGGGTTCCCTGGCCGGATCATCAACTCGGGCTCCCCGGTCTCGGCGTGCGGCTGCACGACCGCGACGGCTGGGACAGGGTCCGCGTGTGCACGGATCTGCACGTCGCAGTCGAAGGCGACGTCGGGATGCTCCGGCGCGAGTCCCGCCCAGGTGAACCGGGACCCGGCGATCTCGGCGATGGCGAGGGCTTCCTTGGGTCCGACGACGACCTGGTTGGTCTTCGGGCGCACTTCGAGGACGAATCGGGGGCGGCCGTCCGGGTCAGGGACGCCGAGGTTCAGCCCCCGTCTCTGACCGACGGTGAAGGCGGCAGCACCCTCGTGTGAGCCGACGACCGAGCCGTCCCGGTCGAGGATCTCCCCCTTCTCGGCGCCGACCCGCTCAGCAAGCCAGCCGCGCGTGTCTCCGTCCGGGATGAAGCAGATGTCGTGGCTGTCCGGTTTGTTCGCGACGCTGAATCCGCGGGCAGCGGCTTCGGCACGCACCTCGGCTTTCGACGGGGTCGCGCCGAGCGGGAACATCGAATGGGCGATCTGCTCGGCCGTGAGCACTCCGAGCACGTAACTCTGGTCCTTGGCCCAGGCGCTCGCGCGGTGCAGTTCGCGGTTTCCGGCGGGATCCGTCACGATCGTCGCGTAGTGGCCGGTGCAGACCGCGTCGAAGCCGAGGTCGATGGCCTTCTCGAGCAGGGCGGCGAACTTGATCTTCTCGTTGCACCGCATGCACGGGTTGGGGGTACGGCCGGCGGCGTACTCGGCGATGAAGTCGTCGACGACGTCGAGCTTGAACCGCTCAGAGAAGTCCCACACGTAGTACGGGATCCCGATGATGTTGGCGGCCCGCTGCGCGTCCATCGAGTCCTCGATGGTGCAACAGCCGCGGCTGCCCGTGCGCAGCGTGCCGGGCATCCGGCTGAGGGCGAGATGGACACCGACGACGTCGTGGCCGGCTTCGACCGCGCGTGCCGCCGCGACTGCGGAGTCGACTCCGCCGGACATTGCTGCTAAAACCTTCACCCGAGAAGTGTACGCGCCGCTTGCTGGAGAACGTCTGCGGATCAGGCCCCGAGCGTGGTCGTGCGGTCGGCGAACCCCGCCCTGGATGCCTGGGTGTACGCTCCGGGCAGGGCGGCGAGAAGCGCGTCGATGTCGTCCTCTGTCGTGGTGTGCCCGAGCGTCACCCGGAGGGCGCCGCGAGCCTCGAGTTCGCTCCGGCCCATCGCACGGAGTACGTGGGACGGTTCGGGGATGCCCGCCTGGCACGCGGATCCGGTGGAGACCGAGACCCCGGCCATGTCGAGCAGAAACAGCAGGGAGTCGCCCTCACAGCCGGCGAAGGCGACGTGGACGTTCCCCGGGAGCCTGCCGTCTCCGGGCAGGCCGTTCAGCCGCGCGGCAGGAACGGCGGTGAGGATGCCGTCGATCAGGCGGTCCCGGAGCGCGGCAAGGCGGACGGCTTCTCCGGCGCGATTCCGTGTGGTGAAGGTGGCGGCCACCGCGAAGGAGACAGCACCGGCGACATCCTGGGTTCCCGAACGCACCTGCCGCTGCTGACCGCCGCCATGCAACAGCGGTTCGACGCTGGCTGATCGGGAGAGGACGAGCGCGCCCACCCCGACAGGGCCTCCGATCTTGTGCGCGGAGACACTCATCGCGACGAGCCCGGCGCCGCCCACGCTGCCCGATGCGTCTCGGACGGCGCGGAAGTTCGTGTCCAGGTACCCGTACGCGGCGACGGCGTCGACGTGAACGGGCACCCCGTGCGCGGCGGCGAGCGCCGAGATCTCCGTCACCGGCTGGATCGTGCCCACCTCGTTGTTCGCCCACAGCAGGGTCACCATCGCGACCCGATCGCCGTAGCGGGTGAGGGCGGCCTCCACGTCGTCGGCGTGCACCAGCCCGTCGTCGTCGAGCGGCAACCAGCCGACCTCGGCTCCTTCGTGCTGCTCCAGCCACTCCAGCGTGTCGATGGTGGCGTGGTGTTCGCCGCCAGGGGCGAGGATCACCGGCCGGGCGCCGCCGCGGTTACGCGACCACCAGATGCCTTTGATCGCCAGGTTCACCGCTTCGGTTCCCCCGGACGTGAGGACGACTTCGATCGGGTCACAGCCGAGGGTCGCGGCGACCTGCTCCCGCGCTTCCTCAAGCATCCGCTTCGCCGCCTGGCCCTGCGAATGGATGGAGGCGGGATTCCCCACGACACCGAGCGCTTCTGCGTATGCGCGGATCGCGTCGGGAAGCATCGGCGTCGTCGCCGCGTGATCGAGATAGACGACCATCCCACTCCTTTTCCGCCGGTACGCGCACGCTGTGCGCACAAACTACTCTAGAACGCATGACCCCAGCCGATCCCCTGCACGACCTCGGCGTGCGGATCACGTCACACGGCGGAGAGTTGAGGGTCTGGTCGGCGGGCGCCGAGTCGATGGAACTTGTGATCTTCGACGACACCGACCCGAACTGGATGACCAGGATGGTCCCGATGCACAAAGGACCGGACTCCGTGTGGGTGGGTCGTTCCCGTACCCTCCGGGTGGGGACCCGTTACGCAATCCGTGCCTCAGGTCCTTCGTCTCCGACGTCGGCGTTCAACCCGGCACAGCTGCTGATCGATCCGTACGCCCGCGGCCTCGTCCGCGTCAGCGCCGGGCAGTACCGCTCCGCCGTCGTCGACACCGCTTTCGACTGGGGAGATGTCCCCAAGCCGGCCGTGCCCCTCGACCGGACGGTGATCTACGAAGCCCACACCAAAGGGATTTCCAAGCTCAACCGGCACGTCCCGGAGCCGCTGCGCGGCAGTTATGCCGGGCTCGCGCACGAAGCATCCATCGGGTACCTCACTGACCTCGGCGTCACCACGGTTGAGCTGCTCCCCGTTCATGCCTTCGTCTCCGAGCAGCGCCTTCTCCGGCAGGGGCTGACCAACTACTGGGGCTACAACACCCTCAACTTCTTCACACCGCATGCACCGTACGCCTCGAGGTCGGCGCAGTCAGAGGGTCCGGCCGCGATCCTCCGGGAATTCAAGGGCATGGTGCGCCTGCTGCACGAAGCCGGCATCGAGGTGATCCTCGACGTGGTCTACAACCACACGGCCGAGGAGGGCAGGGGCGGGCCAACCACGAGCCTGAGGGGTCTCGACAACGACGCGTACTACCGCCAGACCGAAGACGGCGATTACATCGACGTCACCGGATGCGGCAACAGCCTCAACACGTCTCATCCGGCGGCGCACCGCCTGGTGATGGACTCTCTGCGGTACTGGGCCAACGAAGTGCAGGTCGACGGTTTCCGGTTCGACCTCGCCGTGACGCTCGGCCGTGATGAGAAGCACGAATACTCCCCCGAACACCCGCTGCTCACCGAGATCATCTCCGACCCGGCGCTCGCCGGGGTGAAAATGATCTCCGAACCGTGGGATGTCGGCATGGGCGGGTGGCAGACCGGCAACTTCCAGACCGGCTGGATCGACTGGAACGACCGTTACCGTGACCGGGCGCGGAACTTCTGGCTCTCCGACGTCGACTATGCGAGGCGGGCGAGCGCCGCGCCGGTCGGGATCGGCGGGTTCGCCACGCGGCTGGCCGGGTCCTCGAACACGTTCTCCGAGGAACGCGGGCCATTGGCATCCATCAATCTCGTGACAGCACACGACGGGTTCACCCTCGCCGACCTCGTCTCGTACGACGTGAAGCACAACGTCGGCAACGGCGAGTCCAACCGCGACGGAACAGACAACAACCGTTCGTTCAACCACGGCGCTGAGGGGCCGACCACAGACGAAACGATCCTCGCCGCCCGCCGCAGGGCGATGCGGAACCTGCTCGGGACGCTGCTGATGTCGGCAGGGGTCCCGATGATCACCGCAGGTGACGAGTACGGCCGCAGCCAGCAAGGCAACAACAACGCATACTGCCACGACTCCGAACTGACCTGGCTCAGCTTCGCGGTCGACAAGTGGCAGCACAATCTTCACGCGCACGCTCGTCGCCTGATCGAGCTGCGACGTGAGAATCCGGCGCTCAGGCCTGTACGGTTCGGCCGGCCGGAGGAAGTGGTGCCGAGCTCGAGCCAGATGGACTGGTACGACCAATCCGGCCACATGATGAGCGACGACGACTGGACCAACGCCCAGAACCGCACCCTGCAGTATGTGGCTGCGAGCACCCCTGAGATCGAGGCATTCAACAGGATTCTGCTCATCGTGCATGGCGTCGAATCCGGGACCACAGTGACCCTGCCCCATCACGACGGGGTCGTCCGCTACGACCTACTCTGGAACAGCGAGGATGAGACGCCACTGACGGAAATCTCCTCGTTCGTTCCTGGCGACACCGTCGACGTGGAGCCGACGTCGATGCAATTGTTCCGGGCGTTCTCCGAGGACTAGCGATGACGAAGAAGAACTCGGCGGGTACGCCGGCGACGGCAACCCTCACCTCCCTCGGGGTCTGGTTCGCTCCGCATACGTACGAGCACCAGCCTGGCACCGCCGGGTATGGCCTCGAAGCCGCCGAGGCGCTCGGGGTCGAGGCGAACCGGGTGTTCAAAACCCTTCTGGCCGACGCCGATGGGATGCTCGTGGTGGCGATCGTTCCGGTGAGCGGCCAGCTCGACCTCAAAGCCCTCGCCACCGCTGTCGGAGCCAAACGTGCCGGCATGGCCGACCCGGCACTCGCCGAACGGAAGAGCGGTTATGTCGTTGGCGGGATCAGTCCGATCGGCCAGAAAACACGGCTTCGCACCGTCCTCGACGAATCAGCTGCTGAGTTTGCCACGGTTTTCGTCTCGGGTGGTCGCCGTGGTTTCGACATCGAACTCGACCCGACCGATCTCCTCAGCGTGACCGGTGGGGCGCTCGCGGCGATCAGCCGAAGCTGACCGCGCGATATCAGGCGACCGCGATCAGACCCAGTTCGGCCGGGCTGACGAGAACGGCGTTGCTCGGTACAACGCGCACGCTGTAGCCGAACCCGCCTGGCCGGCCGAGGCTCACGGTGCCGGCGAAGAGCCACTCCCCGGACTCGGATGCTTCGGCTTCTTCGTCCGGGAGCAGATCCGCCGTCTGGACGTCCTTCAGATCATCACCGTTCACGGTGCTGCGGCCGTACACGACCTGCACCGAGACGTCGTCGGGGGTCAGGCCGCCGAGCCGGACGGATGCCCGCAGGTGCAACTCGTCGCCGACCTGCGGCGCAACATCCAGCCCGCCGGACTCCACATGGGCGATCGAGACACCGGGCCAGGCATCCGTCACCCGCGACTTCCATTCGGCGAGACGGCGGGCCTCCCGGAACCCGTCGTTGCGCAGCAGCGATGTGCTGTCGAACGCCGGACGGTAGAGGTTGTTGACGTACTCGCCGACCATCCGGTCTGCGCTCAGCCGAGGTGAGAGGGTCGACAGGGTGTGACGGATGCGACGAAGCCAGTCAGAAGGAACACCGTCGGAATCGCGCTCATAGAAGCGGGGGGCAATCTGGTGCTCGATCAGGTCGTACATCGACTCCGCTTCACGGCGGTCGCGTTCCTCGGCGTCCTCGGTGACCGCCGAGGGGATCGCCCAGCCGTTGTCGCCGTCGAAGAACTCGTTCCACCAGCCGTCGAGGATCGACAGGTTGAGCACGCCGTTGAGCGCCGCTTTCATTCCGGAGGTCCCGCAGGCTTCGAGCGGGCGCAACGGGTTGTTGAGCCAGACATCGGTGCCAGGGTAGAGCTTCTGTGCCATCGAGATGTCGTAGTTGGGCAGGAAGACGATCCGCTCACGGACGGCTGGGTCTTTCGCGAATTCGACGACCTTCTGAATGAGCCTCTTGCCCTCGATGTCTGCCGGGTGGGACTTACCGGCGATCACGATCTGCACGGGGCGTTCCGGGTGCAGCAGGAGAGCCCGCAGACGCTCGGTGTCGTGGAGCATGAGCGTGAGGCGTTTGTAGGTGGGGACCCGTCGGGCGAAACCGATCGTCAGTACCCTCGGGTCCAGCACGGTATCGATCCACTCGGGGGCGATCCCACCGGGGTTCTGCGCAAGCCAGGCCCGTTTCAGCCGGGCGCGGGCATCCCACACCAGTTCCTGTCTCATCGAATTGCGGACCGACCAGAGCTCCGAGTCGCTCACTGCCGTCGACGCCCAGTCAGCATTGGCCGTGTCGGAAGTGCCGAGGTTGCGGGTCGCGAGTTCGGTCAGTTGCGGTGCCGTCCAGGTGGCAGGGTGCACACCGTTGGTCACAGAGCCGATGGGTACGTCGTCGATGTCGAACCCAGGCCAGAGTGCGCTGAACATGCGTCGGCTCACATCGCCGTGCAGCTGAGAGACTCCATTCGCCCGCTGGCCGAGCCGAAGTCCCATCACCGCCATGTTGAAGGCGCCGTCCGAACCGGCGCCGGGCTCCCGCCCGAGCGCCAGCACATCATCGACGGATACCCCCGGCATCAGCTCCGTCTCAAAGTACCGGCGGATCAGCCCCGAGTCGAAGCGGTCGATGCCTGCAGGCACCGGGGTGTGTGTGGTGAAGACGGTGCCGGCGCGCACAACCTGGAGTGCCTCCGCGAAGCTCAGGCCGCCACGGATCAGATCGCCGATCCGTTCGATGCCGAGGAAACCGGCGTGGCCCTCATTGGTATGGAAGACACGCGGAGGGCGCACCCCTGTGCGTTCAGCCCAGGCGCTGATCGCCCGGACCCCGCCGATGCCCAGCAGAAGTTCCTGGTGCAGCCGGTGTTCCTCGGAGCCGCCGTAGAGCCGGTCGGTGACGTGGCACAGCTCCTCGCTGTTCTCCGGAATGTCCGAATCGAGCAGCAGTAGGGTTACCCGCCCGACCCTGCCGAGCCAGATCCGGGCGCTGAGCACCTGGTCGTCCGGCAGGGACAGCGTGACGATGACCGGGCTGCCGTCCGGCTGGCGGAGCACTTGCAACGGGAGACCGTCCGGATCGAGCACCGGGTAGGTCTCCTGCTGCCAGCCGTCGGGCGAGAGAGCCTGGCTGAAGTAGCCGGAGCGGTAGAACAGACCGACAGCCACGAGCGGGACGCCGAGGTCTGATGCGCTCTTCAGGTGGTCGCCGGCGAGGATCCCGAGACCACCCGAGTACTGCGGAAGAGCGGCGGCGATGCCGAACTCCGGCGAGAAGTACGCGATGAGCTCAGGCTTGTCGCCCTCGAGTCCCTGGTACCAGCGCGGTTCGGAGAGATAACGGGAGAGGTCATCGCTCAACGCGTTCGCCCGGTGCACGAAACTGTCGTCAGACGCCAGCTCGTCGATCCGCTGCTGGCTGATCTGACCGAACAGGCTGATCGGATCGTGCTGGAACTCACGCCACGCATCAGGTGCGATCTCGGAGAACAGTTCCTGCGTCGGCCCGTGCCAGGCCCACCTCAGGTTCCCGGCCAGATGCTCAAGGGCAGCCAGCCGCTCGGGGAGCGCAGGGCGCACGGTAAATCGTCTAATCGCCTTCACGGGGTTCAGCCTAGGCGAGCAGGGTCGATCGCTGGGCATCCCGGCCCTTTATTGGCCCGGCGGCGTTTACGCAAGGCACCGACGTGCGGGGCGGATTCGCGGTACGGTCGGGTTTGTGGCTAAGAAAGCATCCAGCGCAACGTCCAGGCCTTCGAAGGCCGTCGCGGCGCAGTCCAACTCGAGCACAACACCCGGCATAGGCAGAATCCCCGTGCTCGGCCTCTCCCCTGTCGTCTCCTGTGGACGCTGGCCCGCCCGCGGGTTCGTGGGCGAGGTGCTCCCCTTCCGGGCAACGGCGTTCCGAGAGGGGCACGACGCGATCGGGGTGGAGCTGCTGCTCACTGATCCGTCGGGGGCCACGTCACGGCATCCGATGACGCTGAAGACCGTCGGCCTCGACGACTACGAGGCGCTCGCCCAGGTGACAGCGCCTGGCACCTGGCGCTTCCGTGTGCGGGCGTACGCCGACGACTTCGAAACCTGGCACCACAATGCCGCCATCAAGATCCCCGCCGGGATCGATGTCGAGCTGATGTTCACCATCGGCGCCCAGCTCCTGCAGCGCGCGGCTGCCGAGAAGTCCCGGCCGGCCGCAGAACGCAGCTACCTGTCGGCGAAGGCTGCAGAGCTGGCAGCGACGGATGCTCCGCTCGAGAACCGCACGCGGGTCCTCGACGACGAGCGTCTTCACGAGATCGCCAGGGCGCGGCCGATGACAAGCCTGTCGAGTGAATCGGAGGAAGCCTCGGTTCGGGTCGAACGCGCCGCCGCCGGGGTGGGATCCTGGTACGAATTCTTTCCCCGGTCAGAAGGCGCGAAGCAGAACGCAGACGGCTCCTGGCAATCGGGCTCCTTCCGCACCGCAGCCGGGCGTCTCGCCGGGGTCGCGGCCATGGGTTTCGACGTCGTCTACCTTCCCCCGATCCACCCGATCGGGTCCGCCTTCCGCAAGGGAAAGAACAACACACTGAATCCGGGGCCGCACGACCCCGGATCACCGTGGGCGATCGGGTCGGCCGAAGGCGGGCACGACGCCATCCACCCGGAACTCGGAACCGTCGACGACTTCCGTTATTTCCTCGGCCAGGCCGCTGAGAACAACATCGAGATCGCCATCGACCTGGCATTACAGGCGTCCCCCGACCACCCCTGGGTCACCGAACACCCGGAATGGTTCACAACGCTTCCTGACGGCACCATCGCGTACGCCGAAAACCCGCCGAAGAAGTATCAGGACATCTACCCGGTCAACTTCGATAACGACCCTGAAGGCATCCGTGCCGAGGTGCTTCGGATCGTGCGGTACTGGGTCTCGGTCGGGGTGAAGATCTTCCGCGTCGACAACCCGCATACCAAACCTGTGGAGTTCTGGGAATGGCTCATCGCCACCGTCAACGCCGAGGACCCTGACGTCGTCTTCCTGGCTGAGGCGTTCACCCGCCCGGCGATGATGCAGGCTCTTGCCCGGGTCGGCTTCCAGCAGAGCTACACCTATTTCACCTGGCGAAACACCAAGGAGGAACTCGAGGAGTTCTTCACGAGCATCAGCTCGGAGACGGCGGATTTCCTCCGGCCGAACCTCTTCGTGAACACGCCGGACATCCTCACCGAGTATCTCCAGTTCGGCGGGCCTGCGGCGTTCACCATTCGGGCGGCGCTTGCTGCGACGGCCGCTCCGGTCTGGGGCGTCTACTCCGGCTTCGAGCTCTTCGAGAACGTCGCGCGCCCAGGTGCCGAAGAGAACATCGACAACGAAAAGTACGAGTACAAGCCGAGGGACTTCGCCGCAGCGGATGCCGCTGGCGCGTCGTTGTCGCTTTACCTCGGCATGCTCAACCGGATCCGCGCGGAGCACCCGGCACTCCGGCAGTTGAGGAATCTGCACCTGCACACAAGTGACGATGACTCGATCATCGTCTACAGCAAACACCTCGACGCCGGTTTCACCGGAACCGGGCAAGCGGACACGATCCTCGTGGTGGCCAATGTCGACCCGCACTCCGTCCGAGAGACGACGGTTCACATCGACAGTTCAGCGTTCGGCATCGCGCCGGGAACCCCGTACCGGGTCACCGATCTCATCACCGGAGCCAGCTGGCAGTGGGGCGAACACAACTTCGTTCGCCTCGACGCCTTCACCGAACCGGTACACATCTTCCACGTCCAGGAGGCCACCTCGTGACCGATCCCACGAAGCCCGCAGCGGGAGCGTCAGCGCCCGCTGCCAAGACTCCGCCAACGTCATCAGCACCCTCGGCTTCTCCGTCGATGCCGGCAGCGCCTTCGCCGTCGGCGATCGCCGCCGAAGCCACCCTGAGCGCACCCGAGCTGTCGGAGCATGTCCTCGGCGCGGTCTCCACCGGGTCGTACCACGACCCGCACTCCGTGCTGGGGCAGCACCCGGTCGGGAACAACACCATCCTGCGAACATTGCGGCCACTTGCCGAGAGCGTCACCGCCGTCCTGGCAGGCGGCGAGAGAGTCGAACTCAGCCACCTGTACAACGGCATCTGGCAGGGTGAGCACTCCTCCGCCTTCCCGGACTACTCCGTGGAGGCCGACTACGGCGACGGAGTGGTGTGGAGCACAGACGACCCATACCGGTTCAGCCCGACGATCGGGGAACTCGACCTCCACCTCATCGGTGAAGGCAGGCACGAAGAACTCTGGGAAGCTCTCGGCGCCCATCTCGTCGAGCACTCAGCGGGCGGCGCCCCCGTCGCCGGCACTTCCTTCACCGTCTGGGCACCCCACGCGCAAGCGGTACGGGTGCTCGGAGAGTTCAACGGCTGGGACGGCCGACTCCACGCCCTCCGTAACATGGGCCCGACCGGCGTCTGGGAGCTCTTCGTTCCCGGGCTCGAAGCGGGGACGCTCTACAAGTTCGAGCTGCTCGGGGCGGACGGAACCTGGGTGACACGTGCAGACCCGATGGCCCGGTTCACCGAGACGCCACCGCTGACGGCCTCCGTTGTCGGAACCTCCAGCCACGAGTGGGCGGATGCCGCGTGGATGGAACATCGCGCTGCGACGAACCCGCACGACGGGCCGATGAGCATCTACGAGATGCACCTCGGATCGTGGCGGCCGGGGCTCGGCTACCGTGACATCGCCGACCCGCTCATCGAATACCTTCGGGCGCTCAACTTCACGCACGTGGAGTTCATGCCGCTGGCGGAACATCCGTACGGCGGTTCGTGGGGCTACCAGATCACCGGGTACTTCGCACCGACCAGCCGTTTCGGGCACCCTGACGACCTCAAGTACCTGATCGACCGCCTGCACCAGGCCGGCATCGGCGTGCTCATGGACTGGGTCCCCGGCCACTTCGCCACCGACGAGTGGGCACTCGCCCGTTTCGACGGGCAGGCGCTCTACGAGCATCCAGATCCTCGCCGTGGTGAGCACAAGGACTGGGGCACATACATCTTCGATTTCGGCAACAGCCAGGTGCGGAACTTCCTCGTCGCGAACGCGCTGTACTGGCTCGAGGAGTTCCACGTGGACGGCCTGCGGGTCGACGCCGTCGCCTCGATGCTCTATCTCGACTATTCCCGCGAAGAGGGCGAGTGGTACCCGAACGTGCACGGCGGCCGGGAGAACCTCGAGGCGATCAGCCTGCTGCAGGAGGCCAACGCCACCGCGTACAAGCGCAACCCCGGCGTCGTGATGATCGCCGAGGAATCCACGAGCTGGCCCGGCGTCACCGCGCCGACCTCCGGCGGGGGGCTCGGGTTCGGCATCAAGTGGAACATGGGCTGGATGCACGACTCGCTGCAGTACATCAAGCACGACCCGATGTACCGCTCATACCACCACGGTGAACTCACGTTCAGCTTCGTCTACGCGTTCAGCGAGAACTTCCTGCTGCCGATCAGCCACGACGAGGTCGTGCACGGCAAAGGCTCACTGCTCTCCCGAATGCCAGGCGACCACTGGCAGAAGCTCGCGAATCTGCGGCTCTTTCTCGCATTCATGTGGGCTCACCCGGGCAAACAGCTGCTGTTTATGGGGCAGGAGTTCGGCCAGCCGTCCGAATGGTCTGAGGCCCGCGGCCTCGACTGGTGGATCCTGGACCAGCCGAGCCACCAGGGACTGTTCAGCCTTGTCGGTCAACTCAACAACCTGTACGGCGAGAACGCCGCGCTCTGGGCCCGTGACAACGACCCCGGCGGGTTCGAGCTCATCGACGGCGGAGACGCGGCGCACAGCGTCGTCTCGTTCCTGCGCCGCGACCACGACGGCAACGAGATCATCGCGCTCTTCAACTTCTCGGGCGCGCCGGTCGGGCCGTACCGGGTGGGGCTGCCGGCATCGGGGGACTGGGAAGAGATCCTCAACACGGATGCCGCCGAGTTCGGTGGCTCCGGCGTCGGCAACTTCGGAACCGTCGTCGCCGTCGACCAGCCGTGGGCGGGCCGGCCGGCATCCGCTCAGCTGACCCTGCCACCGCTCGGTGGTCTCTGGCTCCGCCGCCGCTGACGGCGGTAAACGCGAAATCACCCGTCCCGGACCGAAACACCTGAATCGCCAGGTGAATCCGTCCGGGACGGGTGATTTCGTTGCTCGCCTCTAGAAGAGCAGGTTCGTCAGCCGGGCCCGAGCGCGCATGACACGTGGGTCATCGAGGCCAGCCACTTCGAACAGCTCGAGGAGGCGGGTGCGGATCGTGTTGCGGTCGTCGGCATCCGCGGTTTCAAACCTTGTCAGGAGGCGATCGAACGCATCCTCGACGTGTCCGCCTGAAAGATCGAGGTCTGCGACGTCGAGCTGCGCGTTCAGGTCGTCAGGGTTCGCCGCTGCCGCCGCCCGGATCTGATCGATCGTCTTTCCCCGGAGCCGGTGCAGCAGGCTCACCTGTGCAAGCCCCGCAACGGCCATCTTGTCTGTGGGGTTCTGAGCGATAGCGGTCTCGTACGCGGTGATCGCTCGCGGGTAATCGCCCTGCTCGATCGCCTCGTACGCTTCAGCGTGCAACGGGGGCAGCGGCGGTTCCACGGGTTCAGCGTCCTCGGCAGCGGCTGAGGCGGATGCCGAACCGGTGATGCCGCTCTGTGCGGCGGCCTGGAGGACCTGTTCGAGAACCTGGCGTACCTGGTCCTCAGGGAGGGCTCCGGCGAACAGCTGAAGGGGCCTGCCGCCGACGAGGGCTACCGCAGCGGGCACGGACTGCACCTGGAAGGCCTGCCGAAGCTGCACGTTGACGGTGACATCCACCGTCACGAGCAGGAGACGCCCGCCGTAGCTCTCCACGATCTGGCTGAGCCCCTTCGTCGGCGTACCGGCGAAGAGGTCGACGAGGACGGGGACCTGCATCGACAGGTCGAGGAACTGGCTGAAGTTCGCGTCAGACCCCTCGAGCACGAGGCTGGGAACCTCGACGGTGCCGCCCTGGGCTGGGGCCACCCCGGGGCCGCCGGGAGCAGCGGGCGCGCCGGCACCCGGGGCGCCAGGTGCGGTCCCCCGGTTCACCAGGCTGGACAGGTCGATGGCGCCGCGGAGGTGTTCGGCGGCAGGCTGGCTCGCGCTCATCACAGTTGAACCGCCTTGGTCAGGGCCTGGCTGAACCCGAGCAGTCGGATGGTGTCCGAACTTCCCGCAGGCGGTACGTAGAACAACAACTGGTCCGTGTAGGTCGACTGCACACCCTTCTCCGTTTCTGTCACGCCGCTCAACGCCGAAATGGCGCCAGCGGGTTCGATCTTTGCACCGGTGTCGACCGGCTTGACGACCTCGTTCTCGACGATGTCGACCGCGACGATGGCACCCGACTCGTTGGTCGCCAGTGCGACAGGAGCGTCCGCGCCTGCAGCTGCGGAGAACTCGATCGTGGCCGTTGTCGGGAGTTCGGCCTTCTTCGCCTGCCGGTCGGCCGCGATCGCGGTTCGCAGCGAGTCGCCCTCAGGGTCGAACAGGTCGAAGTGCGCGCTCTGGTCACCGTTGGTGATGACGTCTGCATAGGCTTCAGCGAGCTGGTTCGGCTGGAGGATCTGGAACGTCGACTCCGGTGGGAGCCGCGCCGCTCCGATCGTCGCCGGGGCGACATCAGGGATCTGAGCGTCGGGTTCGAGCCGCACGGCGGACTGAACGAGGTAGTTGGAGCGGGGGTCCTCTTGCACGAGGACGAGCGCGGTCGGGGCGACGGAGGCGTCCGTTTCGTCACTCACCACGGTCAGCACCGTTCGTGGCCAGGTCTCGGTCGCCTCGGGCAACGTGAGCCCGCCAGCGGATGCCGGAATCGGAGTCGGCTGCGCATAATCGGGGAGTTTCTCGCGGATCGCGTAGTTCGCGGCTCGCTCATCGAGTGCCGGACCGGTGAACCGGGTCGCGGCGAGCGTCGCGTCGCGTGCGGCATCCGCATCGAGCGCGACACCGGAGATCCGGGTGACGATCCGCTCGAGTTGCGGCGACGACACGGCGGGCTTCGGCTGCTCCATCTCGGGGAGGATGTCAGTCGGCGTCGGCGTCGGGGTCACCTGGCCGGTGCCGGAGAAGTCGGGCCAGGAACTGGCGGAGCATCCGGTCAGCGCGAGCGCGGAAACCAGCGTGAGCGGAACGATCGCGACCATCGACTTGCGGATCGAGCGCTTGCGCTTGGGCGCGCTTCCGTGCTGCTTGTCTGACTTGTAACGGGACGGTTTCGGCACCTTCGGCATCTTCTCCATTGCGGGACCGGCGGAGACGCTCTTGCGACGTGGGCCGCGTGACCGACGCATGTTCTGGATGCCGAGGAGGTAGAGCACCAGCCCGATCAGCAGAAGCAGGATTCCTCCAACGATCAGCGGGCCGGCCCACGGCGTCGCGTTGTCCAGCGGCCACGACACTTCAACACGGTTTGGCGCGGGATCTGTCCCGTTCGAGGCGAGGATGACGCTGACGTCTTCGGGAACGTTGATCGTCTGGACCAGAGCACCCTCTTCGGAGTACTCAGCAAGCCAGAGGTCTGAGCCGGCGGGATCAGCACGTGCATCGAGTGCCGCCTGGTCTTCCTCTGCCGGCGATTCGGCATCTGCCTCTGGGGTGACCTCGTCGCTCTTCGCCGGCTCGGGGGTGACGACGGATGCTCTCAGGCTGTCGTTCTCGGTGTCGACCGTCAGCGTGTTGTACGGCGAATCACCCAGCCACGCCAGGACGTCCGCCGTGCGCCCGTAGGCGAGAAAGACGTCATCGGAGCCCGAGACCGTCAGCGACTGCTGACCGGGTTGTTCCGTGAGTTCCTCCCCGCTGATGACGGTGTACGGCAGGTCACCCTTGACCGTCGTGTCGACGGCGTAGGTGGACGGGCCGAGAAAGATCGTGTGTTGGGCGATGCCCAGCACGATCATGGCCGCGGCGACCACAAACGCCAATATCGCGAGAACGAAGCGCACTACATCTCCTTCGGGGCCGCGACCGCAGGGGCGGTGCACCCGGATTTGCTCGGAAATCCGGGCCGGTCGCAACAGGACAGACGTTTCACAGTAGTCGAAATGCCTGAGAGGGCGCTTAACACGGTAGCGGATGCGCTCCGATGCGGCGTCTTCCCCACCGAACAGTACGATGATCTGACGTGCGCCGTTGGAGGGACAGCAGTGAAGATTTCGAACCCGTTCCGTGTCGGCCTCATCGGCACACTCGGCGTCGGACTGGGTTTGCTGATCATTCTTTCGGTGGTGACGCTCCAGACGATCCTCAGCTACATCGGTGCGGCCATCTTCATCTCGCTCGGTCTTGACCCGTTGGTTTCCTGGCTGGAGAAGAAGCAGTTCCCCCGTTGGGCGGCGCTTCTCGTGGTGATCATCGGTGTCCTCGCCCTGTTCGCCGGTCTGGTCTGGATGGTCGTTCCGATCATCATCGATCAGGTCTCTGAACTGATCCGGCTGATCCCCGTCCTGCAAGCCCAGTTCCAGGAGTACCCGCTGGTCGATGTCCTCTCCGACCAGTTCCCCGGCCTCGACGTTCGCTCGATCATCGCGGATGCTGGGACCTTCCTGACCGACAACATCACGAATATCGGCTCAGGCGCCATCCAGGTGGCTTTCGCTATCGGCTCGGCGCTCTTCGGCGCGCTGATCATCCTCATCCTGACGATCTACTTCACCGCTTCGCTCGGCGCCATCAAGCGTGGTCTGTACCAGCTGGTGCCCGCCACGAAACGGGAACGTTTCGCTGACCTCGCCGAGCAGATCACGGATTCCGTCGGACGCTACGTCATCGGCCAGGTCGGCACAGCGGCATGCAACGGCATCCTGTCGTTCATCTTCCTCTCGATCATCGACGCACCGTTCCCGCCGGTGCTCGCCTGTATCGCGTTCTTCTTCTCGATGATCCCGCTGGTCGGAACGCTGACCGGGTCCATCATCATCACGCTGGTCTGTCTGATCCCGGGCCTTGGCTCCCCTGTCACCGCGCTTTTCGCCGGCATCTACTACCTCATCTACATGCAGATCGAGGCGTATGTGATCAGCCCGAACGTCATGCGTCGCGCGGTCGCCGTTCCTGGCGCGCTGGTTGTGATCGCTGCCCTGGCGGGCGGCTCGCTGATGGGACTGCTTGGCGCGCTGATAGCGATCCCGACCGCAGCATCGATCCTGCTCATCATCAAGCAGGTCGTGATCCCCCGCGCCAACGAGCTGTGACTCTTCCGTTCGGCAGGCTTGCCGGACGGAAGATTGTGCGATTCGGAACGCTTGTCGAATCGCAGATTGTGCGATTCGGAACGCTTGTCGAATCGCAGATTGTGCGATTCGGAACGCTTGTCGAATCGCAGATTGAGTAGGGGCCGCGACGCGGAGCGTTGCAGCCCCATATCGAAATCGACGGGGCCGCGACGCGGAGCGTTGCAGCCCCGTATCGAAATCGAAGCCGCCGTAATCGAAGCCGCCGGAAGCGAAGCCTAGGCGCGAACCCTAGTCCTCCGTCGGCCATTCAGTCGGCAGCGGAAGAGCGGCAGGGTTGACCGCCCGCACGATTTCCTCAAGCACGCGGCGGGTCTGGTTTTCGCCCACCCAGAGGTGTTTACCGCCCTCGACCGGGATAAGAGTCATGCCTGGCACGCTGGAGAACCGCTCTGCGGCCTCCTCCGGTCGCAGGTAGTCGTCGAACTCAGGAATGAGGGCGATGAGGGGGCGGTCATGCCCGTTCCACGCGGCAACGTCGTCTGGTTGTGCCCGGTGCAGCGGCGGCGACAGAAGAACGGCGCCGGCGATCGGGTGTGAGCGCCCGTATTTGAGGACCAGCTCTGTGCCGAACGACCAGCCGACGAGCCAGGGCTGGGGCAGTCCGCGTTCGGCGACGAAAGCCATGGCGGCATCGAGATCATGCTCCTCAGTGATCCCATCCCCGAACGCACCGTCGCTGGTTCCTCGCGGCGATGATGTCCCCCGAGTGTTGAACCGCAGCACCGCGACGTCCGCCAGCGCAGGAAGCCGTCCAGCAGCCTTGCGGAGGATGTGGGAGTCCATGAACCCACCGGCAATCGGCAGAGGATGCAGCGTCACGAGCGTGGCGACGGGATTCCGGTCCTGAGGGGTGGCGAGCTCACCGACAAGCGTGAGCCCATCGGCCGTGGTCAGTTCGATGTCTTCGCGGGTTGCCGGGAGTTCGATCCCACCGCGGATTTCCAGGGTCATGGCATCCTTTCTAACCGATTCGCCAGCAGTGGGTGTGCCAGTGCCTGCGGGACGCGAGGTCCGCAGCGTCGCCGAGCACCCCGTCTGCACGCCAGACCACGAGATGAGCCGTGCCACGGCTAACGGGGAGTGCGCAGGCCGGGCAGAGGTACTCCTTCACCGCTTTCGCTGCACTCACCGGCTGGACGTTCCACTCGGCACCACGCCTGGTCTCGGTCCGCTTCCAACCGCTCATGAGACGCGACAGGTCGTCGCCGTCGTCGTCCCTGGCGGGCTTGGCGCCGCGGGGGCGGTTGCTTCGGGGCATGGTTTCATCCTAGGTAAGAAACCGCCAGGGCTCCTGGCATACGGCAGCACAGGCGCGGCACGCCCGCTCCACCGTCAGCTGGCGGGCTTAGTACCAGTTCTTCGCCTTGGAGTGGCTCCACGCCCCACAGGGGGTGCCGTACCGACCACTGATGTACCCGAGTCCCCAGGTGATCTGTGTGGCGGGATTGGTTGCCCAATCGCTTCCTGCGCTGCCCATCTTGCTGCCGGGTAGCGCCTGAGGGATGCCGTAGGCTCCGCTGGACGAGTTGGATGCGTTCACGCGCCAGCCGGATTCCTTGTTCCACAAGGAGACGAGGCAGGAGAACTGGTCTTCTCCCCATCCGCGAGAGAGCACCATGCCGTGAGCGATGGCCTGGGCTGAACCCGGATCGGCCTTGACAACGGGCAACGGAGCGCTCGTGCTCTTCTTGGCCTCAGTAGCCTTCTTGGCCTCTGTGGCCTTCTTGGGCTCAACGACGGGCACGGGCGGGGGTGGCGGAGGTGGCGGCGGCGCAATCACGGTGTAACCGTCGCGGGTGAAGGAGGTTTCGTAGGCTCCGGCGACGGCGAGTTTCTGCGTGGCCTTTCCGTCGTAGCGCTCGGCGGTCTGGAAATACGGGGATGCCGTCGCGCCGGAATAGGGATCCACGACGTTCACCGCGACGACGCCGACGGCTGCGGTGAAGGCGAAGATGAAGAGGGTGATCGGGCTCCGCGATCGGGGTCTCTCAAAGGCCCTTCTGGCCTTCGGAGCTGGTACAGAGGACTCGGCCTGCGCTACATATATACCCACGATGCGTCGATTTTAGCTCAGAACGGGAATATTAGCGAGCAGCCGAGCCCGGATCTCACCGAACGGCGAGCATGACCTCGGTTACGGCGTCAAGCAGAAGGTCGACCTGGGACTCGACGTAGCCACCCCTCTGCGCCCGGAATACCGCCGTTCTCACGGCGTCTGCGCTCAGCGGTGTTCCCCTCTCGAAGTAGGCGACGAGTTGTTTCGAGAAAGCGTCGACATCGTCGGTCCGGTAGCCCTGCGCGAGGAACCCAGCGCGGGAAAACTTGTGTCCCGCCGGCCTGGCGAGTCGGTTGAGGATGACCTGGGCGGTCTCCCGTGCCGAGGTCAGCCACTCCCGTTTGCCGGTCTCCGTCAACGCGCGCTCGCGTTCCCGCAGGGCGAAGGCATCCTCGAGTCGCTCGAGGGCGGCGTCCACCGGCCCGGTGGCGTACCCGCCGCGCGCCAGGGCGAAGGAGGTCCTGCGGATCTCAGCGGACGTCAGCGTCGGTGTCTCGCTGTCGTCCACGTCGTAGGCTCTCCGCGCCGACTGCAGAAAGGCGTCGACCTCGTCCCGCGCATACCCACGGGCTCGGCCCCGTGCGGTGGGGAATGTGTTCGTCACCAACTCGTCCTTTCAGCCTCGTTGCGCGTGCGACGTCCCGACGTCATCCGACGACGGGGGCGTTGCTGAAAAGCAGGTACAGCGCGAACGCGACCGGTGCGGAAGGCAGAATCGAGTCAAGACGGTCGAGGAACCCGCCGTGGCCCGGGAGCCAGGAGCTCATGTCTTTGATCCCGAGGTCGCGTTTGATCAGCGACTCGGTGAGGTCACCCATCGTCGCTGTGCCGAGAAGCGCCAGCCCGAGGATCAGACCGACCCACCACGGGCTGTTCAGCATGAACATCGCCAGCAGGATGCCGGCGATCACGGCGGCGGCAGCGGCTCCCGCGAAGCCTTCCCAGGTTTTCTTCGGGCTGATCAGCGGGGCCATCGGGTGTTTGCCGAAGTTGAGCCCGCTTGCGTACGCACCGATATCGACGGCGATCACGATGATGAGGAACGCCAGCGCCCACCACTGGCCTTCGGGCTGGCGGACCAGGACGACGGCGAAACTCCCGAGGAACGACACGTAGACCTGGACGAACACCGCTGCGGAGAGGTCGCGGAGCACATCGAGAGTGCTGCGGGGGGTCGGATGCGCCATCTGGGCGACGAGCCGCCAGGCGATGATGAAGACGATCACGCCGACGAGCATCGCCCAGCGTGACGCCGGGTCGAAGAAGTACCCGCACACGACGATGGCGACGCTACCGATCACCGCAGGCCAGACATCGATCGCGCGGCCCGCGCGCCGGAAGGCCTGGGCCAGTTCGAACACGGTGAACGCGACGATGGCGGCACCGAAGAGGACGAAGAGTTCTTTCACCACGATGAGGCTGAAGAGCATCGCAAGTCCCAGGCCGAGCCCGATGAGCGTTGCGAGAAAGAGGTTGCGCCCGGCGCGAGCCTCGATCCGCGAATTCGCTTCATCGATCGAAGCGCGGGTCGCGCGGACCTGTCGCTCGATGTCGGCACGTCGCGATCTCAGCTGCGCTGAGATGTCGTCGCGAGAGCCGCGCTTCGGCCTCGGCCGGCGCGGAGCGTTGCCGTCGTCAGCGTCAGGCACTGGTGCACCCGTTCCTTCGGATCACAGCGGTCGGCCCTAAATCTCGAGAAGCTCTGACTCTTTACGCTTCAGGGCGTCGTCGATCGCGTCGATGTGGGTCTTGGTGAGCTGCTCGAGCTCCTTCTCGCCCCTGGCGACGTCGTCGTCTCCGACTTCGCTCTTCAGCGCGTCGAGGTCGTCCTTGGCCTTGCGGCGGATGTTGCGGACGCTCACCTTCGCGTCCTCGCCCTTGTTGCGGACGATTTTGACGTATTCCTTGCGACGTTCGGCGGTGAGCTCGGGCAGGGTGACCCGCACGATGGTTCCGTCGTTCGTCGGGTTCGCGCCCAGGTTCGGGGTGTCGCGGATCGCCTGCTCGATGTCCTTGAGGGCGGTCTTGTCGTACGGGGTGACGATGATGGTGCGGGCTTCATTGTTCTGGAGGGAAGCCAGCTGCTCCAGCGGCGTCGGAGTGCCGTAGTAGTTCACCAGGATCTTCTGGAACATCTGGGGGTTCGCACGGCCGGTGCGCACAGTGGCGAAGTCTTCCTTGGCCACATCGACAGCCTTGTCCATCCGGGTTCCAGCGTCAGTCAAAACATCCGCGATCACAGCGACTCCTTTTTATTGCGTGTTGTACCGCACCCATTCTAGAGGGCCGGTGCGGTGGGCTCGTCTCAGCTCAATTGCTGACGAGGGTTCCGATGCGTGCTCCGAGGATCGCTTTGGTCACGTTCCCCGCCGGCGCCATGCCGAATACCTGCATCGGCATGGAGTTGTCCATGCACAGACTGAACGCTGTGGAGTCGACGACCTTGAGACCGGTTTGCAGCGCCTCCTGGTAGGTGATCGAGTCAATCCGGGTGGCGTTGGAGTCGAGCTTCGGATCGGCGGTGTAGACACCGTCGACACCGTTCTTGGCGAGGAGCACGATGTCGGCGTCGATCTCGAGTGCGCGCTGCGCCGCCACCGTGTCGGTGGAGAAGTACGGCAGTCCTGCACCGGCACCGAAGATGACGACTCGGCCCTTCTCGAGGTGACGCTCGGCGCGACGGGGAATGTACGGCTCAGCGACCTGCGTCATGGAGATGGCCGACTGGACGCGGGTCTCCGCTCCTGCCTGCTCGAGGAAGTCCTGGAGCGCGAGGGAGTTCATGACGGTCCCCAGCATGCCCATGTAGTCGGCACGGCCGCGGTCCATTCCGCGAAGTGAAAGCTCAGCGCCGCGGAAGAAGTTGCCTCCACCGACGACGATGGCGATCTCGACCGTCGCCGCGGCCTCCGCGATCTCTCGCGCGATCTGGCTGACGACATCGGGGTTCACGCCGAGCGAGCCGGCCCCGAAGGACTCTCCACTCAGCTTGAGCAGGACCCTGCGCTTCTTCGTTCCTGTTGGCATCCGTGACATCCTTTCGTGGATCACTGACAAAACTTAGGTGTGCCGACCGAAGGGCGCGCACATGAAAAAGGAGTCCGGATCACGATGTGATCCGGACTCCCATGGCGAACCTACGCGCCGACCTTGAAGCGGGCGAAGCCCGTCACGTCGAGCTTGGCATCTGCCAGAACCTTCTTGACCTGAACCTTGCTGTCGCGAGCGTAGTCCTGCTCGAGCAGGGCGACCTGCTTGAAGAACCCGGTCAGGCGACCTTCGACGATCTTGGGCAGTGCAGCCTCAGGCTTGCCCTCGTTCTTCGAGATCTCCGTCACGATTTCGCGTTCCTTGTCGACGATCTCAGCCGGCACGTCCTCACGGGTGAGGTACTGCGGGTCGAACATCGCGATGTGCTGGGCAACGGCACGCGCCGTCTCGGCGTCGTCTCCGCTGTAGCTGACGACGACTCCGATCTGCGGGGGCAGGTCCTTCGACGTCTTGTGCAGGTACGTGGCGAACTTCTCGCCGGACACGAGCGCGACGCGCCGAAGCTCGACCTTTTCGCCGAGGATCGCTGCTTCGTCGTCGATGAGCTGGCCGACGGTCTTGTCAGCAGCAGGAGCCTCGAGGGCTTCCTCCACCGATGACGCGCCTGAGGCTGCAACAGCCTCGAGCACCTTGTCGGCGAGAGCCACGAACTTGTCGTTCTTCGCGACGAAGTCGGTCTCGCAGGCGAGTTCGATCAGCGTCGTGTTCGAACCGTTGTCCTTGGCGGCGACGAGGCCTTCGCTCGTGGAGCGGTCGGCACGCTTCGCGTTGCCTTTCGCACCCTTGAGGCGCAGGATCTCGGTGGCCTTCTCCAGGTCGCCTTCGGCTTCGACGAGGGCGTTCTTGGTGTCGACCATTCCGGTGCCAAGCTGCTCACGAAGAGCCTTGACATCAGCAAGATTAAAATTTGCCATAGTTATTGCACTCCTCGTTCTGGTTAGTTGTTGTCGGCGGCCGGCTGCTTCTCAGCGTCGGTCGCTTCAGCTTCGAGGCGTTCCTCGGTCTTCTCGTCGCTTTCGACGGCGGCGACCTCGACGGCTGCCTCGTCGCCCTTGGCTGCGTTCTTCTCGGCAACCTCAGCGTCAGCGTCGTTCTGCTCGACCGGTGCTTCTGCGGCTTCGGCGGGTGCTTCAGCCTTGTCGGCCTCGGCACCGAGGAGCTCGGCTTCCCAGGCCGCGAGCGGCTCGACGGGGGCGGAACCCTCTTCAGGCTTCTGGTGGCGCTGGATCAGGCCCTCGGCTGCGGCGTCCGCGATGATGCGGGTGAGCAGGCCGACTGAGCGGATGGCGTCGTCGTTACCCGGGATCGGGTAGGTGACTTCATCCGGGTCGCAGTTGGTGTCGAGGATGCCGATGACGGGGATACCGAGCTTGCGCGCCTCGTCGATGGCGAGGTGCTCCTTCTTGGTGTCGACAACCCACAGAGCCGACGGCGTCTTGGTGAGGTTGCGGATTCCGCCGAGCGACTTGTGAAGCTTGTCGAGCTCACGCTTCTTGATGAGAAGCTCTTTCTTGGTGAAGCCGGACTTCGAGGAGTCCTCGAAGTCGAGCTCTTCGAGCTCCTTCATGCGGGCGAGTCGCTTCGACACCGTCTGGAAGTTGGTGAGGAGGCCACCGAGCCAGCGCTGGTTCACGTAGGGCTGGCCGACGCGGGTCGCCTGCTCTGCGATCGCTTCCTGAGCCTGCTTCTTCGTGCCGACGAAGAGGACGGTTCCACCGTGGGCGACGGTCTCCTTGACAAAGTCGTACGCCTTGTCGATGAAGCCGAGCGACTGCTGGAGGTCGATGATGTAGATGCCGGAACGCTCCGTGAAGATGAAGCGCTTCATCTTCGGGTTCCAACGGCGGGTCTGGTGCCCGAAGTGCACGCCGCTGTCGAGCAGCTGGCGGATGGTTACGACGGCCATGAGCCGTTCTCCTGTTCTGACGCGCCCATGCCGGGCAGGCGTCGATCGGTTGTTCGAAGCGGCCGAATGGCCGCTCTTCCTGGTGCCCGGCGCACGTCCGCCTTGTTCCGAAGAACCAAGGACCGAATGGAAGTGTTAGCCGAATGGGCACGCGTAGTCATCCCGACACGCGGGATGCTTCCTTCAGCATAACAGGATCGGGGGACTTTCCCGTGTCCCTCACCGCGGCATCCGGGCGACAGTCTCTCCACAACCTGTGACGGATCGGCAGCGGGGTTCTCAAGGCGGGCAGACTTCTTCGATTATGACCGTCTCACCCCGGAGACCTCTCGTTCCAGCGGCGATCCTGACCGCCGCGGTGGTGAGCTTCGTGTTGGCCGGCCCGGCACCGGCTGCCGGGCGCCCAGCACCCACCGCGCGGGCGTCCTCGACCGCCTCGACGGCGTGGGACTGGCCTGTGTCCCCTCCGCAGCAGCTCGCGCGCCCGTTCGAGGCTCCCCCGACGCCGTATTCGGCTGGTCACCGTGGCGTCGATGTGACGGCCGCCCCTGGTCGAGCTGTCCTCTCCCCCGCGGACGGCGTGGTCAGTTTCGCCGGCATGGTCGTCGACCGTCCGGTTCTCTCGGTGCGGCACGACGATGGGCTGGTCTCCAGCATGGAGCCTGTGTCTGCTTCCGTGACTGCGGGAGCGGAGGTGCGCGCAGGCGACATCGTGGGTGTCGTGGCATCCGGTGGTCACTGTGACGACCGTTGCATGCATTTCGGCGCACGGCTCCACGGCGAGTACGTCAACCCGATGGCCCTTCTCGGGTTGATAGAACGGTCGGTGTTGCTGCCGCTGGGGTCATGATCGCCCGCGCGCGTGCCGACTCGGCGGATGCCGTCGATCGAGCGCGGCGGTTGCTGCTGCGCTCGTGTCCTCGCGCCGATCACGCTCGCGGGTGAGCCGTCCGGTAGCTCTCCTTGAGCCGCTCCATCGACACGTGGGTGTAGATCTGAGTGGTGCCGAGGGACGCATGGCCGAGGAGTTCCTGCACCGCACGGAGGTCGGCTCCCCCGTCGAGCAGGTGCGTTGCTGCCGTGTGACGCAGGGTGTGTGGCCCGGCTGCTGTTCCACCCGGGATGCCGGCGAGCAGCTTGCTGACGATGTTGTATACGCTGCGCGGGTTCAGGCGTCCGCCGCGTGCTCCGAGGAAGACAGCGTGAACCGGCGTCCGGGTTCGGGCCAGCAGAGCAGGGCGAGCCTGGCGGAGGTAGTCGACGAGCGCGGAGTGTGCTGGCACGCCGAACGGCACGACCCGTTCTTTGGATCCCTTGCCGAGTACCCGGACGGTGAGCCGGTCGAGGTCGACATCGTCGACGTCGAGTCCGCACAGTTCGGAGACGCGCAGACCACTCGCGTAGAGGAGTTCGATCAGTGCCGAGTCCCGGAGGGCTACCGGATCTCCCGGTGCGGCCTTTTCGGCGAGGCCGTCGAGGAGCGCGTCCATCTGCGGGCGCTGGACGATGTGCGGGAGCGAACGGCCCGTCTTCGGCGACCGCAATCTCGCCGCCGTATCCACCGGGATCTCACCGTTGCGGGCGAGCCAGGCCGACCAGCCCCGGACCGATGCCGAGCGCCTGGCAATCGTGGCGTGCCCAAGTCCGGCCTGTGAGGAATGCCACAACCAGTCCCGCAACAGCTCGAGGTCGACCTCGGCGACGTCGTCGACCCCGCGCTCGGCAGCAAAGGATGTGAAGGCGGCAAGGTCGGACTCGTACGCCCGGCTGGTCGCCTCGGAATAGTGTCGTTCCACCGACACGTAGTCGATGTAACGAGCGACGGATGGCGGAATTCTCACTCCCCCAGACTCCCGCATCGGCGGGCTGTTGGGCCGCAGGCTCACCCATGAGGCACGATGCTTACGCCGGCCACACCGCGATGAGAAGCTCGGACTGCGGTCCTCCGGTGAGGGACAGCGGTCGGAGCGCTGCTGCCCACCGGCGGGAGGCAGGGTTCACCGGGACTTCGGCAGGTAGACCCAGCCGTCAGGTCGTTGAGCGACGAACCCGTCAAGCTCCATCAATCCGAGAAGAGACCGGACGGTATCCACAGGCAGTCCCGATCTCACCGCGACATCGGCGGCGGATCGCGCCGATCGCACGCTGAGCGCGTCGAGCGCCCGAACCTCGTCCGAGCTGCGTTCTCCGAGCCTCGGCGCCTGGGTAGCGGACTCGACAACACCGGCGAGCTCGGCCATCTCGTCGACGCTCGTCACACAGACCGCGTCGTATTCGCGGATCAGCCGATGGCATCCGGCCGATGCCGCGCTCGTGATCGGTCCAGGGACGGCACCGAGCGGGCGCCCCAACGCCGCCGCGTGCCCGGCAGTATTGAGCGAGCCGGAGCGCCAGCCCGCCTCGAGCACCACCGTCGCATCGCTCACGGCTGCAATCAGCCGGTTCCGTTGCAGGAACCTCCACTTCGACGGCGCCCCACCGCACGGCACTTCGGAGATCACGGCGCCCGTCTCGATGATCCGCCCGATCAACGCCGAATGGCCGCTGGGGTATGGACGGTCGACACCACCGGCGAGGAACGCGACAGTGGTGCCCTCTGAAGCGAGGGCTGCCCGATGGGCCATTCCGTCGATCCCGTATGCGGCACCCGAGACGATGGCGAAGCCACGCCCCACCAGGCCGCTGCCCGCCTCGATGGCTACATGCTCGCCGTACCCGGTCGCAGCGCGTGCACCGACAAGTGCGATCGAGTACGCCGTCGCGGGGAGGACGTCCGTCCGGCCGCGCACCCACAGTGCCAGCGGCGCGTGGGGGCCGAGTTCTTCGAGTCGCTCGGGCCACAGCGCGCTTCCCGGTACGAGAAGCGTCGCCCCGCATGCCGCGGCCAGGGCGAGCGAACGCATCGTCAAGCGTGAGTCGACCCGCGGCAGCCAGCGAGCTAGCGCCTGCTCGACCTGCGTCTCCACATCGTCCATACCCCCGGACGCTCCGAGCGCGGCACTGATGCGTGAGACGCTCCAGCGCTCCACGAGCATGGTGAGCGCTGCGGATGCTCCCGCCGCTGACACGAGGAAACCGGCGGTTCCGTCGCCTGGTTCCGCGATGCCGCTCCAGGCTGCGCGTGCGAAGGCATCGGCGACGTCGCCAGGTGTCCCCGACGGCTCGACCCTCTCGACGGCGGCACGTACCTCATCGCTGTCCAGTCCGAATAACGTCATCAGATCCCCTTCCTCAAGAACAACGCCCGGCCGATCTGCTGAGCGTCTGGTCTGTCGGTGCCGTCCAGGTCGGACACCGTCCACGCGACCCGCAGTACCCGGTCGTACCCGCGCATCGTGATCGCGCCCCGTTCAAGCGCACGGTCGAGCGGCGCGGTGACCGCTCTCGGCAGCATGCGGTCGCCGTTGCGCAGCCACGGCCCAGGCACCTGTCCGTTGGTCGTCCATGGGGTACCGGCGAGTCGTTGGGCGGTGCGCTGGCGGGCCATGGCGACTGTCTGTCTCGCTGCGGCGCTGGTCAGCCGTTCGCCTTCTCCGGATACGGTAAGTTCCGCCGAAGTGATCCGTCGCACCCGCAGCTGGATGTCGATCCGGTCCATCAGCGGACCGGACACGCGGCCGAGATAACGGCGAATGGCGCTTGGCGGGCAGACGCAGGTGTTCTCCTTCGCTCCGTACTGCCCGCATGGGCACGGATTTGCAGCGAGTACCAGCAGGAAGCGTCCAGGGAAATGCGCAACCGCGTTGGCCCGGTGGATGCTGATCGTTCCGGACTCGAGGGGCTGGCGGAGCGCGTCGAGCACGCTGGCCTGAAACTCGGGTGCTTCGTCGAGGAACAACACACCGTGGGCGGCACGGGCGGCGGCACCGGGGCGGATCGTCCGGCTGCCACCTCCGAGGATGGCGGCGGTGGTCGCCGTGTGGTGGGGGTTTTCGAACGGCGGCCGGAAGGCCAGCGCCCGGCCGATGCTGGTCCCGCCGAGGGATCGGATCGACGTGACGTCGAGCGCCTCTGGAACGGTGAGATCCGGCAGGATCCCTGGCAGTCGAGCGGCCAGCATCGTCTTGCCGGCTCCTGGCGGCCCGAGCATCATCAGGTGGTGTCCGCCGGCGGCCGCGACGAGCATCGCCTGGACGGCGTCGTCCTGACCGACGACATCGGCGAGGTCGAGGTCGGCTTCGCCCGGCCCGCCTGGGTCCGCCTGCAGAATCGGATCGACAGCAACCGGTGCGAGTTCCGCACCGTGCCAGATCGCTGCCTCCCGCAGCGAAGCGACACCGACGACCCGGATTCCTGGCACGAGTCTCGCTTCATCCTCATTGCCCGTCGGGACCATGACCGTGCTGCGCCCGGACCTCATGGCGGCGAGGACCGCAGGCAGAATGCCGGGAGTCGGCCGCAGCCGCCCATCGAGGCCGAGCTCACCGATGTGGACGACCCCGTCGATGGACTCGTTCGACACGACAGCGTCAGCGGCCAGGCACGAGAGGGCGATGGCGAGGTCGAAGCCCGACCCGTTCTTCGGCAGGCTCGCCGGCGACAGGTTCACGGTGATTCGCTGCCCGGACAGACGGCATCCGGCGTTGGTGGCCGCCTGCCGCACCCGTCCCTCTGCCTCGCCCAGCGACTTGTCGGCCAGCCCGATGATCACGAACCTCGGCAATTGTGACGAGATGTCTGCCTCGACCTCGATCAGTGAGCCTTCGAGCCCGTTGAGCGCAACGGACCAGGTGCGGCCGACAGCCATCAGAAAACGCCCAGGAGGTGCTCGACCGTAGGGAGTCCATTCCGCGGGGCGACCACGGCGATCGCGTCGAGCCGGATCCGTGTCGCCTGCGGATTGTGTTCAGCGCACCAGGCAGCGGCCAGCCCGCGGAGGCGCGTGAGTTTCGTCGCGGTGATCGCCTCGAACGGGTGCCCGAATGAAAGTCCTGAGCGGGTCTTCACCTCGACGAAGACGAGGGTGTCGGCGATGCAGGCGATGATGTCGATCTCGCCTTGCCGGCACCGCCAGTTGCGCTCGATCAGGCGGTACCCGGCGTCCTCCAGGAAGCGGGCAGCCAGGTCCTCGCCCCTTTGCCCGAGTTCGTTCTTGCCTTCCATGATGACCTCCACCGTTCGATGGTGGAGGCAGGATTCGCGCCGCAGACCGACGCCCGGGATTCTGTGAAAACGGCGCGGCGCTATTGGGCTTGTGGAGGGGTCGCGACCCGTTCTGACGAGCTCAACCCCCTGGACAGAGTCCAAGGGGCTGAGATTGAAACGCTGTACCGGTGGCTATTTAGCGCTGGTAAACCCGCACGTAGTCGACCTGGTACTCCGCGGGGAACGCGGTGTCAGCATCGGGCGATCCGGGCCAGCTTCCGCCAACGGCCATGTTCAGCCGCATGTAGAACTTGTAGACGAAGGCCTCGTCCAGCCAGGAGGTCGTCGACAGGTTGCGCTCGTATGTCATCACGCCGTCGACGAACCATTTGATGGAGGCAGGCTCCCACTCGACGGCGTACTGGTGGAATCGGTCAGCGGTGGTGCCGGCTGGGAGCTTGTAGCCGGTGCCGTGCTTGGAGTGCGTTCCCACATAGTCGTAGTGGATCGTCTGCACGGCGTGGTTGGCGCTGTATGCGTCATCCTTGTCCGTTCCGATGGCCTCGAGGATATCGAGTTCACCGATGCCTCCCTCGCTCGGGCGCAGCCAGAACGCGGGCCACAGGCCCTTGGAGGTGCCCTGAGCGAGCGGCGTCTTGGCGCTGATCTCGAAGCGCCCGTACTCGAAGTCCAGCTTGTTCTTGGTGGTCAGCATGCCGGAGGTGTACAGACGGCCGTCCGGGAAGCGGTGGTCGTTGTCCTTGCAGGTGATCGGAGCGGCTTCCTTGCGAGCGGTGATGGTCAACAGACCGCCGGATACCTTGACGTTCTCCGGACGATCCACCAAGCAGGCGACTTCTTTGTTTCCGTCGCC
>NZ_JAODMP010000025.1 GCF_025464835.1 Mycetocola sp. | reverse complement strand
GGCGCGATGTCGGCGAGGTTCTCGGCCATGGTCCTGCCCGTGACGGTCAGGCAGTCGCCGTGCATGAGGCCGGCGTCGAGCAGGGCCTTCATCACCATCGGGATGCCGCCGACCTTGTCGACGTCGTTCATGACGTACTTGCCGAACGGCTTGAGGTCGCCGATGTGCGGAACCCTGTCACCGATCCGGTTGAAGTCCTCGAGGGTCAAGTCGACCTCGGCCTCCCTGGCGATGGCGAGCAGGTGCAGGACGACGTTCGTCGAACCGCCGAAGGCCATCGCAACGGCGATGGCGTTCTCGAAGGCCTTTTTCGTCAGGATGTCACGTGCGGTGATTCCGAGGCGCAGCATGTTCACGACGGCCTCACCTGAGCGGTGAGCGAAGTAGTCACGGCGCCGGTCCGCCGAGGGCGGGGCGGCGGAGCCGGGCAGGCTCATGCCGAGTGCCTCGGCGACGGATGCCATCGTGTTGGCCGTGTACATGCCGCCACAGGCTCCCTCGCCCGGCGCGATGGCGCACTCGATGCGCTTGAGGTCTTCCTCGCTCATCGTGCCTGCCTTGCAGGCGCCGACGGCTTCGAACGAGTCGATGATCGTGACATCCTTCTCGGTGCCATCGCTGAGCTTGACCCAGCCTGGTGCGATCGAGCCGGCGTAGAGGAACACGCTTGCGAGGTCGAGCCGGGCGGCAGCCATGAGCATGCCAGGCAGCGACTTGTCGCAGCCGGCGAGGAGGACCGTGCCGTCCAGCCGTTCAGCCATGACGACGGTTTCGACGGAGTCGGCGATGACCTCACGGGAGACAAGCGAGAAATGCATGCCTTCGTGGCCCATCGAGATGCCATCGGAGACGGAGATCGTGCCGAACTGCAGCGGGTATCCACCGCCGGAGTGGACGCCTTCCTTCGCCCCCTGCGCGAGCCGGTCAAGTGACAGGTTGCACGGGGTGATTTCGTTCCAGCTCGACGCAATGCCGATTTGGGGCTTGTCCCAGTCCTCGTCGCCCATCCCGACAGCGCGGAGCATTCCCCGGGATGTGGTGGCTTCGATTCCGTCTGTGACTGCTCGGCTGCGAGGTTTCAGGTCGATCTCTGACATGGTTCGAGTCTAGAACCTCAAGCATGCCCCGGTTTTCATCGACCGGTCGCTGCGCGGAATCGAGCCAGGCGGTCAAGGACCTCGGCGACCTCCGCCGGGGAGCCGACCCGGAACGGCGCCATGGTCGGCCCCTCCCCGGTCTTCAACGCAAGGTCACCCGTGCCGAGCACCGCGAAGGCGTCCTCGTCGGTGACGTCGTCCCCGGCGTAGAGCACGGCTGTGGCGCCGGTGTAATCGCGCAGATGCACGATCGCGTCGCCCTTCGTCGCGTCGAGAACCGAGAATTCGAGAACGTCCTTGCCGTCGCGCACCGTGGCATCCGGGCACACATCAGCGACGATCCTCCGTGCTTCGTCCTCGGCGAGGAACGCGGCCTCCGGCTCGAGGCCGCGCGTGTGGACGGCGAACCCCGCCGGTTTGCGCTCGATGCGCGCGCCGGGGTGGGCGTCGGAGAACCCGAGGAATCCCGTGGTCAGGGCGCCCAGCCGATCGGCATCCTCAGCGTCGAGCGGAGGATGCGCGTCGACACCGTCGAAGCGGTACTCGGCGCCGTGCGAGCCGACGAGGAGCACACCAGCAGGTGCCTCTGACGCGAGCTGCAGGCTGTCGACCGCGCGCCCGGAGACGAACGCCACTGTCGTGTGCGACACCTCGAGCAACCGCTCGACGGCCAGACGGGCCTCCGGCAACGCGCGGGCGTCCTCCGGGCGATCGACGAACGGCGCGAGGGTGCCGTCGAAGTCCAACGCCACAAGGAGGTGGTCGCAAGTGGCGAGCTGTTCCAGCGCTGCGGTCAGCGCCGGGTCGACGGCGCTCATGTCCGGGAATCCGGGTGTTCGTGTGAGACCGGGTGTGAGGTGGTGGAGTGCGCAAGTTCGTCGAGGAACGCGCGTGACCACTTCACGACATCGTTCTCGAGCACCCGTTTGCGGAGGGCTCGCATGCGCCTGCGGCGTTCCGGCACGGGCATCTCGATCGCCTGCAGAATGGCGTCCTTCACCCCTTCGATGTCATGCGGGTTGATCAGGAGCGCCTGCCGAAGGTCATCGGATGCCCCGGCGAACTCACTGAGGATGAGGACACCACCGAGGTCGGTGCGGGTGGCGACGTACTCCTTGGCGACCAGGTTCATTCCGTCGCGGAGTGCGGTGACGAGCATGATGTCCGCTGCGAGGTAGAGGGCGACCATTTCGTCGCGCGGGTAACCCTGATGGAGGTAGTTGATGGCGGTGTGGCTGATCGAGCCGTAGTCACCGTTGATGCGGCCGACGGTCAGCTCGATCTCATCGCGGAGCTGCATGTAACTCGCCACGCGCTCACGGCTGGGGCTGGCCACCTGCACGAGGGTGACGTCGTCCACGTTGAGGCGGTGCTCGGAGAGCAGCTCACCGAACGCTTTGAGCCTGTGCCCGATCCCCTTCGTGTAGTCCAGCCGGTCGACGCCGAGCATGATCGTTTTCGGGTTGCCCAGTTCCTGCCGGATCTGCTTCGCCCTGGCCTGGACAGCGGGGTCCTTCGCCAGTTCGACGAAGCTCGTCGCGTCGATGGAAATCGGGAACGCGCGGGCAACCACCCGTCGCACGGGCGCACCGCGTACGTGCGACCGGTCGCCTGTGGTGGCGTCGGAGGAGTCGCCGACAGGCACCCAGACCCTGGAGCCCTTGGTTTCGTAGCCGAACAGCCTCCGGACGGCGCGCGCGAAGTTTCCGGCGTCCGCGACCCGCTGGAAGCCGATCACGTCGGCTCCGAGAAGTCCCGAGATGATCTGCTGACGCCACGGAAGCTGGGAGAAGATGCCGTATGCGGGGAACGGTATGTGGTTGAAGAACCCGATGGTGAGATCAGGACGAGCTTCGCGGAGCATGCCGGGAACGAGCTGCAGCTGGTAGTCGTGCACCCAGACCGTGGCGCCGGTCTCGGCGATTCGGGCGGTGGCATCGGCGAAGCGACGATTCACCTCGACGTAGGTCTCCCACCACTCCCGGTGGTAACTCGGCTGTGCGATGACGTCGTGGTACAGGGGCCACAGGGTGTCGTTCGAGAACCCCTCGTAGTAGTTCTCGATCTCTTCGGCGTTCAGCGCGATCGGCACCATGCGGATGCCTTCATGTTCGAACGGTGCGAGTTCGATGTCCGGCGCTCCGGGCCAGCCGACCCAGGCGCCGTCTGTCGACTTCATCAGCGGTTCAAGTGCTGCGACCAGCCCTCCAGGCGACATCCGCCATCCGACGCTGCCGTCGGGCTGGGTAACGCTGTCGACGGGAAGCCGGTTGGCCACCACGACGAAGTCGTACGTCTCGGCTGCGCTGGGTGTGGTCACGATGATTTCTGTCCCCTCGGCCATCGAACGGCCTTTGTCTTTCCACCGCTATCGGTGACCTCACAGGTTACCAGCCGCCGTTCTGACGCACCCTTCGCACACTTTCCTCTGGTAAGGCGACGGGTTGTTGCCCACGATCGAATGCCGCTAGCGTCGAAGGCCTTGGAGGTGCATCCGAAATGCGCAAATATGTCCTTAACTTCACCGTCATCAGCGCCTTCGCCGGTGCGTTCACGCTGATCAAAACCAGCAAGAACGCCCCGCGGGACTGGCGGCTCGCCCTGCTGTGGGTCGGATGGCTCGTCACCGTCGCCAACGCCTTCGCCGCCGTCTCGGAGCGAACCGACCAGAAAGAGGTCGAAGCGAAGGGCGGCAAGAGCAAGCTCAAGCGCAGGAAAGACGGAAAGATCTGATCCGCTCGCCGGCAGGACGCGACTGAAAGGGCCATCACCGGGCGTTTTCGCGCTGCTTCGGGCCGGATCCGGCGTGTCAGCACCCCCGTACTGGGCCTCCTCCCCCACACTGGAAAGATCACCACAGCCAGTAGCAGGGAGCACCGACAATGTTTGGTCGCCGTCGTCATCGCGCACCAGTAACCGTCGCCCTTCCGGCGCCGGTGCCTGCGCCCGGTATCCAGCTCTCGGAGGAGCAACTCTTCGAGAGGATACGAGCGCGCCTCGATCAGCACATGGGCGCAACCGGAGACTGGACTCTCGTTCGCCGAACCGGCGCGGACACCGACGCCTTCTTCCATGAGATGGCAGCTTTCTCCCTGGCGCGGGAGCTCACGACGACGATCGTCGGAGCCGAGACGACGGTTGCCGCAGATGCGTCTGCCACGCCTGCAGCCGAAGATGCACCGCCCGCGCACATCGTCCAGACGATCACCGTCACGACCGTCCCGTCCTCGCGGAAGGTCGGCGCGTCCGATGTCGACCCGGCGATCTTCGATGCAGCCGACGACGCGCCAGACGCCGCGCGGGACCTCGCAAAGGTCGAACACGTCATGTTCGAATTGAACACGGTCGCTGTGTGGGCTGATCCGCAACACCACGACCCGTCTCACGTGAACCCCGAAATGGTCACGCCGTCACTCTCACGCCCCAAGAAACGCTGGAACAGCACCCGCGTCTCCTGACCCGTCCGGTTGCAGATTCGGCAATCGGCTAGTCGGCGACGCCGATCGGGTTCCACCCTGCCGGGCCTGCGGAGCCTGCAGGATAGTCCTCGAGCGGAACATCCTGTGACCGCCAGGCTTCGAGGAATGGTTCGATGATTCTCCAACTCTGCTCCGCGGTGTCCCCGCGAACCGACAACGCCGGGTCATTGTCGAGGATGCCCTCGAGTACTTCCCCGTAAGCACCGAACTGACCGGGATCGAAGGTTGTGTGAAACGTCGTCCGTTCCAGTTCGTATGGATCCCCTGCGCCGTTGATGTTGATCGACAGCGACATCTCATCGGGGGCGAGGAACAATCGCAACACGGTCGGATCGGTTCTGCCGCTGAACCCGGCAGGCACACGGTTGGCAGGTTTGAAACGAACGACGATCTCTCGGCGCCGTTCCCCGAGGGCCTTGCCCGATCGCAGGGTGAACGGGACGCCTGACCAGCGCCAGGTGTCGACCTGCACCGTGATCTCGGCGAGCGTCTCGGTGTTCCGGGAGGGAACGACACCCTCCTCGTCGATGTACGACGGGTACTCCCGGTCGCCGACACGTCCCGCCGTGTAGCGGCCGCGCCGCCCGGCCGATGCGGCGTCGCCTGCCCATGGCCCGGTTGCGCGAAGCACGAGCCCCTTCGCGTCACGGAGGTCGGCCGCGTTCAGAGTCGACGGCGCCTCCATGGCGAAGAGCGCAAGCACCTGCAAGAGATGACTTTGGATCATGTCGACGAGAGCACCGGCCTTGTCGTAATAACCGGCTCTCTTCTCCAGTCCCAACTGCTCGTCGTAGACGATGTCGACGCGCTCGATATGCTCCGAACTCCAGAGCGGTTCGAAGATGCGGTTCGCGAAGCGCAGGCCGAGGAGGTTGAACACCGTCGACCGGCCCAGGAAGTGGTCGACGCGGTAGACCTGGTTCTCAGGCACGAGCCGGGCCAGCTGGCGGTTGAGCGCCGCTGCACTGTCGGAATCGGTGCCGAATGGCTTTTCGAGCGCCAGTACCGTTCCCTCGGGGAGGCTCACCTGCTCGAGCGCCTGGCAGGCCTTCACCGTGACGGCTGGCGGTAGTGCGAAATACAGGGCGGGCGTGCCGTCGGCCTCAGCGAGAAGCTTTTCGAGGGCTTGCCCGTCGGTGACGTCGACCTGCCGGAACACTGTGCTCCGCACGAGAGCGTCGACGGCGATCCCGGATGCCTCCACCGTTGCGAAGGAGGACGTCACGATGTCGCGCCAGACGGCATCCGTCAGATCATCGACACCGACGCCGATGAGCCGCACATTCCGATCCGGCTGGCTGGTGAGGAGCTGCCCGAGCGCCGGGAGCAGAAGTCTCGAGGACAGGTCTCCTCCCCCGCCGAGAAGGAACAAAGTCGTCGTTGGCCGCGTCATGTTCCGACCATACGCCAGCGGTGCGCTTTGCGCGCCGGGGACCTGGATCCGGGATGCGAGCAACGGAACCAGTTCAGGAGGGTGCTTCGGGCAGGCGGCCAGGAACCCGTCCACGTCGGCTCTGGTCGAGTGCGAACAGCCGACACCGCTCTGGCAGCTTGGGGATCAGCGGGTCGAACACGCCCGCTGACTCGCCACAGTCGCGGGCCGTTCGACGATGTGCCGTCCGAATCCAAGTGGTGCAACCAGGGCGAGAGCCCGGCTGTGGCTTCTAGCTGTCGCACGCGACGCCGTCCCCGTCGCGGTCGAGCCGTGTGCTGTACCCGGGCTGCCCTCGGTGGATCGGGGCCGCCCCGGCGACTCGAACGGCGGTGCAGTTCTCGTAATAGGTCTCCGGCGCCGGTGCAGGCTCCGGTGCCGGTGCAGGCTCGGGCGCGAATGGGGAGGTGAGCGCCGGCTCGTCAGGGCACGCGTGAAGAACGCGGGTCATCGCATCGTGCTCAGCCGGCGTGACCCAGAGCCCGTATGTCGCCTTCACCGAGATCTGCCTGGCCACGTATCCGCAGCGGAACGCCTTGTTGGAAGGCAGCCATGTGGCCGTGTCGCCGTCGCCCTTCTGGGCGTTCGAGCGACCGTCGACGGCCAGGAGGTTGATGGGGTCATTGGCGAGGGAGATCCGCTGCGCCTGGGTGAGCTGTTGGGCGCCTGTCTGCCAGGCGTTGGAGAGGGAAACCACGTGGTCGATCTGAACGAGAGCCGAGGTGTCCTGACCTCTCACGAACGCGATCGGCGAGGCGGTGAATGGCGAGAGGAGATTTCCGCTCACCACCCTGCAGTTCCCGGCTTTGGCGACGTCAGTCAAGTCTCTGGCGAGAATGTCGTTGCGGGTGTCACACCCGTTGCGGTCAGCATCCAACCACGCCGTTCCGAACATGCTGGTGCGCTCATATCCCGTCTTCGGAGCCTTGCCCTTCACGGCGATGGTTCCAAGAAGAGCGCGCGCCGTCGTGTCGGTGGTGCTGCTGACGACGACCGACACCGCTTCGGGCGGCGCAACCGTTGGCGACGGGTCCGCCGACGAGTTTGCGGAGGGATCAGGTGGGGGGCTCGAAGCAGCTGTCGGATTCGCGCTCGCGGTGGCGGCTGTTTGCTCAACGCCCGTCGGCTCGACGCGATCGGCCAGCCCAGCCGCAGTCCCGCCGATCAGCAGGAGGCACCCGACGATTCCACCGACGATCCAGGTTCTCAGGGTCGGTCTGGACGACCGGGACCTGGAGGCCGACCGGCCACGGGAGACAGTGGGGTCTTCGGATGGTCGCTGGATTTCGTCGGTCACATGGTCCCCCGGGTTTTTTGCACTCAGCGCGAATGCAGACGTGCTGATTCGAAGCTAACGCAGCGTTGAGCATGATCGCGTGTCCCCTGTCGGGGAGTCCCGGATCACTGCCCGCGAAGAACCGCAGCAGGAGTCCGGACCGCCGATCACTCCTCGTATGTCGAACCCCCTACGGCACACGACGCTCACCCGTGCGCGCTCGCCCTATCCGGGGCCGATCGCACGCTGGAAGAGTCGTCGGTCGCGTGGCGGAATCGATCGATGCTCATTCCCATCGACACGACATTGCCAGCTCACAGCACGCAGGCGCTTTCATGCGTCTAACAGCTCCGGCTTGATATACCCCGGGGGGTATCGTACGATGAGAGCTCAGATACCCCCTGGGGTATGCAAAATGATGGGAGAAATCAACCTTATGTGCCGAGCCGTAACCTGCAAGACCTGTGGAAAGACGACGTGGGCGGGCTGCGGCCAGCATGTTGACGATGTGATGCGCGGTGTACCGCGGGCCGACCGCTGCCAGGGCCATGACCGCGAGCCAAGCACGGGCGGGTTCTTCTCTCGCCTGTTCTCACGCTGACCAACCGCACTCCGGATAGGAACTGAATGAAAACCATCATCATCGGTGGCGTCGCTGGCGGAATGTCGGCGGCCACGCGGCTCCGTCGCCTCGATGAGGCGGCCGAGATCATCGTCTTCGAACGCGGTCCGTACGTTTCCTTCGCGAACTGTGGCCTGCCCTACTACGTCGGCGGGATCATCGAGGATCGAGACAGTCTCCTGCTCCAAACTCCCGATTCCCTTGCCGCACGCTTCCGACTCGATGTGCGTGTGAACCACGAGGTGGTCCGGATCGATCGCACGGCGAAGACCGTGCAGGTGACCAACGTCCTCGATGGCGCGACCGCCACCGAAAGCTACGACGTCCTGATCGTCGCCGCCGGGGCGACCACAGGGCCTGCGCTGCCTGGGCACGGCGTTCCGGTGCGCACCCTTCGCACGGTCGATGACGTCGACGCCATCTCCTCGGTGCTGGAAGGTCTCGGGACCGACGCCCGGGCCGTCGTCGTCGGCGCGGGATTCATCGGGCTTGAGGCCGTTGAGAACCTCGTCGCCCGTGGCGTGCAGGTCACCCTCGTGCAGCGCGGCCCGCGGCCCCTCTCTCCTCTCGACCCCGAGATGGCGAGTCCGGTTCTCGACATCCTTCTCGCTCATGGCGTCGATGTGCGCGTCAACAGCACAGTCACCGACGTTCGTGCAGGTCAGGTGCACCTCGACGACGGGTCCGTCATCGAGACCGACCTCATCATCGAAGCTCGAGGGGTTCGCCCAGATGCGCATCTCGCGCGCACCGCCGGCCTCGCCGTCGGAGAAACGGGCGGCATCGCCGTCGATGACTACCAGCGCACCAGTGATCCTTCGATCTATGCGGTCGGTGATGCTGTCGAGAAGACGGATGCCATCGACGCTGCTGCGACGCTCGTCACGATGGCGGGACTCGCCAACCGGCACGGGAGAACCGCCGCGGACGCCATCGCCGGGATCGCGGAACCGAGCGTTCCGGCGCTGGGAACCGCGATCGTCGGTCTCTTTGGGCTCACCATCGCCATGGTCGGCTGGAGCGAGACCCGTCTGGCCGCTTCCGGTCGTCCACACCGAGTGGTGCACACGCATCCGTCCTCTCACGCGGGCTACTACCCAGGAGCTGAGCAGATGTCGATGAAGCTGCTCATCGACTCGGCAACGGATGCCATCCTCGGCGCGCAGATCGTCGGTCGGGCGGGTGTGGACAAACGCATCGACGTCATTGCCACCGCTATGGCCGGAAACCTGACCGCTTCACAGCTGTCGCGACTCGAGCTGGCGTACGCCCCGCAGTACGGCTCAGCAAAGGATGCCGTCAACATGGCCGGCTACGTTGCCGACAACGTCGCAACTGGAACGACGCGGAGCATTCAGTGGCATGAGCTCGACAAGGCCATCGACGCTGGTGCCACTCTCGTCGACGTGCGCTCGGTCGATGAGTTCGCTCGCGGCACGATCCCCGGCGCGATCAACGTGCCCCTCGACGAAATCCGCGCCCGTTCCTCCGAACTGCCGCACACACCGCTGGTCGTTCACTGCCAGGTCGGGCAACGCGGTCACACCGCAGCGCGACTGCTCACCCAGCTGGGCCGCAACGTGCGTAACCTCGATGGTGGATACAGGACCTGGCTCGCCGGCACCTCTGCGACCGACAGAAACGCCCCCGTTCCCGTTGTCACCCACGCTTAAGGAGCACACATGCCGATACCAACCGAAGCCCCGATCGGACCTGCGGTGGACAGCCAGAAAAGAATCCTCAACCGCCTGCGTCGCGCGCAGGGCCAGCTCGCGTCGGTGATCACCGCCGTCGAATCGGGTGCCGAATGCCGCGACGTGGTCACCCAACTGGCCGCCGTGTCGAAAGCACTCGACCGCGCCGGCTTCACCATCGTCTCATCGGCAATGAAGGACTGCATCAGCTCCCCGGCGGACACGACCGACCAGCTCACCGTCGACGAGCTGGAGAAGCTCTTCCTTACCCTCGCTTGAGCGTTTGCTTGAAACCGAACGGAAGCTCTCTGAAAGGGGACCCTTAGTGGGACACTTAATCGAGCAGCGCCAGGTCATGCGAATTCGCCGCACGAGACAATAGCCAGTATGCAATTGCCTCAAACGGACCGCAGTCGCGACGATTACAACGCGGCCATCGATGATTCCGGTTGCGCGTTCCACGGCGGGATGGCAGAAGAAGAGCTCGCTGGCCCGGCCACGCTGCCCTTCGCGTCGATCGTCATGGGATGCAGGTCCACCCGTTGTGCACACGCGCGCATGTCGATTCGTGCAGTGAGCCAGCCCGTCTCGGTAACGTAGCCCCGTTCCGCGAGCCAGTAGCAAGCAGCGTTTCGCGCTGCTTCGTCGAGAGAAATGTCGTTCGAATACGCAACCGCGCTCGCTCGAAAGTCCCGGCAGATCTTCGGATCTGCCGGGACTTCGCGTACGTGCCATCCGACCGATAGACACGGAGCCTGTTCTAGAGCGCTCGCGCCGGCGTCGCCCCAATCAAGCCCGTCGCCTCAGCCAGTAGTTCCACGGAACGCACTTGCCCCGCCACGCCAGGACTTTGGTGTGCCACGATCAGTTCATCCGCACCGGAATGCGCTGTGAACGTCGTCAGGTAATCCACGACCGCGTCCGGCGTGCCGATTGCCGAGTACTTCATCATCTGGGCAATCTGCTGGCCTTCCGGGGAGGCAAGGATCAGATCCGCCTCGTCATCGGTGAACGTCCTGCCTCTGCCCAGCAGCAGGACCACCCGTGCGCGCAGGGCCGCGCGGAACATCTCCTGCGCCTCGCCGTCGGTATCGGCCGCCACGACATTGACCCCGACCATGACGTGCGGCTTCTCAAGCTGGGCGGACGGCTGGAACTCGCGTCGGTAGGTGGCTACCGCGTCGTGCAGCGCATTCGGCGCGAAGTGTGAAGCAAAGGCATAGGGTAGGCCTAGTGCGGCGGCGAGCTTGGCGCCGAACAGCGATGAACCCAGGATGTACAGCGGAACGTTGGTGCCCTGGCCCGGGATCGCCTCCACACCCGGAATCCGGGTGGGACCGGTTAGGTAGCCCTGCAGTTCCAACACGTCCTGAGGAAAACTGTCAGAAGACCTCGGGTCACGGCGCAGCGCCCGCATGGTGTTCTGGTCGCTTCCGGGCGCTCGCCCGAGGCCGAGATCGATCCTTCCAGGGTGCAGGGTCTCCAGGGTCCCGAACTGTTCGGCGATGGTCAGCGGCGAATGATTGGGAAGCATCACCCCGCCTGCGCCAAGCCGGATCGTCTCGGTATGAGCTGCGACATGCGCAATCAGCACGCTGGTGGCCGACGAGGCGATCGAGGACATGTTGTGGTGCTCGGCGTACCAAATCCGGTGGTA
>NZ_JAODMP010000091.1 GCF_025464835.1 Mycetocola sp. | reverse complement strand
ATGCGCGGCGGAAGATCGACAGTGAGGCTTCTCGCAACGCGGCCGCGGCATCCGCCCCGACGAGCTCGACCGTGCGCTCGTAAGAGATGTTCTCGTCGTGCTGCCCCATCGGCGCCTTCCAGGCCGGCGTGTAGATGGGTTCGGGCAGGCGGTCGCCGTTGGACAGGCCGGCGGGGAGCGGGATGCCGCATACCGTCTGCGACTGCTCGTACTCCTTCCAGCCGGAGCCGGTGAGGTAGCCGCGCACGACGCATTCGACCGGGAACATGTCGAGTTTGCGCACGAGCATGGCTCGGCCGGTGACCTCGGCGGGAACGGCGCCGTCTGCCGCCAGATCAGCGCCGGAAAGGAGGTGGTTCGGAACATCGAGCTGGTCGAACCACCACAGGCTCAGGGCGGTGAGCAGTTCCCCCTTGCCGGGGATGCCGGGGGAGAGCACGTGGTCGAAAGCACTGACCCGGTCGCTTGCGACCACGAGAAGGGCGTCGGATGCTCCGTCCTCGCGCTCGTACAGGTCGCGGACCTTGCCGGAGTAGAGGTGGGTCCAGCGGGGCAGGTTCGTCGATTCGCTCACCCGTCCATTATCGCGTTGCGGCGCCGTCTATCCGGGCCCGCAACGGGAACGAGATACCAAAATCGGTCAACTACGCCCTGGATTCCGGTCGGCAGGGAGCCATTTCTGGTGTTTGGTGCGTCGCACGCGCTACGACGCGACGCGGGCCGCGATGTCCGTGCGGTGCTGCGCGCCCTCGAGCGAGATGTGCCCGAGCGCCTCGTAGGCGCGAGCGCGTGCCTCGGCGAAGTCGTCGCCGAGCGCGACCACGCTGAGGACCCGGCCGCCCGTCGACACGAGGTCATCGCCTCGTGTTCCGGTGGCGGCATGGGCGATATGAGCGCCGGGGACGGCATCCGCTTCGGCCAGTCCACGAATCGGGCGACCGGTGACCGGAGCAGCCGGGTAGTTCTCGCTCGCGAGGACGACGGTGACGGCGGATGCCGGTGCGAACGTCGGCCTGTCGTTCTCGGCGAGGGTGCCGGTGGCGGCTGCGTACAGCAGGCGGGACAGCGGGGACTCGAGGCGCGGCAGCACGACCTGCGTCTCCGGGTCGCCGAAGCGGGCGTTGAATTCGATCACCCGGATGCCGCGGTCATCGTCACCCTCCCGCCTGGACGTGAGGATGAGACCGGCGTAGAGCAGTCCGATGAACGGGGTCTGCTCTTCGGCGAGCTGGGCGACGACGGGCTTCGCGATCGTTTCGAGAACCTCGGTGACGAAGGCGTCCTCGCTGCCGAAGGTCCCGTCGAGCCAGGGCAGAGGCGAGTACGCGCCCATGCCGCCGGTGTTCGGGCCCTCGTCTCCGTCGGCGAGGCGCTTGTAGTCCTGGGCGGGGGAGAGGGGCACGACGGTGTGGCCGTCGCTGACGAAGAACAGCGAGACCTCCTGGCCGTCGAGGAACTCTTCGACGAGGACGCTTCCGTGGTCGAGGTAGGTACGGGCATGCTCGAGCGCCGCCTCGCGGTCGGTGGTGACCAGCACACCCTTTCCGGCGGCGAGCCCGTCGGCCTTGACCACATACGGCGCGCCGAACAGATCCAAGGCGGTCTCGGCCTCGGCTAGCGTTCCCGCACGGCGGGCCCGGCCGGTGGGCACACCAGCGACGTCCATGACGCGCTTCGCGAAGGTCTTCGAACCTTCGAGTTCAGCGGCTGCGCGCCCAGGACCGAACACGGGGATGCCCTGCTCGCGCAGCTCGTCGGCGACGCCGGCGACCAGGGGCGCTTCCGGTCCGATCACGACAAGGGCGACGGCGTGGGCGATGGCATAGTTCGCGACGGCGACCGGGTCATTCGGGTCGAGGTCGACGGTGTCGACAACCTGCCCGATCCCGGCGTTGCCCGGGGCTGCAAGAACCTCGTGGCCGGCGTCCTCACTGAGGAGCGACAGGATGATGGCGTGCTCTCGCGCACCCGAACCGAGGACAAGGATCTTCACACGTACTAGCCTAGAGCGCATGGCACGTGCCCGCATTCCGGATGGCGTCGGCCGCGACGCGGTCGACCTCGCCGTTCGAGAGGCCGCCTCCCGCGACCAGATCGCGACAGCCGTGCGGTACACCCTTCAATTGCTCGCTGAGCGGTCCAACGGCAACACCCTCGAGGTTCGCGTGCCCCCGTTCGGCGCCGTGCAGTGCATCGAAGGGCCCAGACACACCCGTGGCACCCCGCCGAATGTCATCGAGACGGATGCCGAAACCTGGCTCGCCCTCGCCACCGGTGCGTTGTCGTGGTCGGATGCCGCGGCATCCGGCACCGTCACGGCCTCGGGGCAGCGCGCGGACCTGACCGGGCACATCCCGGTCCTCCGTTTGCCGCGCTGACCGCGAATCGGCGGTGGACCGATTCCCCGCCCCACCCGCGCGCGTTCACCGGTTCCGGACCGGGTCACCCGTCGCACCGAATGTTCCGGAACGCGTCACCCGTCGCACCGGATGTTCCGGAACGCGTGATCAGCCTGCGCGGAAGCCGGCTCAGAGCTGCGGTGCGCGCGCCGCCGGCTGGGCGGGAAGGTGGTCGGACTCTCCCAGGGACCGTCGGGCAAGCAGAGTGCCTCCAGCAACGGCCGCTGGCATGGTCACGAGTGCTCCGAAAGGCACGAGGAAGAGCAGGAACACGGCCACGCCGAAACCAAGGGTGGTGGAGCGTTGGGCATTCAGCAGCCGGCGCCGATCGGCCAGCCTCAACCCCCGGCGTTCGAACGGCGCAGTGGTGAGCTCGAGGGCGAGGAACCATCCGCCGCCGACAGCGCCGAGGATTCCGGCACAGACGGGGCCGAGTACCGGGATGAAGCCCAGCAGCAGGAGCCCAAGTCCGACACCGACTGTGATGGCGAGAATGCGTAGCGATTCACTGAGCCCCCGAGCAACAGACGGCCAGAACCGAACGTCGACAGCATTCTCGACGCCGCCGAGCGAGTCCTCGACCCGCTCCGAGATCCTCTCGAAGAAGGGCTGGCCGATCAGCAGGGTCACCGCGGCGAAGAGGTAAACGAGAAGGAGGACCCCGGCTGCGATGAGGGCGAGTGCGACGAGGAGCCGGAGGCCTGAGCGGAACGCCTCATCCCAGGTGTTCGCGAACGGAGTGACGAGGGTGGCGAGGTTTTCGAGGTTGAGCGCGAGCAGCACGACGGCCACGGTGAAAACGGTCAGGGTGATGAGGCCGGGGATCGCGCCGATCAGCATGAGCCGTGGGGATGTGCCCCACAGCCGGAAGCCTCGTCCGAGGAGCCGGATGCCGGCCGCGAATCCCGTGAGGAAGCCGGGCTTCGTCGTCTCGCTTGTCATCCTCACAGGGTAGCCGGACGGATGGCCTCGCTCGCCAGCAACGGAACGGGGCGAATCAACCGGAGGAGACCGTGCTCACCGTCACATCTCTCCCCGCCGGAGCCCAACGCGCGACTCCACATTCAGCAGAAGTGGCCCGACACGCCGTCCAAGGGCCTCACCGATGCGGCGTGTCGCAAGGATCTCCTGAATTTGGGGGGCGTTGCTGAATTTGACGTCACACGCAAGCTGGTCCGAACGAAGAAGGCACCCGCTCGGATAAGGGACAATAGGACTATGAACACTGAGCCAGCCCGTCCTGAGCCAGACTCCCCTTCCGCGCAATCCGACCCGTCAGGCGAGAGCGCCGGCCGTCGGAGGGTGGCGGTCCGGCGCTCGCCGAAGTACGGCAACTTCGCCACGGTTGGCGCCCTGCTCGGCGCTGTCGCCGCTTTCGTGCTCACTGTCGCCATCCCGCAGGATTTCGAATACGCACGGGCGAAGGGATTCGCTGAATACTCGCAACTCCAGATCTTCGGTTTCCTGCTGCTCATCTTCCTGGTGATCGGTATCGGCCTTGCCCTCACCGTCGCGATCCTGCTCGACCGCAGGAGCAGCAGGAGAAGCCGCATCGTCGAAGCGGATAGAGTTGACGTGCATGAGGCTCCCGTCGCAGGGACGCACGTCGAAACGGAAACGCTCGACACGGCATCCGCCCCGGCCCTCGAGCAAAACCCCCCGCAGATTCCCCCCACGACGAACGAGGGCAAAGCGTGAGCAACCATTCCCCGGCGGACGACTCCTCCTCGAGTTATCGGCAGGCTGGTGTTGACACCGCAGCCGGGGACCTCGCCGTCTCGCTCATGAAGTCAGCGGTCTCGAACACCCACGGCCCTGAAGTCCTCGGAGGCGTCGGCGGATTCGCCGGTCTCTTCGATGTGTCCTTCCTCACCTCCTACCGGCGCCCGCTGCTCGCCACATCGACCGACGGCGTCGGCACGAAGGTCGCCATCGCGCAGGCCATCGACAAGCACGACACGATCGGCCAGGACCTCGTCGGCATGGTCGTCGACGACATCGTGGTGGTCGGAGCGAAACCGCTCTTCATGACCGACTACATCGCCTGCGGCAAGGTCGTGCCGCAGCGCATCGCCGACATCGTCGCGGGAATCGCCCGCGCCTGTTCCGCCACCGGCACGGCCCTCGTCGGTGGTGAGACGGCCGAGCACCCCGGTCTTCTCGGTCCGGACGACTACGACGTGGCCGGCGCCGCAACCGGAGTGATCGAAGCAGACGACCTGCTCGGCGCCCACCTTGTCGAGGATGGCGACGCGGTGATCGCTCTCGAGTCCTCCGGTCTGCACTCGAACGGTTACTCTCTCGTGCGGCATATCCTCGCGCAACGGGGCATCGCCTTCACCGATACCTCTGCCGAACTCGGCGGGATCGTCGGCGAGGTCCTCCTCGAGCCGACCCGCCTGTACACCTCGCCGCTTCTCGACCTGATCGCACGGCGCCCAGGCGCCGTGCACTCGCTGTCCCACGTCACCGGCGGCGGGATCGCCGCGAACCTCGCCCGGGTACTCCCCGTCGGCAGCTGGGTCGAGGTCGACCGCAGCAGCTGGTCGCCCGCCCCGGTTTTCCGTGCGCTGAGCGACCTCGCCTCCTCGACGCTCGAGAGTGCCGAGGGCACCTGGAACCTGGGCATCGGCTTCTTCGCCGTCGTTCGGGCGGATGCGGCGACCGCGATCGCCGCGGACCTCACTGCCGGCGGCATCCCCGCCTGGCAGGTCGGAACCGTGCACACGACGCCTCGTGACCTGACTGGATTCGAACAAGGTGCGAAGGGTGTGAACGGCGGCGCCGTGCGCCTGGTCGGAAGCTACTCCCATTAACCTCACAGCAACCCTAGGAGCCAGCTAAGAATGTGCGGCATCGTCGGCATCGTCTCACCGGAACCGGTCAACCAGCAGGTCTACGACGCGTTGCTGCTCCTGCAACACCGCGGTCAGGACTCGACGGGCATCGCCACAGCTGACGGCCCCACCTTCCACATCCACAAGGCGAAGGGTCAGGTCAGGGAGGCGTTCCGCACCCGCGACATGCGTTCTCTGCAGGGCAAGATGGGTCTCGGCCACGTCCGGTACGCAACCAAGGGAATCGCGGACAACGAGCAGGAAGCTCAGCCGTTCTACGTGAACGCGCCATACGGCATCATCCTCGTGCACAACGGCAACCTCACCAACACCCGTGAGCTGGCCGACCAGCTCTTCCGCATCGACCGCAGGCACGTGAACTCGACGAGTGACACGGAGATGCTGCTCAACGTGCTCGCCACCGAGTTGCAGTCACAGATCGCCGGCCTCGAACTCGACCCGGATCAGGTCTTCACCGCCGTGTCGCAGGTGCACGAGCGGGTTGAAGGGTCGTACGCCGCAATCGCCATGATCGCCGGCCACGGGCTGCTCGCGTTCCGCGACCCGTTCGGCATCCGCCCGCTCATCCTCGGCCGCCGTTCCGCCGGTTTGGTGGGGGATGAGTGGATCGTCGCATCCGAGTCGCTCGTGCTCGAAAGCGCCGGGTACGAGGTCGTCCGTGAGGTCGCCCCTGGTGAGGCCATCTTCATCACGACCTCGGGTGAGATGTACTCGCGCCAGTGCGCGAAGAACCCACGACTCGTGCCCTGCTCCTTCGAGTACGTCTACCTCGCTCGCCCTGACTCGGTCATGAACGGCATTTCGGTCTACGAAGCCCGCCTCCGACTCGGCGACCGGCTGGCAGATACCATCGCCCAGCACGCGCCGATGGGGGACATCGACGTCGTCATGCCCATTCCGGATTCATCGCGCCCGGCGGCCATGCAGGTAGCGCAAAAACTCGGGATCGAATACCGCGAGGGCTTCTACAAGAACCGTTACGTCGGCCGGACCTTCATCATGCCTGGTCAGGCTCAGCGTAAGAAAAGCGTCAGGCAGAAGCTCAACGCCATGTCGACGGAGTTCAAAGGGAAGAACATCCTCATCGTCGATGACTCCATCGTGCGGGGGACGACCTCGAAGGAGATCGTCGACATGGCCCGTGCCGCCGGCGCCAACAAGGTGACGTTCACTTCGGCTGCTCCGCCCGTGCGCTTCCCGCACGTCTACGGCATCAACATGCCATCGCGCAACGAGCTCGTCGCCCACAACCGCAAAATCCCTGAGATCGCGCGGGAACTCGGCGCTGACCGCCTCATCTACCAGGAGGTCGAAGACATGAAGCAGGCGATCCTCCAGGGGTCGAACGTGACTGATCTCGAGATGAGCTGCTTCACCGGCGATTACGTCACCGGTACCGTGACGCCCGAGTACCTGGAGTGGGTCGAGCGGACCCAGCTGTCCTGACCTGAGCCGTCTCCTCGCCCTTATCGGCTCAGGGGCGTCGCTGTCAACGCCGGATGCGTTTTATCCGCATTCCCCATGGTCGTGTCACCCTTTTGGGAGGAGGCACGACGACATGAGTTTGATATCACGACATTCCGAGCGGTTGGCTAGCCCGTTCAGCGAGGTGCGCCAGGGAGCGCGGGACGAACTTCTGATGGTTGTCGCCGGCGCGACCGGGGTGGTCTCCGTTCTCGGAGCCATCACCTGGGTCGTGGCGGTCACCGTCATTGCCTGACCTCGCGGCAAAACCCCGGTCTCGCGATATGGCGTGAGTCCATGGTCACTGAATCAGAGGTGAACCGCGAGATCGCCGCGGGCGAGAATCCGGGTTCGGCCCTTCGGCGGATGCTTCGCTCGGTGCGGGCCCGGACCGACACGCGCCCGCGACTGCGCAGCTTCTACCGGTTCAGCGTCGGTGGGCTCGGCGGCACGATAGCGGCCGGGTCTCTCGAGCGGCTGCGTGCACGCTTCTGGGTATGGTGGAAGGGCCACGCTTCGACGGGCTCAGTGACCGCGACGCCGCACTTCGACAAGCGCAGTGACCGAAATCAAGCCCTCTTGGGCTCCCCTGCAGGCAAGTCGTCTGTGTACTCCGACCACTTTGCCGCTTCGTCGCTGTAAGCGTCGTCGTGCGAATGACCCGTGAGCTCACGCTCAAGTGCGTCGTAGTTCACATCAGGACTGAATGACTTAAGCTCACGCGCGATCTTGGTGTGCTTTGCCTTCTGACGGCCACGCCCCATGCGAGACCCCCTTACGAATTAGTAGCGGGGCGGTGAAGATCCGCCCTATGGTTTTCACCCACCAGGGAACGATAAAGACTAACCTCGATCTTAGCATGGCGGCCCGCTCGGATCGGCCGTCCGGGCGGCCGAGACCGATCGGGGAGTGCCCTGCTCGAGGGACGGATCGCTGGTCGCCTCTTTCTTTCGCCGCGAATCGGGCTCAGTGCAGGCAGCGCTGAGATGATGTTGTCGACGCCGGATGCCACCGACACCGCCACGGTGAGGACATCGTCGACGAGATGCGCCGACACCACGACCAGCCCCGCCTTCTCGCCCAGGTTCCGGTGAGCCACCTCATAGTCGTGTTCCTGCTGAGCTTCGTTATTCGGTCGTCGTGCCGAACGCCGCCCTGATGCCGTCTCGCACGCGGGCAAGATCTGCCCGCAACTGCTGCACCGTGGCATCCGACAGCGTGCCAATCGCCACCTGCTTGCGGAGGTCGGAGCGGAGCTGCTGACGGAACTCGGCGATCACCACATCGGCGTCGTGCAGGGCAATGCGGCTGGTCGTGCGATCGTCTGGCTCTTCGGTCGAGGCGAAAGGCGCACTGGACGCGGATTGTTTGGCCTGGCGAGCGGCAGAGGCAAGGTCAGCCTTGAGGCTGCGCATCGCATGGGTGACGCCGCTGCGCACCTCGTCGGCGAGGCGGCGGACCGAGTCGGTGAGTTCGAGCTCGATCGCGTCGAGGTCGCCCTGGCGTCCGTCGAGTTCGCGGCGTCCCGCGTCGGTGATGGAATAGACGGTCTTGCGTCCGTCGCTTTCCTTCGTCACGAGGCCGTCTTCCTCGAGCTTCGCCAGCCGGGGGTAGATCGTGCCGGCGCTCGGCGAATAGGTTCCCCCGAATCGGTCGGAGAGCGACTGAATCAGTTCGTAGCCATGCTTCGGGCCCTCCGCCAGCAGACTCAACAGGTAAAGGCGGAGGCTTCCGTGGCTGAAGACAGGGCTCATGCCACACCACCCGTCGAGAACGCGTCGTCTGTGCCAGCCGGCGCGGCATCCGAACGGCGGATCACGGTGACATTGCCGGAAACCGAGTTGGCGACGACATCCGTGTAGAAGTTGCCGTCACCCTCTGTCGTGCTCGTGAAGCCACGACCGCGGGTGCCCTTGATCACGGCATTCTCGAGCTGAAGCCTGCCCGAAACGGTGTTGACGACGTAGCGCGTGCCGACGTCCGGGGACAGGCGGGCTGTCAGGTTGCCTGAGACCGTGTTGGTGGCGATGCGGTCACAGTGACCGTGCGCGTCGACGAAGACGTCGCCCGAGACCCCGTCGCTCGAGAACTTCGAGATGTTCCCCGAAGCGGTGATGTCTCCCGAGACGGTGTGCGCGTTGACGGATCCCGTATGCGACTGGACGCTGATCTCCCCTGAGACGCTGTTGAGGTCCAGGTTGCCCGTCACGCCTTCGACCTGCAGTTCCCCGTTCACGGTCGACAGTCTTGCGCTCGTCTTGAGCCCGGAGATGAGGGCGTTCGCGGAGACCATCCCGAAGGTCAGTGCGACGGTGCGGGGCACGAGGACGCTGATCTCCGCCTTGGCGGAGTTCTGGCCGAACGACTTGAAGACGTCGAGGAAGTTCTCCCAACCCAGCTGTGGGTGGTCGATTTCGAGTACGTCTCCGTCGATCGTGATCTTGAGGTCTTTGCCGGTGACGCTGTGGACTTCGATGCGAGCCGACTCTTCATCGTGGCCGAGAATGTCGATCTTGCCGCCGATCAGGCCGACTTTGAGCTTGCGAACAAGCTCGACGTCGATGATGCGTGACTCCCCGGGGAGCACGACCCATTTTTCCAATGCCATTGTTCTTCCTTCTCCTGCCGACCGAAGCCCATGCGACGTCGCGATATATCGCGACAAGTGAAATTACGATATATCGCGTCGGGAAGGGAATCAAGAGGTTTCGAGGAACACTCAGGAATCGAACTCAGCCCTGGTCGACGGGGAGGCCGGCGCCGCTCCAGGCGTAGGTGCCGCCCTCGACGTTCACGGCGCGACGATCGCGCGACTCGAGGTACTCGACGACCCGCGCGCTCCGGGCGCCGGAGGCGCAAATGATGTACAGGGTCTCATCAGCGGGGAGTTCATTCTCTCGCTCGAGGAACTGGCTCATCGGGATGCTGACGGCACCGACGGCCCGCACCTGGGCGAACTCATCAGGCTCGCGCACATCGATGATCGCTGCGCCCGGAAGCTTCGCGAGATCGCCAACAGTGATGATTTCCATGAGGGTCCAATCGAGGAGGGGTCGGTGCGATTATTCGCTACCGGCGCAGCATCCGCAATTCACAGAGAGCGTGACGTTGACGCTACGTCAACCTCTACCTGGTTTGAGAGGCGGTGAGGACGATGGAGTAATCGATCCAGGAGGTCGTAAAGCACGCGGGAACACCGAGCAGAACGCTCCGGCACTACGGCGACGTCGCGCTCCTGCGCCCGAGCAGACTCGGCTCGAATGGATCCCGCTACTACGAAGAGGCGCTCGTTCGGTTGCAGAGAATTCTGCTCCTCCTGGGCCTCGGTCTCGGGCTCCCGCGATCGCCGTTGTGCTCTCGCGGTCGAGGACACCCTCATCAAACTGGAACGAGCTGCACAACTGATGGCAGAGAAAACCACGCATCGGCGAAAGATACGGATCCGCTGGCGGGCGCCCGATTCGTCCGAAACGCTCTCACGATCTCCGCGAACCGCAGCCGGTAGCGGTTCGAATGCACCCCGGCATCCGCCTGTCCCGGTTCCCAGCCGGGTGGGCGGATGTCGTCGCCTAGTTGGCGGGGGAGTCCACGAGGGGCTCGCTCGGCTTCACCGAGCCCTCGAGTCCGTCCCTGACACCGCCGGGCTGAGCTGTGTCACCAGGCAGCACGATGCGGAACCAGGGAATGGTGAGGTTGCACAGAGGGCCGACGAGCAGTGCGAAGAGAACGGTACCGACGCCGACGTTTCCGCCGAGGATCCAGCCAGCGGCGAGAACGAAGACCTCGACCCCAGTGCGGCCGACCCAGATCGGCCAGCCGGTACGTTCGTGGATGCCCGTCATCAGCCCGTCGCGGGGTCCGGCCCCGAAACGGGCTCCGATGTACAGCCCGGTCGCCAGTGCGAGGACGAACAGCCCGGCCGGGAACATCAGGATTCGAATCCACAGGTCGAGGTTCTCAGGGATGAGCCACAGGCCGACGTCGGCAGCTGGTCCGACGAGCAGCACATTGAGCACTGTGCCGACCCCTGGCTTCTGTTTCAGCGGAATCCAGAAGAGGAGCACGACGATGCCGACACCGATGGTGATCGCTCCGAAACCCCAGCCGGTCTTCAGCGAGATCCCCTGCGTCAGGACATCCCAGGGGGCCACGCCGATCGCCGCCCGGACGATGAGCGCAAGGGCCACACCGTACAGGAAGAGACCCAGGAGCAATTGGACGGTTCGACGGAACATGGTCTCTATCCAATTCGATAATTGGCCTTTCATCAAGAGGCCAATCTGCCTAGAGTGGCCTTATGTCAGAGGTCCACATCACTGCACGTGCTCTCGCTGCGTTGCTCGGGCGCTGGCGTACCGACGACGCCGCGTATCGTTCGCTCGCCGATCGCATTCGCCTGCTGATCCTCGATGGCCGGATCCCGGCCGACACCCGGCTCCCTGCCGAGCGGGACCTGGCCGAGCGCCTGGACATCAGCCGAACCACCGTGACGGCCGCATACCGCGAGCTCCGTGACAGGGACTTCCTCGAAAGCATCCGGGGCTCCGGAAGCATCGCTCAACTCCCAGGTGTCCGGCCGGCGCCCGTCCCGTCGAGCGCACCCGGCTACCTGGACTTCAGCAAGGCGGCGCTTCCGGCAGCGCCCCAACTCACCGACGCCGCGCAGCGGGCCGCTCACCGGCTCGGGCACTACCTCGACGGGTTCGACTACGACACGATCGGACTGCCCGAACTTCGGGCGGCCATCGCCGACCGGTACATCGACGCGGGCCTTCCCACATCGCCAGACGAGATCCTGGTGACCCTCGGGGCGCAGCATGCCATCGGGTTGATCGCAAGAACGCACCTGTCGCGCGGCGACCGGGCGGTGATCGAGCAGCCGACCTATCCGCACGCCCACGACGCGCTCCGTGCCGCCGGTGCGCGCCTGGTGCCGGTTGCGGTCACCGCCGACGACGGATGGAATACCGAGAACCTCGAGCAGGCCATCGACCAGTCGTCGCCCACGATCGCTTACCTCATGCCGGACTTCCACAACCCCACCGGTGCCACGATGTCGGTGGAGGCACGCCGCAGGGTCTGTAGGGCGGCGGCGAGGCAAGGCACGGTGCTCGTCATCGACGAGACGACGGCAGAGCTTGACATCGACAGGGGAACACCATTCGTGCCCTTTGCCGCTTCAGACGATGCCGGCGCGGCGATCCTCACCGTCGGCTCCGTCGGGAAGACGGTCTGGGGCGGCCTGCGTATCGGGTGGATCAGGGCCGACCGCGGCGTGATCCGCAAACTGGTCGCTGCCCGCAACGTCGGCGACCTCGGCACGCCGATCCTCGAACAGCTCACCGTCCTCGAGCTGCTGCCGGCGATGCCTGACATCCTTCGCGGTCGACGGGATCAGCTCGCGGCCACCCGCGACCTCGTCGAACGGGTTCTGGCCGACCGGCTCCCGCATTGGCAGGTTCCCCATGTGAACGGCGGGCTGGCGATCTGGGCGGGGCTCGGTGCGCCGGTGAGTTCGCAGCTCGTCCTCGCCGCCCGCAGCCAGGGACTTCTCGTCGCGACCGGTCCGCGTTTCGGTATCGACGGGGCATTCGAACGATTCCTTCGCATCCCGATCACCTATCCGCTCGCCGACACGGAACGGGCCCTCGACGCACTGTCGGTCGCCTGGCGGTCGATCATGCGAGCCCCAGTGCCCGATGCTGCGCTGCACGCCGAAATTGTGTGACCTGATCCGCTGGGTATGCACCCGGTTTCGGGGAAACCGGCCCAAGTACTGTGACAGAATTTCACTGGTGAGCGGCTGGAAGGCCGTCGCTCGTCGCGATCGCGGCATCCTTCGCTGGACATCAGGAGTACCGTGCACGCCCTCGCCGTTCTGAGCATGAAGAACAGGGCGCTCATTGCGCTCATCACGATCGTCGCGGCTGTGTTTGGCGGCATCGCGCTGACCAGCCTCAAGCAGGAACTCGCGCCGAGCGTGCAGTTCCCGCAACTGGCGATCATCACCAATTACCCGGGGGCAGCACCCGAGGTGGTCAACGACGACGTCTCCACCCCGATCGAAACAGCCATCCAGGGCGTCGCCGGGCTCGAGTCGACGGCGGCGACATCGACGACCAACCTCAGCCTGATCTCCGCCACGTTCACTTACGGCACCGATCTGGCCACGGCCGAGCAGAAGATCAACCAGGCGATCAACCGGATCAAATCCCGGCTCCCCGCCGATCTGGACACACAGGTGCTCTCGGGCAGCCTCGACGACCTCCCCGTCATCCAGCTCGCGGCTACCGGCGGCGACGGAAACACGGACGCCCTGTCAGAAGCGTTGAGCCGCACAGCCGTTCCCGACATCGAAGACATCGACGGGGTACGCGAGGCAGCCGTCATCGGCAATGTCGGCGAGCGTGTGACCATCACCCCGGATGCCGCCAGGCTGCAGACCGCAGGCGTCGGCTCCGCCGCGATCGGCAACACACTCCAGCAGAACGGTGTGCTCCAGCCGGCAGGAGAGATCACCGAGGACGACGTCACTTTCGCGGTGCAGACAGGATCGAAGCTCGGCTCAGTCGACGACATCGCCGCGCTGCCGCTCGTCGGGCAGGCCCAACCCGGCACCGTCCTCACCCTCGGCGACGTGGCATCCGTCGAACTCACCGACAACCCGGTGACGAGCATCTCACGCGTCGATGGCAAGCCAGCGCTGACGATCGCGGTCACCAAGGTCCCAGCCGCGAATACCGTCGACGTGTCCAAGGGCGTCCGCTCGCTCCTGCCCCAGCTCGAAGAAGCCCTCGGTTCGGACGTGAACCTGACCATCGTGTTCGACCAGGCTCCATACATCGAGGAGTCGATCGAGGCGCTGGCGACGGAGGGGCTGCTGGGGCTCGCGTTCGCCGTGCTCATCATCCTCATCTTCCTTCTCGACCTGCGGGCGACGCTGGTCACCGCCATCTCCATCCCGACATCGGTGCTGATCACCTTCATCGGGCTGCAAGCCACCGGTTACACCCTCAACATCCTCACCCTCGGCGCGCTGACGATCGCCATCGGTCGCGTCGTCGACGACTCGATCGTCGTGATCGAGAACATCAAACGGCACATGAATGCCGCGCGGGACCGCAGCGCCGATGGTCGTGCCTTCTCCATCCTCACCGCCGTGCGGGAGGTGGCCGGGGCGATCACCGCCTCGACCATCACCACCGTCGCCGTGTTCCTGCCGCTGGCCTTCGTCGGGGACATGACCGGGGAACTGTTCCGTCCGTTCGCCCTCACCGTCACCATCGCGCTGCTGGCCTCGCTTCTCGTCTCGCTGACGATCGTTCCCGTTCTCGCTTACTGGTTCCTCCGGGCGAAAGAAGCGAGGGCAGCGACCACCAAACCGCAGAAGGTGTCACGTGCGGCCGCCCGAAAGGCCGCACGGGCCGCAGCCGCTGAGTCGGAGCAGGCAGTGGGTGTCGCAGACGGCGTCAACGCCCACTCCGAGTCACCGGAGCGACGCCTGCCAGCGGGGGTGTTCGCCTCCCCGGCCATCGTCGACGCCAGGTACCTGCTCGCTCCGCCGCGGCACGAGGCGGTGGGATCGGAAACACCGCCGACGGCGGTACTCGCCGTCGAGGCGCAGGAGTCCACGCCGTCCCTGGGGAAACCGGCTGAGGTGCCTGCCGCGTCTGCGCCTACCCGCCGCGGTCGCCGGAACGGTGGCGAGGACGAGGACGAGCTCGACCACCCCACCCGGCTGCAGAAGGGTTACCTGCCGCTGCTGAACTGGACCCTCAAACACTCGGTCGTCACGATCCTCCTGGCCGTGCTCGTGCTCGGCGGAACGGTCGCCCTCGTGCCGTTCATGAAGACGAACTTCCTCGGCAACTCAGGCCAGAACACGCTCACCGTCTCACAGGAGCTGCCGGTCGGGTCCAGCCTCGCGGCGCAGGATGCCGCAGCCGGGCTCGTCGAGGACGCCCTCCGCGACATCGACGACATCGACAGCGTGCAACTATCGATCGGCTCCTCCGGAAGTTCCCTCCGCGACGCATTCACCGGGGGCGGCGCGGGGAGCATCACCTACTCGATCACGACGAACGAGGACGCCGACCAGGAAGCACTCCAGTCGCGGGTGCGGACCGAGCTCGACCGTGTCGACGGTGCCGGTGAGATCGAGGTCGTGGCATCCGGAGGCTTCGGAGCGTCGAGCGACATCGAGGTCGACATCACCGCGCCCAACCAGCAGACCCTGCGCGAGGCGACGGATGCGGTGACGGATGCCGCGAAGGACCTCCCTGGGATGCGCCAGGTCACCAACAACCTCAGCGACTCCCGGCCGTACATCGCGGTGCAGGTCGATCGGTTGACGGCTGCGGAGGCCGGATACTCCGAGGTCGCCCTTGGCAGCATCGTGTCTGCCGCCATGCAGCCGTCGACAATCGGAACCGTCGTGATCGACGAGACCACCGTGAGCATCTACCTCGCCAGCGAGGACCCGCCAGCCACCGTCGAGGAACTCGCCGCGCTGACCGTTCCGACGATGCTCGGGCCGGTGCGACTCGACTCGCTCGCCACCGTCGGCGAGGTCGACGGACCCTCGTCGATCACCACTGTTCGTGGGCAGCGGTCGGCGACGGTCGCCATCACGCCGTCGAGCGACAACATCGGAACGGCGAGCGCTGAAGTCACGGCCGCGGTCGATGACCTCGACCTGTCCGGCGGCGCGACAGCCACCCTCGGCGGCGTGACGGCGGACCAGTCGACAGCGTTCCAGCAGCTCGGGCTCGCCATGCTCGCCGCGATCCTCATCGTCTACGTGGTGATGGTGGCGACGTTCCGGTCACTGCGCCAGCCGCTGCTTCTGCTCGTGTCCGTGCCGTTCGCGGCGACCGGTGCCATCGGACTGCAGGTGCTGACCGGGGTGCCGCTCGGCGTGGCATCCCTCATCGGTGTACTCATGCTCATCGGCATCGTGGTGACCAACGCCATCGTCCTCGTGGACCTCGTGAACCAGTACCGGGATCGCGGCATGGCCGTCGCCGACGCGGTCCGGCACGGAGCGAGCCGCCGGTTGCGGCCGATTCTGATGACGGCGCTCGCCACGATCTTCGCCCTCGTGCCCATGGCGCTCGGCATCACCGGCCACGGCGGCTTCATTTCTCAGCCGCTCGCGATCGTCGTGATCGGCGGGCTCGTGTCGTCGACGTTCCTCACCCTGATCGTTCTGCCAACGCTGTACAACCTCGTCGAGGGCGCACGTGAGCGGAGAATCGCCCGCCGCACCGCACGGGAGGCCGCTGCGACTACGGTTCGGTGAGCCCGGCCAGCAGCTCGACCAGCAGCCGCTCGGTGAGCGGCGCCGGCAGCGATTCGAGCAGGGCGAGCAGGGGCGCCATCCGTTCGGGGAGCACCGGCCCTCCGTCACGGATGCCGAGACCCAGACTGTTGAGAAGAGCGGATGCCTCCGCAGAGTCGAGCTGGTCGGTGCGGGTCCCGAGGGCAGCGAGCGCGTCGCCGAACCCAGCCGGAAGCCCGGCGACCACGTCGGCTGCCGACGCCGCAGACACGCCCCTGACCTCGTCGGCGGCGGACGTCAGGGCTGAGAGAAGGCCAGGAAGCACCGACTCGGTGACCGGCGTGATCGTCAGATGGGTGGTGTGCGGCAGCCGGGTCCCGTCTGACTGGACCAGCCCCGGCTGCAACTGCAGCAGCCAGCCGCGTTGTCTGACCGAGTCGGCCCAGTGGTGCGGGTCGACGCGCCGATCCTCCTGCACTGAGTCGTCGGTCGCCACCGCGCACAACGGTCCGACGGGGGAACCGACCACGCGCAGCCCGTCGATCGCCTGCACGGCCGCCGTGACGGCATCCGTCGACCGCCGACAGGACGCCGCGAGCTCGGCGAACCCGGACTCCCCGAGCCTTTCGATGATCGCCCAGGCAGCGGCAAGGGCACCCGCTGATTTCGAACCGAGCATCGTCGCGTTGACAACGGGGTAACCGGGCCAGCGGCGGGTGGCGAAGTATTGCGCGCGGTGCCTGTCACGACCCCGATGCAGCAGAACGGATGCTCCCTTCGGTGCGTACCCGAACTTGTGCAGGTCGGCGGACACGCTCGTGACACCCTCGACGGCGAAATCCCACGCGGGCAGCGGATCGGCGTCGCCCGCCCACCACGGCAGCACGAAGCCGCCGATGCACGCATCCACGTGCACGGCGATGCCGGCGTCCGCAGCTGCAGCCGCGACCTGCGCGACCGGGTCGAGCGACGCATGCGGGTAGGCCGGCGCCGACACGACGACGAGCGCGACGTCGGGGCCGAACCGCTCCGTGAGGCACTCCGGCCCGACCTCCCCGCCGGCGTCCACGGGAACGAGGTCAAGCTCGAGGTCGAAGTACTGAGCCGCTTTGGAGAACGCTGCGTGAACCGTGACGGGGGCGAGCAGACGGGGTGTCCCCGTCCCGCCCGCCGCGCGCCAGACATCCCGCGCCGTCTTCACCGCGAGGAGACAACTCTCGGTGCCCCCTGACGTGACCGTGCCGACGACGTCGTCTCCGTGCAGCATTCGCCTGGCGAACCGGACGATATCCCGCTCCATCGCCGCCACCGACGGGAATGCTGTCGGGTCGAGACCATTGACCGGCTGCATGATCCGGATCGCCTCGGCCGCCAGCTCGTCGAGTTCGGCGAGACCGGAGTCGTAGACGTACGACAGGACTCGGCCTCCACGGGTCGGGGCGTCCGCTGCCCTCAGCCGGGTGAGCGTCGCGAGGATTTCGGCGGAACGGCCCGAGAGTGCGGATGTCATCTGGCCAGATTCCCCCGGCTGAGAGGGGCTGTCGGAAGATCGATGTCACCCTGCCTCAAGCGGTACCGGCGCAACGTGAAGAGGCTCGCGATGAGGAGGAGTGCGGGCACCACGCTGAAGCTGAGCACGATACCCAGAAGGGCGGATGATGACTGGTCGACCGACTGACCCACGACGCGTTCGGCGTACCCTGTGGCGGCGAGGATCACCGAGAGAACGGTCGCGCCGAACGCCATCCCGGCGGTTTCGCCGGCGGTCCATACGCCGCTGAAGGTGCCGGCGTGGCCCTCGCCGTTCGTTCGGGCGTCGTGGGAGATCACATCGGGGAGCATGGCCATCGGCAAGGACTGCATTCCGGCGTAGGCGGCGCCGGCGAGTGCCACCGGTGCGTACACCCAGAGCCCAGGTGCCCACGCCAGGCCGAGCAGGGCAAGGGCGGCGACGCCGAACAGGCTGCTGGCGAGAGCGAAGGCACGCTCCTTGCCGACCCGGCGGGCGAAACGACCCCACGCCGGGGCAAGAAGCAGCGCCGGAGCGATGAGGGCCACGAAGAGCAGGGTCACGGAATCCTCTGAGCGCAGCACCCAGGTCGCCACATATTGGGCGCCGGCGAGCATCATCCCTGTTGCCAAGCCCTGCAGCACGAAGGTTCCGAGGAGGGCACGGAACGGACGGCTGCGACGCAGCGTGTCGAGTCCGGCACGGTAACCGGCCGCGGGGGACAACGGAGGAGAGCGGCGGGCGATCGGTTGATCTCGCGGCGCGACGGACGACGCCACCAGCATCCCGGCACCGAGCACGAGACCCGCGACAGCCGCCATGATCAGGTACCCGACCCTCGGGTCATCGCCGAGCCCGCGCAGCAATGGACCACCGGCCCCGAACAGGAGGATGGCGACGGTGAGCACCACCACACGCCAGGTCAACAGGCGGGTGCGATCGTCGTACCCGGATGCGAGCTCAGCGGGCAGGGCGATGTACGGCACCTGGAACAGGCTGAAAGCTGTGGCGCAACCGACGAAGGCCACGAAGACCCAGCCCGCGGATGCCACGGGGCCGAGCCCCGCAGGAACCGCGAAAGTGAGTAGGAAGAACACCGGGAGTGTGAGGCCGCCGATGATCATGTACCGGCGACGGGACCCGGTGGTGGCCAGGCTGTGATCGCTGCGGTTGCCGATCACCGGGTCGATCAGGACATCCCAGATCTTCGCCGCGGCGACGACGAGACCGGCGGCCAAGGCAGCGACGCCGAGCGTGTCGGTGAGGAAGTAGAGAAGTACGAGGCCCGGCAGCGTCGCGAATCCTCCGGTGCCGAGCGAACCGATTGCGTAGGTTGCGATCGTTCGCCGATCCACCCACTGCGCCGTTGCGTCCATGCACGCAGCTTATGGCCTAGGGGCTTGCCCGTCGAAGACGGCGTCCTGGCTGTTCGTCACTGCTTCGATGCCGTCGGTGGTGAACGGGGAGTTCCCGTTGACAATGACCGATTCCTCTGACGTCGGATCTGTGCCTGGGATCCCGCTGCACCCGCTGAGGAGCGCTGCGATCATGGCTGCGACAAGCAGATGGGCCTTCACCGGGCACCACCAGTGCTTCGCAACTGCGCGGTATCCGCACCGCAGACGGTTCCCTCGATGTTTTCCCCTCGTTGACGTTCACGGTCAGCCTTGGGGGCACCGCGTCAGTGCGAGAGCATCCTCGCCATGCAGTAGCTGTGCTTCTCGCTGATGTACTGGCCGAACTGAGGAATAGCGCTGTACCCGCAGCGCGCGTACAGCGCCTGCGCGTCGGTATGGAGCGTGCCCGTCTCGAGCACGATCTGGCGGAGGCCCGCGGCGCGGGCGTCGGCTTCGATTCGTTCGAGCAGCCGCGTTCCGACACCTTGTCCACGGGCGTCGTCGCGGACGAACATCCGTTTCAGTTCCGTCACGGCGACGCCCCACGGGACGAGGGCGGCCATGCCGATCGCACGGCCGCCCTCGTTTCGCGCGACGTAGACGGAGATTCCCGGGCGGTCGAGTTCTTCGACATCCAGGAGGAAGTTGCTCTCCGGTGGGTAGAGGGACTGGGCGAATGCCGTACCGAGCCGAAGGAGTTCGATCACCTCGGGTTGGCGCGGGGTCTCCACGGTCACCGAGACCGTCGAGGAGGCGCGGTCGTCCCTCGCGTGCGTGCTCGTCATGGTGCCAGTGAACCGTGGATCTGTTTCGCCACGGTTACGGCGGGTTTAACTCTGGAGCGCGGACTGGTCCCCGATAGCGAAGCGGACGGCGCCTTCCTCATCCACTTGGGCGTCGAGGATCTTGTCGTTCAGAACGGCTGCGGCGTTCTCCTCGAGGAATACTCGAGCGCCGGCGACCTCGAGCACCTCATCCAGCGGTTCGGGGGACTCGGCGACGGCGACGGCCAGGTCGGCGCTGTCGGCGGCCGAGCTGGAGATGCGGAGGCCGCTATCCTCGGTGCCCGCGGTCTGGGTGGTGATCGTGCGAACGATGGTGCTTGCGTTTTCGGTGAGGGTCAGCATGTGCTTCCTTCCGGTTGGCGAGTGAAGTGTCCCACCCTTCCGAGAGTCGGCGCCGATTTCAACTTCTCGTCCTGTTTTGGAGGCCATTCACACCTTGTCTCGGGTTAACGACGGATGCCTCCCCGCGGTAGCGAGGAGGCATCCGTTCGATTCGGTTGGACGCGGTTTAGGCCGTCCGGCGCGAGTTACGAGTGATCAATCCGTAGATGAGAAGAACGATGATGGAACCGACGATGGCGAGAAGCCAGGTCTGGATGCTCCAGAACTCCTGAAGGTTGGCACCGAAGAGGAGCCCGCCCAGCCAGCCGCCGAGCAGTGCGCCGACGACGCCGAGAAGCAGCGTGATGAACCAACCACCGCCCTGTTTACCAGGAAGAATGGCCTTCGCGATCGCGCCAGCGATCAGGCCGAGTAGAAGAAACGCGAGGAAGCTCAAAGCTCCACCTCCATTTGTTCAGAACGTCCCGAGCCCGGGACTCGGGATCCCACCGGGTTAGGCGGGTGTAACCGAATAATACCCCCGTATGGGCATCAGCCGGGGATTTGCCGCGAATGCATGACGTTTAGGGCCAATATTCGTCAGCCGCGTGACACCGGCGGGAGATTGAGGTAAAGTTGCCGGGTCGGCTCTGGACACCGCGGGATGTACCGCGGAAGGGTTTGTAAGTCTGGTGGGCCGGTTATACGTCGCGATAACGCGTACGTATTCACACGATGTGAAACGGTCCCGGCCATTGACTGCTCGGGTATGAGAATGCCGCGGTTTTTGCTGCGCGCGCTTGCGATTCATGCATATATAAAACCCGGAAAGAACTATGCCCAAGAACAAAAAACCAGCTGGCGGACGACCCGTCAAGAACTTCGAACCGAGCTACGCCCGCAAGAGCGGCGGCCCTGCGGGTTCTCCAGCCGGAAGCCGTAGCGCCGGACACCGTGGCTACCGCCCGGTCGAAGGCGACGCGCCCAAGAAGGCTCGCTGGAATGCCGACGAGCGTGCTGCTCGCCGCCACTCGGACGAGCCGCGTGAGCAGCGTTCTCCCCGTGACGAGCGTTACGGCGCCCCGGCCGCCCGCGGCGCCGAGCGTCCCGCGTACAACCGTGGCGAGAACCGTCCGGACCGCGCCGAGCGTCCGGCGTACAACCGTGGGGAGCGGACCGAGCGTCCGGCGTACAACCGTGGGGAGAACCGTCCGGACCGGACCGAGCGTCCCGCGTACAACCGTGGGGAGCGGACCGAGCGTCCGGCGTACAACCGTGGCGAGAACCGTCCGGACCGCGCCGAGCGTCCCGCGTACAACCGCGGGGAGAGCCGTCCCGACCGCGCCGAGCGTCCCGCGTACAACCGTGGGGAGCAGACCGAGCGTCCGGCGTACAACCGTGGCGAGAACCGTCCCGACCGCGCCGAGCGCCCCGCGTACAACCGTGGGGAGCGGACCGAGCGTCCCGCGTACAACCGTGGAGAGCGGACCGAGCGTCCCGCGTACAACAGCGCCGAGCGTGCCGAGCGTCCCGCGTACAACGGTGGGCGCCCGACCTTCACCCGTGGCGAGCGGATCGAGCGTCCCTCGACCGGCCGCACTTCCGGTGGCCGTGACGACCGCCAGCAGCGTTCGTTCAGCGACCGCCCGGAGCGTGGCTCGTACAGCCGTGATGACCGCGGTCCCCGCAAGGACTTCGGCACCGACCGTCCCCGTCGTGACGCCGGCGAGAAGAACTTCTACCCGAACCGCGACGCCAAGGGCAACTTCACGCCCGAGGACGACGTCGTACTCGAGCGTCTCGAGGCGCAGGCCACTCTGGCGACCGACGTCGTCGGCGTGAGCTTCTCCGACCTCGGCCTCGGCGGCAACATCGTCGCAGCGCTCGCCGAGCTCGGTGCACCGAGCCCGTTCCCGATCCAGGCAGCGACCATCCCGGACGTCATCGCCGGCAGAGACGTTCTCGGCCGGGGCCGCACCGGATCGGGCAAGACGATTGCCTTCGGCGCCCCGCTCGTCGAGAAGCTGATGGAGAACGGCGGAGGCAAGAAGCGTGCCATGGGACGCAAGCCCCGCGCCCTCATCCTCGCGCCGACCCGGGAGCTGGCGCTGCAGATCGACCGTACCGTGCAGCCGATCGCGCGCAGCGTCGGCCTGTTCACGACGCAGATCTACGGCGGTGTGCCGCAGGCGCGCCAGGTGGGTGCGCTTCAGCGCGGCGTTGACATCATCGTCGGCACCCCTGGCCGGATCGAAGACCTCATCGAGCAGGGTCGCCTCGACCTCTCCGAGGTCACTGTGACTGTCCTCGACGAGGCCGACCACATGTGCGACCTCGGCTTCCTCGAGCCGGTCCAGCGGATCCTCCGCCTGACCGCGCCGGGTGGGCAGAAGCTGCTCTTCTCGGCAACCCTCGACAAGGGTGTTGCGTCGCTCGTCAAGGAATTCCTGCCGAAGCCGTCCGTGCACGAGGTCGCCGGTGAAGACCAGGCCTCAGCGACGATCGACCACCGCGTCCTCGTGGTCGAGCACCGCGACAAGGACCGCCTCATCGAGGAACTCGCCAACCGTAACGAGAAGACCCTGATCTTCTCGCGCACTCGGGCATACGCCGAGCGACTGGCCGACCAGCTGGAGGATGCAGGAATCCGTGCTGTTTCGCTCCACGGGGACCTCAACCAGGCCCGTCGTACCCGCAACCTCGCGCAGCTCACCTCCGGGCGGGTCAACGTGCTGGTCGCAACCGACGTCGCAGCACGTGGCATCCACGTCGACGACATCACCCTGGTGATCCAGGCTGACGCCCCCGACGAGTACAAGACCTATCTGCACCGTTCGGGCCGCACCGGCCGGGCCGGCAAGGAGGGCACCGTCGTCACGCTCATCCCGAAGGCGCGCCAGCGCCGGATGACCGACCTTCTCGGCCGCGCCGAGATCGAGGCCGACTACGTTCACGCGCGCCCAGGCGACGAGATCGTGGAAGAGATCGCCGGTCGAATGACCAACGCGAAGCTCACGCGCTAACGCTCAGCCGCACCGGAACACCCGTTCCGGACGAGAACACCC
>NZ_JAODMP010000089.1 GCF_025464835.1 Mycetocola sp. | reverse complement strand
CCGCCGCGCCCCCTAGGATGATCCCGGGGCGCGTTTTCGCGGTTAAACATCCCCACAATTTTTGCTGCCCGGGGGACCCATGCCAGATAAGCGAATCCTCGTTGTCGATGACGAGGCCGACATCCGCGATCTGATCGCTCTCAAGCTCGGAGCGGCCGGTTACACCGTCCAGGTGGCTCTCGACGGAAACAGCGGCCTTCAGGAGGCGCTGACCGGAAACTTCGACGGTATCGTCCTCGACGTGATGATGCCGGGCATGTCAGGCATCGACGTGCTCTCCGCGCTGCGACAGGCGGAAATCACCACCCCGGTGCTGCTGCTGACCGCCAAGGCGCAGGAACGCGACGTTGAAGCAGGTTTCGCCGTTGGCGCAGACGACTACGTAACCAAGCCGTTCAGCCCGCGGGCTCTTCTTGCGCGAGTCAATGCGCTCATGCGGAGCTGAGCGTGCCGACGCTGATCTCGAGTTCCGTAGTGTTCTCGCTGCTCATAGCGTCCACCACCGCGTGCGCTGTGGCCGTCGTCCTTGTTCTGGCGATGAGGCTTTTTCGCCGCGTTCACGCCCGACGCATGCGCCGGCTCACCGACCGCGTCCGCCCCGCGATACTGCAGACAGCGGTTGCCGAACAGGACGAACTGGACGACAGCCTTGCCGTGTTCCGTTCCCTGCGCGGTCGTGCCCGCCGTAGCGCCGAGTCGATGGCGACCCGGATGCTCTATGACGTCACCGGCGAGACCCGCACCAACCTCACCCACATCCTGATCGCCTGCGGAACCGTCAAGCGGGCTGTGGCCCGCACGACGAGCACCGTCCCGGTCCGGCGCGCGCGGGCGGCGGAAATCCTCGGGTTGATCGACTTCCCGGATGCCGTCGGCCACCTCATCCGGCTGGCGCAGGACGAAAACGCAGAGGTCCGCTCGGTTGCCACCAGGGCCCTCGGACGCACCGGTCGCCGCGAGGCGATCGCAGCGCTCCTCGCTGCACTGCCGTCGTCGAGCGGCGTCCCCGCCGTCATCGTGGGCTCCGCGTTGCTCGAAGCGGCACAGCACTCCGCCGCGGCGATCAGCGGCGGCTTCACTGATGAGGACCCAGCAGTCCGGCGCACGACAGCGATCCTCGCCAGCCACGTCATGAGCCCCGGTGCCATCCCGAGCCTCATCACCGCGGTGACGGCAGACAAGGAACCCCTCGTCCGAATCGCGGCCGCCCGTTCGCTCACGCGGCTGCAGACACGCCAGGCGGTGCCTGCCCTCTACAACGCCGCCTCCTCCGGGCACTCAGCAGTCAGCGTCGCGGCAACGGCCGCCCTCGCCAGCTTCCCGTCGGCGTGGACGCAGGAGGTCCTCAACGATCTCAGGCATCATCCGGATGTCGACATCCGGCGCGCGGCCACCGCAACCCCGATCGGAGGCTGATGTGGACGTGGCACACGACGTTCTTAGCACGATCTTCGCCGTTATGGCGATACCGATGCTGGCCTATTTCATCGCCATCAACACGTCATACCTGGCCTTGATCGCCCTGGCGAGCAGGCACTTCGCCAAACACATCCGCCGCTCCTCGTTCACCGGTGAGAGATCGATGGCGGCGTCGCCCCTGACGCCAGGAATCTCCGTGTTGATGCCGGCCTACAACGAAGAAACCGTGATCGTCGCTTCCGTTCGCTCGGTCATCGACCTGCGATACCCCGACCACGAGGTCATCGTGGTCAACGACGGCAGCACGGATGCGACGCTGCAGGCCCTCATCGACACCTTCGGGCTCGTTCGAGACGACCGTGAGCACCCGGTGCGGGTCCCGGTCCGTGGCCGCATCCGCCAGGTCTGGGTGTCGGCCGGCGGGGAGTTCGACCTCACCGTCATCGACAAGGAGAACTCGGGCCGCTCTGACAGCCTCAACGCCGGGCTCCGGTTCGCTGAGCGTGACCTCGTCGTCATGGTCGACGCCGACTCCCTCATCGATCCCGACGCCCTGCTCAAAGTCTCCAAACCGTTCGCCGACGACCCGGAGAACACGGTGGCGACCGGCGGAGTGGTGCGCGCCGTGAACGGATGCCTCGTCAACCGTGGCCGCGTCGTCGACGTCGGCATGCCCAAACAGCTGCTCGCCAAGATCCAGGTGGTCGAGTACCTGCGGGCGTTCCTGCTTGGGCGCACCGGCTGGTCGCAGCTCAACGCCCTCGTCCTGATCTCAGGAGCGTTCGGCATGTTCCGCCGGGACATCCTGCTCGAAGTCGGCGGGCTCGATGCCGACAGCATCGGCGAGGACTTCGAGCTCGTGATGCGCATCCACCGGTTGATGCGCCGGTCGAAACGCCCATACCGCGTGACGTTCGTCGCTGAACCGGTCAGCTGGACCGAGGTGCCGTCGACGATGCGTGTGCTGGCGCGGCAGCGGCGGCGTTGGCACCGGGGGCTCTGGGAGGTGCTGTGGAAGTACCGTGGCATGACTTTCAACCCGCGCTATGGCGCGGTGGGCATGGTTGCGTTGCCGTTCTACTGGGCGTTCGAACTCATCGCCCCCCTGCTCGAACTGGTCGGCCTCATCCTTGTTCCCCTCGGCCTCGCATTCGGCCTGGTGGACCCTGGGTACGGTCTGCTGTTCCTGCTCGTCTCGTACGCCTACGGCTTCTTCGTCACCCTCGCGGCTCTCGTCGTGGAGGAGGCATCCTTCCACCGCTACGACCGTTGGCGTGACCTCGGCAGCTGCATCTGGGCTGCGCTGGCCGAGAACCTGGGCTACCGCCAGCTGACCGCGATCTGGCGACTGCAGGGCTGGTGGGCAGCGCTCCGCGGGACCAAGCAGGAGTGGGGCGTCATGACGCGAGCCGGATTCCTCGAGGAGCCCGTCAGCGCCGGGGCAGTGTCACGGTAACTGTCGTTCCGCGCTCTTCCTCGCTGGCGATGGCGATGGCGCCGCCGTGCGCTTCGACGATCGACTTGCTCACCGAGAGCCCCAGGCCCATTCCCGGGAAGCGCTGCCGCACCGTCGTCGCCCGGTAGAAGCGGGACATGATCGCGTCGAGTTCGTCGGGCGGCACGCCCACTCCCGAGTCGGCGACGGTGACGACGACGGAATCATTCAGCGGTTCAACGCACACATCCACCGTGCCGGACGGGGCGAACTTGACCGCATTCGACACCAGGTTGCCGATGAGCTGACGCAAGCGCGCCTCGTCGGCCATCGCGACCGCGGCGTCCGGGGCATGAAGCCGAAGATGCACTCGGGAATCGTGTGCCCGTTTCGCGAAGGCGTCGACGGTCTCCCGGCATAGCTGGCTGAGGTCGGTGGACCGGCGCTCAAGCGCCATGGTCTGCTCTTTCTCCGTCACCGTCGCCAGGAGGTCGTTGATGAGAGACTCAAGCCGCTGGGTATTGCGGTCGATCACCGACAGATGTTTCCGGATGTCCTCTGGCAGCTCCCGGGGGTCGTCCTCGATGAGCTCGAGGTACCCGACGATTGACGCCAACGGCGTTCGAAGCTCGTCCGACACCGATGCGACGAAGTCGTCCTTCGCCGCGATCGTCTGCAGGTACGAGGTGACATCATTGACCGCGAGGACCGTGCCTTTGACGTGCCCACCCTCGTCGATGAGGGAGCGAGCCGACGCGGAGAGCGCATACTGACGCCCATCCGGTGCGCCTGCCCAGACCACACGGTGCATGTACTCCTCGCCCTTGAGCGCTCGCCCGATGATGCCGTCGTCCGCAGGAAGCGGGGTCACGCGGTCCTGCCTGAACAGGAGACCGGCCGTCTCCAGTTCACGAGCGCTGAGTCCGGACTCGAGGATCGCCGGATGCCGCTGCGCCTGTCGGTTCGCCAGGATCTGGCTCCCGTCGGCGTCGAAGGCGAACACCGACGTGTCGACGGCATCGACGATGGCGTCGAGCATCTTCGACGTGTGTTGCTCGCGCCGCAACGCTTCAGCGACCGTCTCCTCCTGTGCCTGGAGGGACTGGATGACTGTGGTTATCAGGCGGACCGCCAGGCAGGTGCTCGTGGCGGCGACCGCAACCACCGCGGGGGTGAGGAAGTTCCGCAGGGCATGTTCGAGATCCAGAGGGCCGTGCGGATTCACCCCGGGGAGGTCGATGAGCCCGAAGGAGAGCACAACTGCCACAGCCGCGAAGAGTGGGCGGCCGGACCACCCCAGCCACAAAGCGGGGAGAATGGCGAGGTAACCGATGGCGTGGACGTGGTCCGGCACCTGGCGCATCACGATGAGCGCGATCATGTCGAGGACCGGCACCAGGAGCAGCACGTTCGAGTCGGTCTTCCCAAGCGGGAAGACAAGCACGGTCGCCGCCCCGAAGACGCCCATGGCGATGGCAAAGGCAACCGAGCGCAGTGACGCCGGGTCGACCACCAGGGAAATGAGGATTGCAATGCTCACGACCAGGAGTGTGACGAGCTGGAACGCGACTTCTCGCCGGTACCCGAACCAGCGGTCTTCTAGCGCGTGCTCGGTGCTGCTCATACGACCGAGAGGGTCTGGCGGGCGATTTCGAGCTCTTCGTTGGTGGGGATCACCAACACTGCAACGTCTGAATCGTCGGCCGAGATGAGTCGGGGATCGCGGGACTTCTCCTCGTTCCGTTCTGGCGAGAGACGGATGCCGAAAGCCTCGAGTCCCGCGAGCGCGGCAGCACGCACAGGGGCCGCGTTCTCGCCGACACCGGCGGTGAACGAGATCACGTCGACGGAGCCCAGCTGCGCGAGATAGTTGCCGATGTACCCCTTGAGCCGGTGGATGTACACGTCGAAAGCCAGAGCCGCGTTCTCGTCACCTCCGGCGGAACGTTCGAGGACATCTCGCATGTCGCCGGCACCTGACATCCCGACCAGTCCGCTTTTGCGGTTGAGCATGGTGTCCAGGTCGTCGAAGCTCATCCCGGTCCGACGGTGCAGGTGAATCAGAACCGCAGGGTCGATGTCGCCGGAACGGGTGCCCATAACCAGCCCCTCCAACGGCGTCATCCCCATCGAGGTTTCCACCGACCGCCCGCCGGAGACAGCTGTCGCCGACGCCCCGTTACCCAGGTGGAGCACGATCTGGTTGAGCTCCCCGAGCGGACGGCCGAGGAAGGCCGCCGCCTCTTCGGACACGAACTTGTGCGAGGTTCCGTGGAAGCCGTATTTCCGCACCCGATGTCTGGCGGCGAGTGTCGTGTCGATGGCGTAGCTGTAGGCCGCCGGCGAGAGGGTCTGGTGGAATGCGGTGTCAAAGACGGCGACATGCGGGATGTCAGGGAAGGCCTTCTGCGCCGCCTCGATCCCCTGCAGGTTCGCCGGGTTGTGCAACGGCGCCAGCTCGGACAGTTCCTCGATGTTGATCTTCACCAGACCCGTGATCAGGGTTGCTTCGAAGAACCGCTTGCCCCCGTGGACGACCCGGTGGCCGACAGCGCGAAGCGGATGCTGCGTAAGCGACGGGCCGTTCGCTTCGAAGGCGTCGAGCATGACGCGGAATCCGGCGGTGTGGTCGGGGATCGGGAGAGTGCGCTCCGTTGTTCGCGGAGCATCCGTTCGGTCCGCCGAGGGGACGTCATCCCATGGGATGGTGTGGACGGAACGCCCGGAACTCTCCCCAATCCGCTCGACGAGACCGGTCGCGAGCGTCTGCTCGGTGGCCATGTCGATGAGCTGGTATTTGAACGACGACGAACCGGAGTTGACCACGAGGACGATGCTCATGCTGGTGCATCATCTTGCGCCTGGATCGCAGTGATGGCGACCGTGTTGACGATGTCCTGGACGAGGGCACCGCGGGAGAGATCGTTGATCGGCTTGTTGAGCCCCTGCAGCACAGGCCCGATCGCGACAGCCCCCGCCGATCGTTGCACCGCCTTGTACGTGTTGTTCCCCGTGTTGAGGTCAGGGAAGATGAAGACCGTCGCGCGGCCGGCCACCTCTGAACCGGGCATCTTCGATGCCCCGACGGCGGCATCCGCTGCTGCGTCGTACTGGATCGGTCCCTCGACGAGAAGGTCGGGGCGACGCGAACGCACGAGAGCTGTCGCCTCCCGCACCTTCTCGACGTCAGCGCCTGAACCGGACTCACCGGTGGAGTACGAGAGCATCGCGACGCGGGGGTCGATGCCGAACCGCACAGCGGTCTCAGTGGACGAGATCGCGATGTCGGCGAGCTGGGAGGCGTCCGGGTCGGGGATCACGGCGCAGTCACCGTAGACGAGCACGCGATCCTGGAGGGCCATCAGGAACACCGATGAAACCACGTTGACGCCAGGCTTCGTCTTGATGATCTCGAAACCGGGGCGGATGGTGTGCGCCGTGGTGTGCGCAGCGCCGGACACCATGCCGTCAGCCAGGCCGAGATGCACCATCATCGTGCCGAAGTACGAGACGTCGCTGACCTGGTCACGGGCCTGGTCGAGCGTCACACCCTTGTGCGCGCGGATCCTCGCGTATTCCTCGGCGAACTTCAGGCCGAGCACGGGGTCGTGCGACGAAAGGACCTCGGCTGCCGAGATGTCGAGCCCGAGCTCGATGGCCCGGGAACGCACCTCGAATGGTTCGCCGAGGATCGTCAGCTGGACGACGCCGCGGGCGAGGAGGGTGTGTGCGGCGCGGAGAATGCGGTCGTCGTCGCCCTCGGGGAGAACGATGTGTTTGGTGTTGGCGCGCGCCCGTTCGAGCAGACCGTACTCGAACATGAGCGGGGTGACGACGTCGGTGCGGCTCAGCTCGAGCAACCGGACGAGCCCCTCCGCGTCGACGTTCTTTTCGAACAGGGCGAGGGCGGCGTCGTACTTGCGCTGCGAGTCGGCGGCGAGGCGACCCCTGGTTCGCGTGATCGCGACGATGGTGTCGTAGGTGCCCAGGGTGGTCCGGATGATTGGCAACGTCTGGGGGAGCCCGTCGAGAAGCCGCTCGACAGGCTCGGGCAGGTCGAACCCACCATTGAGAACGATCCCGGCGATCGACGGGAAAGTGCCTGAGCTCTGCGCCATCATCGCGGCGAGCAGGACTTCGGTGCGGTCGCCGGCGACGACGAGCACCGCGCCCTCGATCAGCCGCGGCAACACGTTGACCATGCCCATGCCGGCGACGACCACGCCGAGCGCTTCACGGCCGAGCAGACCGAGGTCCCCCTTGAGGAGGACGCCGTCGGTGGCGCGCATGATCGATTCCATGCTCGGGGCGATGAGATACGGGTCCTCGGGGATCGCCCACACGGGAACACCCGGCTCCGCTTTCTCGATAGCGGCGGTCACGTCGCCGAGATGGTCGGCGTCGACCCGGTTCGCAATGACGGCGAGGAGGGTGGCGTGCGCGTTCTTCAGTTCGAGGAGGGCGAGCTCGGCGATGTCGCCCATCTCGTGCGCGCTCCGCGGGTCGGCCTGGCCGAGGCGTTCGCCTGAGCCCTGGTTGGACCGGCCACCGAGCACGAGCAGCACCGGCGCTCCGAGGTTCGTGGCGATGCGGGCGTTGTAGCCCAGTTCTGTCGGGCTGCCGACATCGGTGAAGTCGGAGCCGAGGATGACCACGGCGTCGCATTTCGCCTCAACCGCCTTGTACCGCTCGACGATGTGCGACAGGGCGGCGTCGGCATCCTCGTGGACCGCGTCGTAGGTGACACCGATGCACTCGTCGTAGTCGAGGTCGACGCTGTCGTGGCTGAGCAGCAGTTCGACGACGTAGTCGCGTTCAGAGGTCGACCGGGCGATCGGACGGAACACGCCGACGCGCTGCACCTGGTGAGAGAGGGTGTCGAGGGTACCGAGCGCGATCGTCGATTTGCCTGTCTGCCCTTCAGCGGACGTTATGTAAATGCTATTCGCCACAGTTCCACCCTACGGCCCCTGACCGGGGCACACCGTTCACTACTGTCGACCTTGCGGACTGGTTGGTTAGGCGTTGTCACCGCCCGTCTCCACCCGCTCCTGAGCGTCCTCCTGCGAATGACCCGCACTCGGGCTTTTCACAGACGGTTCCTGAGCAGGTCGCGCAGCGACCGAGTCGGAGGACCACTGCCAGTCCGCCACCTCGGGAATATCCTCACCGTGGTCGCGGGTGTACTGGCGGGCGCGCAGGCGGGCATCCTGCATCTCCTGACGCAGCCCGGCGGCCGTCGCCGCGAGCTGGGGCACCCGGTCGATCACGTCGATCACGAGCCGGAAGCGGTCCAGGTCGTTGAGCATGACCATGTCGAACGGCGTCGTCGTCGTGCCCTCCTCCTTGTAGCCGCGCACGTGCAGGTTGTCGTGCCCTGTGCGCCGGTAGGTCAGCCGGTGGATCAGCCATGGATAGCCGTGATACGCGAAAACGACCGGCTTGTCTGTCGTGAACACCGTGTCGTACTCGGCATCCGAAAGGCCATGCGGATGCTCCGACGCCGCCTGCAGCCGCATCAGGTCGATGACGTTGACGAAACGAACCTTCAGCTCAGGCAGCCGCTCGCGCAGGATGGCTGCCGCGGCCAGGGCCTCCAGCGTCGGCACGTCGCCGGCGCAGGCGAGGACGATGTCAGGCTCGCTGCCAGGTACCTCGGTGCCCGCCCACTCCCAGATCCCCAGGCCGCGACTGCAGTGCGCGATGGCTTCATCCATGCTGAGCCAGTTCGCCTGCGGTTGTTTGCCCGCCACGACGACGTTGACGTAGTCGACCGAGCGGAGGACGTGATCGTACGTGGAGAGCAGCGTGTTGGCATCCGGTGGCAGGTACACCCGCACGACGTCGGCTTTCTTGTTGACGACGTGGTCGATGAAGCCCGGATCCTGGTGGCTGAAGCCGTTGTGATCCTGACGCCAGACGTGGCTCGATAACAGGTAGTTCAGGCTCGAGACGGGCAGGCGCCAGGGGATCTCGCGGGACGTTTTCAGCCACTTGGCGTGCTGGTTGAACATGGAGTCGACGATGTGAATGAACGCTTCATAACAGTTGAACAGGCCGTGCCGTCCGGTCAGCAGGTACCCCTCGAGCCAGCCCTGGCACTGGTGCTCGCTCAGCACCTCCATCACCCGGCCTGCACGAGACAGGTTGACGTCGACCGGGAGCAGTTCCGCGTTCCACTGTTTGCCGGTGTGCTCATAGACAGCGGGCGCGAGTCGATTGGATGCCGTTTCGTCGGGCCCGAAGATGCGGAAGTTGTGCGGGTTCCCGGCGATCACGTCGGCCAGCCAGGTGCCGAGCACCTTCGTCGCCTCCGCCGTTGTCGCGCCAGGCGCCGGCACGTCGACGGCGTAGTCGCGGAAGTCGGGCAAATCGAGGTCCCGGCGCAGGAGTCCACCGTTGGCGTGGGCGCTGGCACTCATCCGCAGGTTCCCGGTCGGGGCCAGTGCGGCGATGTCCTCGCGCAGCCGACCGTCCGCGTCGAAGAGGTGGTCCGGGCGGTACGAATTCAGCCAGTCCTCAAGGATTTTCGTGTGCTCCGGGGTGTCGCGGGCGTTGGCCAGCGGGACCTGATGCGCTCGCCAGGTGTTCTCGACTGGTTGCCCGTCGATCTCGGCCGGGCAGGTCCATCCCTTCGGCGTGCGCAGGATGATCATCGGCCAGCGGGGGCGGTCGAACTCCTCCCCCGCCGCGTTGCGCTCGGCTGCGGTTCGCTTGATGGCCGCGATCTCATCCATCACCGCGTCGAGCGCTTCGGCCATACGGGCGTGCACAAGCATCGGATCCTCACCGTCGAAGCCCCCCGAGACGAGGTACGGGTTGTGTCCGTACCCGCGCATCAGGTCGAGGAGTTCCTCCTCCGGGATACGGGCGAGGATCGTCGGGTTCGCGATTTTGTAACCGTTGAGGTGCAGGATCGGCAGCACGACGCCATCCTGCAGCGGATCGACGAACTTGTTCGAGTGCCAGCTCGTGGCGAGCGGCCCGGTCTCGGCCTCCCCGTCGCCGACCACCGCGGCGACGATCAGGTCAGGGTTGTCGAAGGCGGCGCCATAGGCGTGACTCAGCGCGTACCCCAGCTCGCCGCCCTCGTGAATGGAGCCTGGTGTCTCAGGTGCGACATGGCTCGGGATGCCGCCGGGGAACGAGAACTGGCGGAACAACCGCCGCAAGCCTTCTTCGTCCTCGCTGACTCGCGCGTAGAACTGGGAGTAGGTGCCCTCGAGGTAGGCGTTCGCGACCATGCCTGGACCGCCGTGGCCGGGGCCGGCGATGTAGAGCATTGGCTGGCTGCGCTCACGGATCACCCGGTTGAGGTGGGCGTAGACGAAGTTGAGGCCAGGCGTGGTTCCCCAGTGACCGAGCAGCCTCGGTTTGATGTGATCCGCGGTGAGCTTCTCGCGCAGCAGCGGGTTGTCGAGCAGGTAGATCTGCCCGATCGACAGGTAGTTCGCGGCCCTCCACCAGGCGTCGATGAGCGTGAGCGATTCGGTGTCTGCCGTTGTGGGAGCCATGGGCTCATCATAGGAATCGCCGTGCAGCCGAGGAAAGGGGTGGCGCGGCACCCGCTCGGAGCGCGATATCACCCGTGGTGGTCGGATACACGCGTTACGCCGGGGGCTCTGGTCCGGAACGGGTGAATCGGAGGAGTTAAAAGAAGAAGACTCCTCGCGCACCCGCCAGAGCCCGGTTACCCTTGCTACGTTTCCGTCCTGGGGGAGTTGGCCTGGATGGCGCCACGCGAGGAGCCGATGACCATTCTATGACATTCGACCCGGTGGTCGTGCGCGCGTCACCGGCAGGCGTTCGGATGCTCCCCGTGAGCAGGATAGGATAGCTGAGGTTGAAAACGTGCGAACGTGAGAAACCGGCCAGGAGAATTCGCCTAGTGGCCTATGGCGCACGCTTGGAAAGCGTGTTGGGTTAACGCCCTCGGGGGTTCGAATCCCCCATTCTCCGCCACTGCAAGAACCAGAAACGCCCGCCCCACCGGTGGGCGTTTCTGCGTTCCACCGCAAAGCGTGTCGGGTTACCGCACACCGCCCCTCCGGAGCTCGAATCCCCCATCCTCCGCCAAAGCAAGAAACAGAAACGCCCGCCCCACCGGCGGGCGTTTGTGCGTTCCACCTTGAGCTTGCCCACCCCAACCGGCGGACATTGCGCCTCTCCCGTTTCATCCGCGGCAGCCATTGCCGTTTTTCAGCATATGAATGAATCCCCGTATGGGTGGCTACCCAATTGGCGTGTTCATGCCCCAGAATGAATCTCGAAGCGGGGGCGCAACGTGACGACTAAAACCGATGATGTGGTGGTGGTGTCCGTTCGCGTGCGCCAGGGACTTCTGGCGCAAGGCATCGCCGCGCTGCTGGCACTCAGTGTGCCGGTATTGCTCGTGCTGTACTGGCTGACCATCCCGACAGGGGCGTGGGTATGGGTGGCGGCGGTCCAGACGCTGGTTCTCGTCGCCGTGATTCTCGGGGTGTTCCGGTACCTGCGGGTGTGCGTCAGTGTGACGCCGACGCACCTGCTCGAGCGGCGGTTCTTCTTCGGCACGAGTCGCGTCCCGCTCGACTCCATCGCCCGTGTCGTGATGCTCGAGATGCATCGCACGATGGCGTCACAGTCGCGGCTTCAGATGTTCGTCTTGGACGCCAACGGCCGCCCGCTCATGCGTATGCGCGGTGAATACTGGTCGCGCAACGACATCAATAGCATCGCCTCGCATCTGGCCATGGCGCCGATCGAGCACATCGACCATCCCGTCACGCTCGACGAGCTGCAGGCCACCCGGCCCGAAATGCTCTACTGGTTCGAGCGCCGGCCCAGCCGGATGCCCTAAACGAGTTTGATCCCCATCATGACCCCGCCCGCATCGGACGCCAGCTCGGTGAACCCGACCCGACGGTAGAAGGCCTGTGCGTTCGCATTCCCTGCTCCGACGACGAGGTGCAGCCCCGGGATGCCGCGCTCCCGAAGGGTCGCAGCCAGCATTTCGATGAGCCGGCGACCGAGCCCCTGCCCCTGCGCTTCCGGTAGAAGGTCGATGTGCAAATGAGCCGGGTAGTCGTCGACGGCGGCGATCAGCATCCGTTCCGGGTTCTCGGCCGAGACGATGATCGCGCGTTCCAGTACGCCATTGCTGGAGTATTTACCAGCGACCGTCGGCCACCACTCGGCACTGAACCACTCGGCGAAGGCCCTCGTGTCGGCCGCGCCGAGGACGTACCCGACTGCTCGATCACCGTCGTCGACGACGAAGGCCAGCTCAGGCTCATGGTCGACATAGGGCAGGGCGTATATGTCGGCGAGAAGCTCATCAGAAGAATGGAGTCCAGTGGCGTCCTGCCCGTTGTCGCCCGTTCGGATGCAAATGTCGATGACATCGGCACGGTCTCTGGGCTCGTACGGTCGAATTCGCATCACGCGCCCGAGTTTACGCACGCGTCGCGCATCTCCGGGAGGACAAGGCGGGGTCTCGTCGACGGATAGTGGCTGATCTCCGGGTTTTCCCGCCCGAGACGGTGGTGTCGGGGAATCCGTCAAGGCCGCTACAGTCCGCAAGTACGGAGTTTCTCACCGAATCGGCAGTTCCTGGGCCGCAAAGCCCCCGAGCATCCACAATCTCCGCAGTTCGTAACAGTGCCTCAGGCGAATCACGCCCTCGGTTGACGGAGGGCCTACCGACGCCGGCGGGTACCGAAGATTCCCTCGACGACGCCGGTGAGGATCGTCTTGGTCGTTCGGGAACCGAGCACTTCCTCCAGCACCGTCTTCTGTCTGCGGGTGCTTGTGCGCCGGGTGGCGCCCTGCGTCTTGCGGAGCAGCCGCTCGTATTCGGCATCCGCCTTTTTCCGCGCGGCCGCCTGCGCCTTGTCCATCCCGGCTTTCTGCTTCGCGAACTCCGCCTCGGCTCTCGCCTGCTCCAAGGCAGCTTCCTCGGCGGCTGCCGCTGCATTCGCCGACTCCATCTTCGCCGCGAGGATCTCCCGAGCGGACTCCCGGTTCACCGGGGTGCCGTACTTCGGCAGCAGAACGGATGCCGCGACTGCGGCCTCGATCATGGCATCCGGGCTCGGAGACATCAGGCCCTGGGGCGCGCGAAGCCGGGTCCAGGCGACGGGCGACGGCGCGCCCTTCTCGTTCATGACCGTGACGATCGCTTCGCCGGTTCCGAGAACGGTCAGGGTCTCCTCGAGGTCGTAGCCGGAGTTCGGGAAGGTGGAGACGGTGGCACGGAGAGCCTTGGCATCGTCGGGCGTGAAGGCACGCAACTGGTGCTGCACGCGGGAGCCGAGCTGCGCGAGGACGTCGCCAGGGACATCCTTCGGGCTCTGGGTCACGAAGAAGATACCGACACCCTTCGAACGGATGAGACGCACGGTCTGGGTGATCTGCGCGAGGAAATCCTTCGACGCGTCCCGGAAGAGCAGGTGGGCTTCGTCGAAGAAGAACACCAGTTTGGGCTTGTCAAGGTCGCCGACCTCAGGAAGGTCGTTGAACAGGTCGGCGAGCAGCCACATCAGGAAGGTCGAGTAGAGAGCCGGTTTATCCTGAACGCCTGGCACCTCGAGCAGGCTGATGATGCCCCGACCGTCGGCGGTGGTGCGGAGGAATTCCGCCGTGTCGATCTCCGGTTCGCCGAAGAACACGTCGGCGCCCTGGTCGGCGAAGATGATGAGCTCGCGAAGGATCACTCCGACCGTGGCGCTCGAGAGCCCGCCGAGCTCCGTGAGTTCCGCTTTGCCGTCGTCGCTCGCGAGGTACGTCAGCACCGCACGGAGGTCGGTGAGATCGAGCAGCGGAAGACCGGCTTCGTCGGCGTAGTGGAACACGAGGCCGAGGCTGGACTCCTGCGTGTCGTTGAGGCCGAGGACTTTGCTGAGCAGGATCGGACCGAAGCCCGCGATCGTCGCCCGGATCGGCACTCCCCTGCCGACACCACCGAGCGAGAAATACTCGAGCGGGAAGGCATCCGGGGTCCAGTGCTGGCCGATGCCTCTCGTGCGGCTGAGCAGTTTTTCGCTGTTTTCTCCGGGAAGCGCTATGCCGGAGAGGTCGCCTTTGATATCGGCGGCGAACACCGGCACGCCGTGCGCGCTGAGCTGTTCGGCGAGGCCCTGCAGCGTGCGGGTTTTGCCCGTGCCGGTCGCCCCGGCGACCAGGCCGTGCCGGTTCATCATCGCGAGCGGGATGCGCACCTGCACGTCCGGAAGCGGATCGCCGTTCACGAGCGCTCCCATCTGCAGTGCCGGCCCCTCGAAGGCGTAGCCGGTGCGGATCCGGTCGATGTCGTCGGCGCCGAGCGGTGCGGCCATGTCTGCGGGCGGCGCTGCCCGTGGTCCTACGGCTGCGGCCGCCTCATCCGTCGCCTGCGCCTCGGCTTGGGCCCGTGATGCCGCGTCCTCGAGCCGCTTCTGGGCTGCGGCGGCCGCCGCCTGCGCCTGCTCGGCCGCCTCGGCGAGCGCAGCGGCTTCGGCTCGGGCTTCGGCAAGAGGATCGGGTGCGTCAGCGTCGTTCATGGGCATGAGCCTAGCCACCGGCACAATTCCTGCGGAGGGATTGCGCCGATTGCGCGGCGGCTGTTCCGATCTTCGGAGAAACGCCGCGACCGCGGCCCTGCCGTGGCTGAAGGTGCCGTTTTCTGCGAAAACTCCGCAGGTGGGAACGACGCCGGAGTAGAACCCTGGGCGGAATCAGCCGGGGAGCACCGTTCGCTCCAGGAACTCATTCACAAACACGCGCGCCGGGTCCAGTCGCGCGGCGAGCGCCCGGAACTCCGGCAACCGCGGATAGACCCGCTCCAAGGCTCCCGGATCAGCGGAAAACAGCTTGCCCCAGTGCGGGCGGGCCGCGAACGGCTCCAAAGCGGCCTCCAGCGTCGGCAACAGCGCCTCGACCGCGGACTGTTTCTTGAACCAGGTGAAATGCAATCCAACGGCATCGGTTCCGTAAGCACCGCTGAGCCACAGGTTGTCGGCGGCGAAGGTCCGCACCTCGCAGACCTGCAACAACGGCGCGATCTGGTCTGCGAGCGCACGTACGGCGCTCAACGCGGCAACGGCGTGCCGGCGCGGCACCAGGTACTCGCTCTGCAACTCCTCGCCGTTCGACGGGGTGAAGTCCAGCCTGAAATGCGGAAGACGGTCAAGCCACGCCCCTGCCACACCCATCTGAGCGGTGCAGTTCACGGCGGAGATGCCGGGCAGCGGATGCCGGTCGGCCGGCGCCGCCGTCGCACCGAACAGGTCGGAGGGGGCCGCAGCGTCCATCCCGCGTCGCTTCAGCCAGACCTGGTCGAGAACATCCGGATCCTGCCACGTGGTGAAGAGTGACACGCTGTATGCCGCTGATGTGATCGCGTCGAAGTTCAAGGTCACAGCGGAGAACGCGATCCTCTCGAAAACGGACTGCTCGACGTCGAACGTCGGCTCGATGTCGAGTGTGACCCGAGTCACGATCCCCAGGGCGCCCAGGCTGACGACAGCGCCGTCGAAGTCGGGGTCACCGCGACGCAGCTGCAGCACCTCCCCCGAGGCGAGAACCAGTTCGAGCCCGGCGACGGAAGCAGCGAGCGACGGGATTCGGTTGCCAGAGCCGTGCGTCCCGGTGGCGATGGCGCCACCGACCGAGATGTGCGGAAGCGAGGCGAGGTTGGGCAGCGCCCACCCGGATGCCTGCAACTCCCGTGCAAGATCTCCGTAACGGATGCCGGCGCCCACCGTCACCGTCCGGGCCTCGACGTCGAGCACGGGATCGGAGCGCAGCAGCTCGGTGGAGATCAGCAGATCGGCCGAGTCCGCGATGGTGTTGAACGAATGCCGGGTCCCAAGCGCCCGGACGGCGCTCGCACCACGGAGCAGATCCTGCACCTCGTCGACGGTTGCCGGTGTTTCGACGCGGGCCGCGAGGTAGGCGTGGTTGCCTGACCAATTCGTGCCGAGAACGTTTGTCACAAGAACCTTTCATGCGCCGGGGCGCTGGGTGGGGGTACGGCACGGATGTTCCGTCCATTGTGCCCGGCTCGGGCGAGGGTCCGGCGAACGTCACGGCGAGTCATTTCACCCGTTGCGGACGAAAACACGCGGCGCATCGGATGAAATGGTCCGCAGCGGATGTACTGGGCACCTCACTGCCGCTTCAGGAGCCGCGGTGGCTGGACCGCCCACGCCCTGACGAGCTCGGTGCGCACAGTCACCCCGGAACCCGGCCCCGTCGGCACGGTCAGCCGACCGTCGTTGAGCACGAACGGTTCGGTGAGATCCTCGGCGTAATACCGGTCGGACGCGCTCGTGTCCCCAGGGAGGGCGAAGCCGGGTAACGCGGCGAGCGCCACGTTCATCGCCCGGCCGATACCGGTTTCGAGCATCCCACCGCACCAGACCGGGATGCCCCGGGCCAGGCAGGCGTCATGGATCGCGACAGCGGGCAGGTACCCGCCGACCCGGCCGGGTTTGATGTTGACGATGGAGGTGGCGCCGCGCTCGATCGCGTCCACCGTGACGCCGACCGAGACGATGGACTCGTCAAGACAGACCGGCGTTTCGATCGCCCGCGCCAGGAGTACGTGCGACGCGATGTCCTCCTCATCAAACGGCTGCTCGATCAGCAGCAGATTCGATTCGTCGAGGTGCTGGAGGTGGGCGATGTCTCCCCGCGTGTACGCGGTGTTCGCGTCGACCTGCAGCGCGGCATCCGGCCCGAGACGCTCGCGCACCCGGCGGACCGGTTCGAGATCCCAGCCGGGTTTGATCTTCAGTTTGATGCGGCGGTAGCCTGCATCGACATAGCCTCGAACTTCGTCGAGCAGTTGGTCGATTGTCGGGCTGATACCTACCGAGACTCCGCAGTCGACCTCGGTGCGGACGGCTCCGAGACGGCGGGCGAAGCTGGTTCCGGATGCCCTCAGCTCGGCGTCAAGGACGGCCGCCTCCAGCGCGGCCTTCGCCATCCGGTGCCCGACGACCGGAGCGAACAGCCGGTCGAGGTCCTCAGCCCGCACCTCGGCCGCATCGAACAGCAGCGGTGCAAGGTGGTGCTCGATCACGTGGGCACAGCCCTCGACATACTCGGAACTGTAACCGGGCGACGATCCGGCGACGCATTCGCCCCAGCCCTCAGCGGCGTCGGTGACGAGGTGGACGAGCAGAACGATGCGCTCGGTCTCGCGGCCGAAACTCGTCTCGAATGGGCGCACGAGTGGCATCGCGATGCGGTGCAGGGTGATCGAGTCGACCTTCATCTGCCGACCTTAGCGTGCCGGGGTACCTACGCGAAGACGTATCCGCCGTTCACGAAATGGACCGACAGTCCCCCATCGAAGGCCGGTACGAAGACAGCGCGGGATGCCTCGCGCATCTCTGCAGCGGCATCCGGGTCGTCGCGTCGCAAAGCCTCGAAGTCGTGGTGCAGTTCGAACCGGATGCCGTGGTCGTGGGATGGCACCGAAGCGGTGTATCCCTTCAGCGGCCCCGCCCGGGTGAGCGAACGCTCGACCGCCTCGGCCACCGCCGGCGAGTCCAGTTGCCAGCTCACCTCGAAGCGGTCGCTCGCGTCGCTGCCGGAGATCGCGTCGTCGAGGCGGCCGTAGAAGTCGGGCAGGTACGCACGTACTGTCGCGCGCAGCTTTTCGAGATTGAGGTGGGCGTTGCGGCGGACGAGCGGGTCGAAGGTCCATCGGACCTCGGTCACACCGTGTTCGAGAGCGAGCGCTCGTTGAGCGAGTTTGAGGGCGAAGCCGACTCCGCCGCGGGCAGCCGGGGTGACCGCCGCCACGTGGGAGTGCACGTGCAGGCCGGCATCCCAGCCCAGAATCCCGACAAGTGCGCCGACCGTTGCTCCGTCGCGCTCGGCGAGCAAAACGGTGTTCCCCGCGTGGGCGATTGCCTGAACGAAAGACGGGTCAGTGCCGGAACCCCGGCGCCAGGTCTCGTCGAGCAGCCGGCAGATTCCCACGTAGTCGGCCCGCTGATTCGCGGGACGGATGCCGACCCCAGCGCCGCGGGCTGCGGCATCCGCCTGCTCGCTGGCAGACGTCACGCCACCGATTCGCTGCGGTCGGGAACGGCCGATGATTTCTTGCGCACAGGCTCGCCCGAGATTTTCGCCGCGAACGGGGCCCAGAGGATGAGCACGACGCCGGCGCCGAGCAGGGCGCCGCCTATCGTGTCGGTGAGCCAGTGCACACCCAGGTAGGTGCGCGAGAACATCATCAGGGCGACCCAGATGGTGCCGGCGGCCCAGACCCAGATTCTCGGGAAGATGATGCCGAGGGCAACCGCCATGGTCGCCGCGTTCGCCGCGTGGCCCGACGGGAAGGAACCGTGATCGCTGACGACGAGCATCTCCTCCGGCCTGGCACGATCGACCACACTCTTCAGAAGTTGCACCAGGCCGACGCTGACCAGCGACACGAGGGCGAAGAACAACGCGGACCAGGGTCGTTTCAGAACCAGCAGAACGATCACGAGGAGGATCGGGAGGATGAACGTCGCGAAGGCCCCGCCGCCCAGCCAGTTCATCCCGTACGACATCCACTCGAGGATCGGCAGCCGGTTTTCGTCGAAGACCTCTTCGCTCCACTCAGAGTCGAGCATGAACGGGAGTTCGTTGCCGCGTTGCTTGATGAGCAAGGCGAGAATCACTCCGAGCGCGAGGGCGACACCCCCGGAGATCCACGGCCAGCGGTTGGCGACGCGCTTGGCGGACGGATCGGCCTGTGTCGACGGATCGATGCGTTGTTCAGACATTTGTTAATAATGCATGGCGCGGGGAAGAAATGGGCATTGCGGGCGAGCATTGACAGCGAGGCAGGCGATGTGATGCGAAGTTGCCCCCGCGGTGAGGACACCCACGCATGGTCCGACACCTCGCATCGAGAGTCAAGCCCCGCCTGTTTCCGCTCGTCCCGACGCATACTGACTCTGCCAGCAGTACCCACTTCGGGCTACTGTTTCTCGCCCGTTGCCCCCTGAGCGAAAAAACCATAGAGCAAAGGAATTCAATGATGATTGAGACCAGCACTATCGACGCCGTCATCGGCTCAACCGCGTATGACAATGACGGAGACAAGATCGGCAAAGTCGGCCAGGTTTACGTCGACCCGGACGACGGCCACGCAGTCTGGGCCAGCGTCAACACCGGTCTCTTCGGCACCAGCGAATCGTTCGTGCCGCTCGAGAACGCGACACTTGACGGCGACAGCCTTCGCGTTCCCTACGACAAGGCTTTCGTCAAGGATGCTCCGCGCATCGATGTGGACGGCGAACTGTCCACGAACGACCAGGAATCCCTCTACCAGTACTACGGCATGAGCTCCGGCTCCGCCGGTGGAGCCGGCTACACGGGTACAGACACCGCGGACCACACGGACACGGACCGTCGCGACACCGTCGGAGGCCCAGGACGGGACACGTCCGGGCCCAACACAGATGACGCCATGACCCGCTCTGAGCAGCAGCTCAACGTCGGAACGCAGAAGGTGCAGACCGGCAAGGCGCGCCTTCGCAAGTATGTCGTCACCGAGCAGCAGAACGTCACGGTTCCGGTGCAGCGCGAGGAGGTCCGGCTCGAGCGCGAGCCCATCACAGACGCGAACATCGGTGACGCCATGTCAGGCCCTGAGCTCAGCGAGGAAGAGCACGAAGTGACGCTCACGGAGGAACGCGTCGTTGTCAACAAGGAGACCGTCCCTGTGGAACGCGTCCGACTCGACAAGGACGTCGTCACCGAGCAGCAGACCGTGACTGAGGACGTCGCCCGCGAGGAGATCGAAATCGAGGGAGACGACACAACGGCCCGCGGCACAGGTCGCGACGACCGCATCTGACCGAAGGAAGAAAAGCGGCCGGCCGGCGTTTGCCGGCCGGCCGCTTTTTCGTTGCCGTTGGGCGAACCGTCCACGCGCCAACCCGGGGAACGGATGCCGCCGCATCCGTTCCCGGTCGGCTAGCAGCAGCGACCCTGCGGGTTGTGATCCTGCTCGTCGTCGCGCTCACGCCAGAACATCCTCTCGGGCATCGGTGGTGTGTCCGGGTGTGTGGCCGCGTGATGGGCGAGGTAGATCTCGTAGGCGTCGTCGCCCATCACTGCTTTCAGATACCGTCCGGCTTTGACGAGACCGACCGCGAGGGCGTTCATTCGTGCCTCGCCTTCACCCGACGACGTTCGACCGGCAACGCATCCCACTGCTTCTGGATGCGTTTCTCGGCTTTGGTTGTCGAGAGCTCTGCAGCGGCGAAGATCCTCGACGGCACGATCGGGTCCTCGGTGTTGACGCCACCGCCATTCTGGAAGGCCCGGATGGTGCGGAACACGGCGATCCCGATCACGATGATGGTCAGCGTGACGAACAGGATCGACAGGGTCCCCTGAACGACGGTGTTGCGAACCACCGCCTCCATGGCCGCACGGGTCGGTGCCGTGCCGAAGCTTTCCTCCCCCTGGGCCAGCGCCTGGCGGAACGCGGCGTTCTGAGCCCAGTAGCCTACCGCCGGGACCGGCGAGAAGATCTTGTACATCGACGCCGTGACCGTGACGACGGTCGCGAATGCAAGCGGCAGCGCGACCACCCAGAGGTATCTGAAGTACCCACGGTCTGCGACGATGGCGAGGCACACGGCGAGCGCGATCGCGGCGAGCAGCTGGTTCGCGATACCGAACAGCGGGAACAGGGTGTTGATCCCGCCGAGCGGGTCGGTGACGCCCATGATCAAGATCGCCCCCCACGCCGCAACCATGATGGCCGTGCAGATCCAGGCACCGACCGTCCAGCTGGCATCCCTGAACTTCGGGAGGATGTTGCCGAGGGTGTCCTGCAGCATGAACCGGGCGACCCGGGTACCGGCATCCACAGCGGTGAGAATGAAGAGCGCCTCGAACATGATCGCGAAGTGATACCAGAAACTCATCATGCCGGTGCCGCCGATGAAGGACTGCATGATGTGCGCGAGACCGACGGCGAGGGTCGGCGCGCCACCCGTGCGGGAGACGATGCTCTCCTCACCCACGTTCCTGGCGGTCTCCTGAAGCAGTTCCGGCGTGAGGTTCACTCCGGTGAGACCGAGGGAGTTGACGTAAGCGACGGCGCCGTCGACGGTGCCGAGCGTGTTCGCTGCCGAGATGTTCATGGCGAAGTACAGTCCGCGGTCGATCGAGATGGCCGCAACGAGCGCCATGATGGCGACGAAGCTTTCCATCAGCATGCCGCCGTAGCCGATGAACCGGGCCTGGCGTTCCTTCTCGAGCAGCTTGGGCGTGGTTCCGGATGCGATGAGCGCGTGGAACCCGCTCAACGCACCACACGCGATGGTGACGAAGAGGAACGGGAACAGGGAACCGGGTACAACGGGGGCGTCGTCCCTGCCGGCGAATTCGCTGAACGCCGGGACGGTGATCTCGGGTCGCACGACGATGATCGCCGCGGCGAGCATGAAGATCGTGCCGATCTTCATGAAGGTGGACAGGTAGTCGCGCGGTGCGAGCAGCAGCCACACCGGCAGGATCGCCGCGATGAAGCCGTAGATGATGATGCCCCACGCGATCGTGGTGCGGTCAAGGGTGAACGCGGCGGCGCCCCAGTCGGTTGCGGCGACGGCCCCGCCACCGACGATCGCCGCCATCAGCAGGACGAAACCGATGAGTGACACTTCGGTGATCTTGCCAGGGCGGAAGTACCGCAGGTAGACGCCCATGAACAGGGCGATCGGGATGGTCATCGAGACGCTGAAGACACCCCAGGGGCTTTCGCCGAGCGCGTTCACGACGACGAGCGCGAGGATGGCGACGATGATGACCATGATGACGAGAGTGGCGAGGATAGCCGCGGTGCCGCCGACCCTGCCGAGCTGGTCGCGGGCCATCTGGCCGAGAGAGCGGCCGCCTCTGCGGGTGGAGAAGAACAGGACGAGGTAGTCCTGCACAGCGCCGGCGAGGATGACGCCGACGATGATCCAGAGGGTGCCCGGAAGGTAGCCCATCTGTGCGGCGAGAACGGGTCCGACGAGCGGGCCTGCCCCGGCGATCGCCGCGAAGTGGTGCCCGAAGAGCACGCGCCGGTCGGTGGGGACGTAGTCCTTGCCGTTGGCCTTGTATTCGGCTGGTGTTGCCCGTCGGTCATCGGGTCGGGTGATGACCCGCTCGATGAACTTGGAGTAGAACCGGTAGGCGATGAGGTAGGTGCAGACGGCGGCGAAGACGAACCAGATGGCGTTCACCGTCTCGCCCCGGACGATGGCCAGGATGGTCCAGGCGATACCGCCCAGGAGCGCGACGCCTACCCACAGTGCGATCTTCGCCGGGGTCCACCGGCGGTCTTCTGCTTCAGCCTGCTGCGGGTCGACGGCGACCGCGGGCAGGTCCGGATCCGTCACCAGCACGTCGGCGTGCCGGTGGGATCCGTTCTGCTTCTTACTCATGATGCTCCTCGGGTGCGAGAGTGTGATGCACACGAAGGTAGCAACGTAGTGAGCGCCGCGTCACATGGCAAGCCTGCCGGGCGACGGAATGCGCCGAACGCACCCGCCCCTGCGGCAGGTGGGCCGGCGCTCCCCGACCCGGTCGGTCAGGACGACCTGCGGGGGCCGTCGTCGTCGCCGAGCACGGCGGGCGGCTCGTCGTCGTTGGCGTTCATGCCCTCGCTGATGCTCGCGTGTGTCCTGGTACGGCTGTCGGCGGGCTCGTCCGCGTCGTCGGTCGGTCCGTTGTCGATGCCGTCCGGCACCTGGTCGCCGAGGTTCTCGGCGAAGCTGTCGGCTGCCTGCGCCAGTCCGCCCTCGTCCCCGTCGTGGCCGTGATGCGTGCTCACTGTGCTGCTCCTTCCGGTTGACTGTCCTGCAACCTTTCCACAGCCACGGCCGAATCGAAAGCATGCTGATGATGCTTCCGCGCCGGCCGGCCGGGCCCGGACGGGAGTAGGGTTGATCGATGGCATCGTGCCATCCGATGCCAGCGGCGCCGTCGATTCCTCCGACCGAAAGCCCGCAGTCCGTGCACCTCCTCCGCGACCTGGTGAGCATCACCCCCTCCGCCGACGACCACCACCCGGCACTCCGCTGCGCGATCGGAGTGGGCGTCCCCTTGCTCGTGGTGCTGCTGATCGGACGCCTCGATCTCGCCGTCTTCGCCACGTTCGGGGCCTTCGCCGGCATCTACGGGCGGAACGAACCGCACCGCCAGCGCCTCGCCACCCAGATCCGTGGCGGCGGGCTCATGCTCGCCGTGATCCTGGCGGCCGCACTGGCCTCGCGCGGCGACGTCGGACCCTGGGGACTCGTCCTGCTCACCAGCGCGGTCGCCGGACTCGGGACCTTCGCGGCAGGACTGTTCCGCCTCCGGCCGGGAGGCTCCCTGTTCCACATCTTCGCTTTCGCGGCGATCGCCTCCGTCCCCCAGCAGCCACCGCTGCTGCTGGGACTCGGTACGGCGGTGGCCACCGTCGGGTTCGCGGTGCTCCTCGGCCAGTCGGGCG
>NZ_JAODMP010000045.1 GCF_025464835.1 Mycetocola sp. | reverse complement strand
CTTCGGAGATTCGTTGCGGATCGTCTGGGAACGGCTCGATCTGAGCCTGTTCGCGGGGAATCCTCGAAGTTCCGGACGAGGGTGGGCGACAGGGCTCGGGCGGCCGGTGCGCTGGGCGCCGAACGGTGGGGCTGGAGGCTTCAGGCCGTTCCGTTTGCAACTTCGGAGATTCGCTGCGGAACGTCTGGGAACGGCTGAATCTGAGCCTGTTCGCGGGGAATCCCCGAAGTTCCGGACGAGGGTGGGCGACAGGGCTCGGGCGGCCGGTGCGCTGGGCGCCGAACGGTGGGGCTGGAGGCTTCAGATGGTTCCGTTTGCAACTTCGGAGATTCGCTGTGGAACGTCTGGGGACGGCTCAATCTGAGCCTGTTCGCGGGGAATCCCCGTAGTTCCGGACGAGGGTGGGCGGTGACTGAGGCCAGCGGATCAGGCGGTCTGCGCGCTCAGCACGCCGAGAACGGCCAGCGCGTAGGCATCCGGAGCCGTCGCGGCGTCGAAGCGCAGCTTCTGCCCGCCCCTGTCGATTTCGACGACCCACATCTCGTCGACCCGGAGGAGAAAGCTGAACGTCGACCCGAGGAGTTCGCGGAGCTGGTCTTCTCGCGGTAGCCACAGGGTCTTCTCGAGGGCCACGGAGTCGAGAGCCCATTCGGTGGTGCCGTTGAAGCCGAGGATCGTTCCGGTGTCGTAGTCGTGCGGTTCGATCGTCATGTCGCTGACCGTGAACACTTCACCCTCGAACTCGCTCGTGTCCAGGCAGAACTGGTCGCCTGATTCGGGGATCCAGCCGAGGCCCGCTTCGCGCAACTGCTGCGCCAGCGTTACGGATGTCGTCGTGACCGTCATGCCTGAATGGTGACACCCGAGCATGAGAATCCTCCGCGAGTTGCCCATCTCGACGGGTGTGCCGGCCGAGGAACCCGCGAAACCGGGCGACTCGCGACCGGAACGTGTCACATCCGGAAGTCGTACCTCGGTGGCAGCGGCTCAGAGGACCCCAGCGCCGCCTGGTACTCGGCCCACACGTCCGAAAGCAGCGCATCGCCCTCACGCAGGTCGAGGACCACGAGGTCGCGATCGAGGATGCTTCGGCACCGGTCGAAGTCCCCGGTCGCGAGCGCGGCACGCGCCTCCGCGAGCAGGACCCGGCCGTCGTTGCGCTGATCGCCCGGGAGCGACTCGATCACGGAGAGCGTCTGGGCGGCACGTCCATCACGGTGCAGCACGGTAAGCAGCTCCCGGGTCAGCGGCAGCAGCGAAGGAGCCAGCTTGTGAGCCGCCAGGTAGAACGGCACCGCATCGGCGGTGTTGCCGCGGTCAGCGGCCAGCGCGCCGAGGTTCCTCAGCGCCCATGGGTTCGGTGTCCGGTCGACGGATGCCTGCCACAGCAGCCCTGCTTCGGCGAACGATCCCTCCGCTGCGGCGATCACACCCAGGTGGAGAAGAGCGAGCCAGTCATCCCGCTGCTTGAGCAGCGGAACCCAACGGGGGTCGATCTGGTACGAGCGCGGCGGCTGAAGCGGGTCGAGTTCCGCGGTTGCGGGCTCGCCAGCGAGCAGACGCAACCAGTACACCTCGTCGGGGCCAACGGCATCCGCTGGGAACGGGGTCCGTTCCGGGTCGATCGGGTTGCGGCCGTCGTGGTGACGCAGCTCATTTTCCACGGCGCCCCAGCCGGATCCCCCCGGGATGACCTCGACCAGCAGCTCACCGGATTGGTCGCGGTCGCGGAGATCCTCCAGCCGGGTGAGGAGGTTGCGGTCGTTCAGGTTCGTGGCGACGGCACCCGACGCCACGGCCCAGTCATCCGACTGAGCGGCGACGTCGAGCTGCAGTGCGCCGTACGCCTCGACCCATGACCACTCCGTTTCTGCGGGCATTCGCAGGTATTCCAGTTGGGTGCGGGCGAGCCCTGCCTGGATCTCGCAGTACGACCCGGAGCCTGACACCCATTCCTGCCAGTGCCGCCCGCCCGGATCCTGTCCCCAGACGAACAGCTTGCGACCGGGGAGGTTCTCCGTCGACGCCTGCACCACGCCGAAGCCGGTGCCGTCCACGGCCGCGATCCACGGCATCCGCGCGCCTGCTGTGTCGAAGAAGTAGTCGACGGTGTTTCGGGTCCTGGCCGGCCAGGTGATGTCGAGGCCGTCGACGGTCGGCACCGGAACCGTGCTGAGCACCCGTTCCTGCCCATATCTCCACGCGGATGCCGCCGGCGCAAGCACCCGTGTTTCCTGGTGTTGGGGGACTGCCATGTTCGACCACCAGTACATGGGCGTCGCGTTCGGGGAGTCGTTGGAGATGGTGCTGCGGATGAGCAGTTCCGAGGAGCTCTCCGGCAACCAGGCGTCGACGCGAAAGGTGACGTTGCGGATGCGCTCGTACTCGTAGAAGCGAAGCCCCACTTCACCGTCCGGGCCGCTGAGCGCCGCCGTGTGGACCGGGGAGCTGGTGAACGGGGAGTGCCCGATCATGCCGATGTTCCACTCGACGCCGCCGGCGAACCACGCGTTGCGCAGTGCGAGGTTGCGGAACCGGATCGCCTCGTTCTGGTGGAGCAGCTCCCGGCCGGATGCACGGTCGACAAGAGACCACAGCCGGCCGCCGAGGCCCGGCAGGAAGGTTGCCGTTAGGTACTCGTTCTCCAGCAGGACCGTCTCATGCTCTTCGGGCTCCTCCGTGGCCAGGTACCCGTCCTGGTCGAGGTAGGGCATGGCGGTCTGACCCCGGCTCGATCGCTCGTCGACGCCCTCGCCGTCGAGGTCGTCTCCGGCGTCCTCGAAGCCGGACGGAGCGTGGATGTCGCCGCTCCCGAAGATGTTCGGCAAAGGGTTCGACGGGCCCCACAAGCTGGTCGGAAGTGTCAACGTGCCCCTGCGAATCGAAGTCAACGAGGATCCCTCCCATCGGCAGCCGGCGGAACCCGGCTACTCGAGTCTGGAGTCTGAGCCGCGAACAGTCCAGCGATCGCATATTGGCGATGAGGAAACGTCCAGGTCAACGACGTGAAACTCCGTCCAAAGCGTGACGTCGACGTCAGGAGTGACCTCAAATTCAGCAGATTTGGCGCGACACGCCGTACGACGCGTCGTCTGTACGGCGTGTCGCCAAGGATCTGCTGAATTTGGGGTTCTCGTGGGCCGATTCCTGACGCAGCTCAGGCACGTTCCTCGAGCGGCACCGTCTCACCGGTCACGAGCGATTGCCGGGCGGCCAGTGCCACTTCAAGCGCACGAACAGCGGATGCCGTCGGGCTGAAGTCGGGGTCGTTCCCGTCCCGCACACGGTCGAGGAAATAGGCGATCTGCTTCTCGAAGTGGTCGTGCCGCGCCAGAGTCGTGCTTACGGTCCCGTCGGCGGTCGCGAGCCGGTACGCGTTGACGCCGGAGGTCCCACCGGAGCCGGTCGGGGCATCCGCTGAGAAGTCGTAGTCGAGAATGCCGTCGGAGCCGACGAGGTTCAGCGAGGTCGTGAACGGCGCCCCGGCAGGCACACCGGCGAAAGTGAGCACCTGGCCGATCGCGCCCGACCGGTACTCGATCGTCGTCTCGATCGGGCCGACCGGGTCGATGGCGATGCTTGTGACGGTGAGCGGCGTGCCGAGGAAGAGGTTCATCTGGTCGAAGTCGTGGATCCCCACGTCGACCACGACTCCGCCGGACGCGGACTCGTCGTACCACCAGGCGGAGTCCGGCTTGGTGATCAGCCGGCGGGCGCGGGCCGAGAGGACGGGCCCGATCCGTCCGGCGTCCACATCCTCGCGCGCCCGACGGTAGCCCTCGAAGAAGCGGACGACGTGCGCGACCATGAGGGTCCGGTCGCTGGAGGACGCTGCAGCGGAGATCGCCAGGGCGTCGGCCACCGTCAGGGCGATCGGCTTCTCGAGGAGCACGTGCTTGCCGGCATTCAGCGCCCGGACCGCGATGTCGCGGTGCGTCGAGGTCGGGGTGCAGATCGACACGATATCGACCTTCGGGTCGGCGAGCACCGTGGCGAGGTCGGTGACGACCCGGGCCTGCGGGGCCTCTTCGAACGTTCCGACCGCTTGTCGGCTGCAGACGTAACGGATGCCTGCGCCGTGTCCAAGCGCGGTCCACGCTGCGGCATGGGTGCGCCCCATGTATCCGGCGCCGATGATCGCGATGGTGGTCATGATCTCCTCCTGCCGCGGAGGGTCCGCCGCCGGTGGCCGCGCGAATGTGCGCCGTCGCCCGTGCCCATTCTGACGGCTATGGCCGTGCGCTGGGCCTCAGCTGGGGTACTCCGGAGCCCGGTGCCGCGGCGGCTGCCGTTTCTGGTGGCCGAACTCCCCGCCAGCATGTCCACCGTATGGGCGGCCGTGATCGGCATGATCCTCGCGGATGTAGGCCATGCGCCATGGGCCCAACTCGCGAGCGTCGCCGAGCAGGCCACCTGAGCGCGGCGTACCGAGAGGCGCCTCAACTCGGAGGAAAGTCCTCGGGACCGAAGCTGGATTCTCCGGCATAGGTCGGGTCGTAGTCGAGGCTGAACTCGTCGTACCCGCGGTCATCCGAACGGCCGCTCGCAGGTGCAGTTGTCATCCGCTGAGTCTAAGGCCGCGTTGGCCGCCCGTCTGTACCCCAACGGCGGGGCGGTTCAGTCGGCAGACGTCCAGCGCGAGCGTCTTTCGGCGTCCGCGACCGCGAAGTCCACGGCGGCGCTTTCGATCGCCGACGGCGGTTCGGGTTCCTCGAGCAGGCCGCGGATGTCGTCGGCGGTCAGGGCGGAGCTGAAGACGGCGTCGTCGTCCATCACCGCGTTGAACAGTTTCGCCTTCTGCGCCTTCAGCGCCATCACCTTCTCCTCGATGGTGCCGTTGGCGACCATCCGGTAGACCATGACGTTCTTGGTCTGACCGATCCGGTGGGTTCTGTCGACCGCCTGGGCCTCGGTGGCTGGGTTCCACCACGGGTCGAGCAGGAACACGTAGTCCGCTTCGGTGAGGTTGAGCCCGAAGCCACCGGCCTTGAGGCTGATCAGGAAGATCGGGGCGACGCCGTCCTTGAACTTCTTGATGACATCCGCCCGCTTCGTCGTCGAGCCGTCCAGGTACGCGTACGGGATGCCTGCGGCGTCGAGGCGCGCGGCCGCCTTGCCGAGGAACGACGTGAACTGGCTGAAGATCAGCGCCCGGTGGCCCTCGACGAGGACGTCCTCGAGCTGTTCGAACAGGGCGTCGAGCTTCGACGACGGCACATTGCCGTACGACTCGTCGACGAGGGACGCGTCGAGGCTGAGCATCCGCAGCAGGGTGAGCGACCGGAACACGATGAACCGGTTCTTGTCCATGTCGTCGAGCAGGCCGAGCAGTTTCTGCCGCTCCCGCTGCAGGAACGTGTCGTACAGCTTCTTGTGCTTCGGGTTGAGGTCGATGGTGAGGACCTGCTCCTGCTTCGCGGGCAGGTCGGTGGCGACGAGTTCCTTGGTGCGGCGCATCATCAGGGGGCGGATGCGTCGCCGCAGCCGGGTGAGGAGCTCCGGCCGGTCGCCGGCCTCGATCGGTTTCGCATACTCTTCGAGGAATTTGCGTGCCGATGGGAACAGTCCAGGGGCGACGATCGCGAACAGCGACCACAGCTCGAGCAGGTTGTTCTCCATCGGGGTGCCGGTGATCGCGAGTTTGAACGGCGCCTTGAGCTCGCGGACCGACTGGTGCACCTTCGCGGTGCGGTTCTTCACGAACTGGGCTTCGTCGAGAATCAGCCCTGCCCACTCGTGTTCGGCGTATGCCTCGAAATCGAGCCGGAACAGCGTGTATGACGTGATCACGACATCGGCGCCACCGACGTCACCGACCGGCCCGCTCTTCGCCCGGGTCGAGGTGATCGTGCGAACGTCGAGGTCGGGGGCGAACCGCTGAGCTTCGATCTGCCAGTTCGAGACGACGGATGTCGGCGCGACGACGAGGAACGGGCGTCGCTTTGCCGGCTCGGTCACTTCCTTCGCGTGGCTCATGAGAGCGAGAGTCTGCAGCGTCTTGCCGAGGCCCATGTCGTCGGCGAGGATGCCCCCGAGCTGGTGCTTCCAGAGGAAGGCGAGCCAGGCGAAACCGTCGAGCTGGTACGGGCGGAGCGTCGCCTGGATGCCTGCGGGCAGCGGGGTCTGCTCGACGGTGGTGAGTTCCCGCAGCCCGGTAACCGCGGCCTTCCATGACGCCGCCTGTTCCGATTCGTCGGCGAGATTCTCAAGGTCTTCCCAGAGGCTCGACTGGTACCGGCTGATCCGCATGCCGGTGTCCCACTCGGCGAGGGACCGTGCCTCTTCGATGAGCTCGTGCAGTTGCTCGAAGGCCGGCTGCTGCAGCGAGAGGTAACTGTTATCGACCAGCAGCAGCTTGGTCTGCCCCTTCGACAGGGCCTTGAACAGTGGACCGAACGGGATCTTCTGCCCGCCGATCGTCACGACGACTCCGAGGTCGAACCAGTCGCGCTGATCGGTCTCGACGGTGCTGACCTTGAGCTTCGGGGGTTCGGTGAGTTCCCGGTAGTCCGGGCGTGTGCCCGTGACGTCGACACGCACCCCCTCCACCGCCTCGATCCCCGGCAGGATCTTGTCGGTGAACTCGGCAGCGTCGAATCCGACCAGGGTCTGCGCCTCCAGCGGTGTGATCGCGCGCGCCCGTTCCGCGATGGTGTGCTCCAGCTGCAGGTCCCGGAGGCCGGAGTCGTGCGCTGTCGCGTAGAGCGGCATCCGCGTCTTCTCTGAGCCCTCTGTGTACTCCCATTCCCAGGACAGCGCGAGGGTGTGCTTGGCCGAGAAAACCGCGGTGAGGACGAGCACCGGCGGCACCGTCGGCGGGAACTCGACGGTGGCATCCGTCGACGTGATCGGGATGGTGTGCCGCAGCCGCGGGTAGAACTCGGTGAGGAACTCGTCGATGTCGGCGGCTGGGACGATCACGCTGCTGGCGCGGCCGACGAGACGCTTCTGTTCCTCGGTGAGCCGCTTGGGCGTCGGAGCGAGGATGAAGCGGGCGGCCGGTTCAAGGGAGTACGCGTAGACACCGTGGTCGCCGAGCAGCCCCGCCGATTGGGTCGGGTGCTCGATGCCGTCGATGGTCAGGGTCGCGTCGAGGCGCAGGTCCGGGTCGGCGGAGGCGTCGAGGCTCACCGAGGCGTTCGCCCCGATGGTGACGACGGCGTCCTTGCGGCTGCCGACGAGTTCGATGCCGAGCGAGGTCGCTTCCTCGAGAAGGTTCCAGAGCAGTGGGCTGTTGAAGTCGTCGAGGTACAGCCAGTCGAGGTCCTGGCCGACGGTGTAAACGTTGCGGGCGGCCCGGTGCAGCGCGGCGAACTGGCTGAACCAGCGGTGCTGGGCGGGGTCAAGGCCGAGCCGGTTGACCTGGTAGCTGAAGGTGTTCCAGCCGACGTTCGTGCGCACCCAGTTGCCCTTGTCGTTACGGATCACCGGGCGAACGCCGAGCCGGTATTCGCCGAGGTCGGACGCCGTCTTCGCCGTTCGGGCGGTGGGGCCGTTCCAGCGGTGCTTGGTCCGAGGGGTCTGCTCACGGAGTTCGAACTGCAGGCCCATCGACGTCGGCTCGGTTCCGGATGCCGCCGGCTGACCGGTCAGAGCGCCCACAGCCGATTTCCACGCGGGCTGCGCCGGATCGGCTGGCGCCGCTGCGGTCGGCTCATCGGCCGGCCAAGTTGCGCTCGGCCAGGTCGTCTCACCGTCGTACCAGCCGTCTGCTTCGCGCATCTGACGATCGATCCAGGCGCGATCGTGCGCGCCGGTATCTGTCAGCCCGGACGGCGGCAGGGCGATGCTCTTGACCGCGAGGGCGTTGCTGGCGAGCAGAGCAGCGGCGACGTGCTTGCAATCAAGGTGCATCGGGCACGTGCAGCTGGAGGAGGTGGGTCGGCTGAAATCCTTGCGTGCCGGAGCGAGGCTCACCCGGCAGCGGTAGGGACGCGGCGACGTGCCGTGCACTTCGGCGGTGAGGCTTCTGGATTCGTCGTCCCAGTCGATCGCTGTGACGGCGCCGGTCCGCGCGTACGCGGTGGCGCGATTGAACGCGGCGTTGCCGACAAGACGGATGATGTCGGTGACATCCACCAGGGGAGCGGCGGCGGGCGACATCCTTCTATGATCTCACGCCCTTCGGCCTGCGGCTGCCGCCGCTCGACTTCGCCAGCTGCCGTCCACGCCGCGCTCACCCTTGAGCGCTAGTCGGCGGGGCCCCCGGACGCAGTGTCCTCGGCGGTGTCGCCGGTGTCCGTGTTTGTGCCTGATCCGTCAGGGATGCCGTCGGCTGACTGTCCTGGACGGTTCGCAGTTTCGTCGTGATGTGAACGGTCGCGGGGCTTCGGGTGTTCGGTCTGCTCGTTGTCAGTCATGGCCCCACCGTACGCGGCCAGGAGGCGTCCGCGATAGAGCGGAGCGGCATCCGACGGGATGTGCTAACGGGTTCAGTGGGCGGGACCGCCGGACGCGGTGTCGTCGTCGGAGTCCGGGTGGCCGTCGGACCCGGACCCATCCGGGATGCCGTCAGCCGGCTGGCCCCGCCGCTTGGGGAGGGGCGTTTCGGTCGGTTCTGCGACGACGCCGTCGCTCGTGTCCATGGCTCAACGGTACGCCAGGCGTGCCTCGGCCGGAAGGGCTTCTCGCGCGCGGGAGGCTTCTTTTCTGCAGCCTTTCACCCGCTGTCGGTGGCTGCGGCTACCCTCGGAATTGCCCGACCATTGGAGATCCATTGTTCTTCCTCGACGACCCCGCCCCCACCGGTTCGCTGGTGAACACCGGCACTCTCGTGACGAGCGCGAGCGATCTCACCACGGCGTCGAAGTGCGAATTCGCGTTCCTGCGCAAGCTCGATGCGAAGCTGGGCCGCACCGAGCGCGTCGAGGAGGTCGTCGATGCGATGCTCGCTCGCACGGGGCGGCTCGGTGATGAACACGAGGCTCGCGTTCTCGACGCGTACCGGGCGCAGTTCGGTGCTGGCGTTGTCGAGATCCAGCGCCCTGAGGAGCTGACCCGCGAGGCCCTGGCCGAGGCTGTTGCCGCAACCCGGCGCGCGTTCGAGAGCGGAGCAGACGTCGTCTTCCAGGCCACGTTCTTCGACGGGCGGTTCGTGGGTTTCGCCGATTTCATCGTGCGGCAACCAGACGGCCGCTATCTGGTTCAGGACACCAAGCTCGCCCGATCCGCCAAGGTGACGGCGCTTCTTCAGCTGGCCGCTTACGTGCAGCAGTTGCGCCAGATCGGCGTCGAACCGGCAGATACCGTGCAGCTGCTGCTCGGCAACGGGATGACGAGCGAGCACCGGGTGAGCGACATCCTGCCCGTGTACCTCAAGCGCGAGCAGCGCCTGCAGCGGATCATCGCTGAACGATTCGACGATGACGCCGCCGTCGAATGGCGCGATGCGCGGTACGCCATCTGTGGCCGGTGTGAAACCTGCGAAGCAGAGATCCAGTCCACCCGCGACGTGCTGCTCGTCGGCGGGCTGCGGGTCACCCAGCGCACCAGGCTGGCCCAGAACGGCATCACCACGATCGAAGAGCTCGCGGATTCGACCGCCGACGTCGAAGGCATCGGGAGAACCACCCTGGCGGGTCTGCGTCTCCAGGCGAAGCTCCAGCTCGAGGGGCCGACATCGCCGGAGGACCACACGCCGCCTCCAGTGCGGGTCTTTCACCCGCAGGCCCTGGCCGCGCTGCCGGAACCGGACCCCGGCGACATCTTCTTCGACTTCGAGGGTGACCCGCTCTACACGGAAGGGAACGCCCGTTCATGGGGCCTCGATTATCTCTTCGGGCTCGTCGACGTTTCCGAGAAGTTCACCGCGGTCTGGGCGCACTCCTTCGCTGAGGAACGCGTCGCTCTGCGCAGGTTCCTCGACTTCGTGGCCGAGCGACGACGTACATTCCCAAATCTGCATATCTATCACTACGCGTCATACGAACGCACGCACCTGTCGTCGATCGCCGCCAGGCACGGCGAGGGCGAAGACGAAGTCGACCAGCTGCTGCGCGACAACGTTCTCGTCGACCTGTATCCGATGGTGAAGAAGAGCGTTCGGGTTGGGTCCCGCTCCTACTCGATCAAGAAGCTCGAGCCGCTGTACATGGGCGACGAACTGCGCACAGGAGATGTCACCAACGCTGCCGCGTCGATCACCGAATACGCGGATGCCCGCGAGCTCGCCGCGCACGGCGACGAAACCGCCGGCCAGCGCAAACTCGACGAAATCGCCGACTACAACCGGTACGACTGCGTGTCGACACTGCGCCTGCGGGACTGGCTTCTTGAACGCGGCCGTGAGCACGGCATCCTGCCGGGAACGCTGCACGAAGCGAAGGACTCGGTGCCCGAGATCGCGCCGTCTCCGCTCCGTTATGCCCTCCTCGCGCTCGCCGGTGATCGGCTCGCAGCCGGCCGCTCGGCGGACCAGACGGCTGCCGCCTTCGCCGCAGCTGCCATCGACTACCACCAGCGTGAGCAGAAGAGCTTCTGGTGGGGTCACTTCGCACGGCTGATCCAGGACGTCGAGACCTGGGCCGACACTCGCGACGTGCTCGTCGTCGATGACGACGGCGCGCTTCTCGAGCGGCCGTGGTTCCGCGAGGGCAAGCAACGTACCGACCGGCGATGGGTGCGCCTCACCGGGAAGTGGGGTCCAGGATCGAGCGTCAAGCCAGGCGAGCAAGCGGGCCCCTACGTGCTGTACGAGCACCCCGGCCCGTTCGAAGCGACGACCGGAGACCCCGGCTCGCGACCCAGCCGCACTGTGAGGGTTCTCGAGGTCGACGACCGGGGTGCCCTCGTCGAGGAGACCCTGCAGACCGGAGTGGAACCGTTCGACACGCTGCCGATCGCCCTCACCCCTGCCGCGCCGCCTCCTGCCGGGCAGCAGAAACCGGCGATCGAGGAATGGGCGCAGGCCATCGTCGACGCCGCACCGGGATGGCCGATGGACCCGGTCGTCGACATTCTCCGCCGTACCCCGCCCCGTACCCGGTCAGGGGCGCTTGCCCCTGTGACGGGCGACCGTATCGACGCGGTGATCGCCAGCGTCCTCGACCTCGACTCGTCCTACCTCGCCGTTCAGGGCCCGCCCGGTACGGGCAAGACCTACCTCGGCGCGCACGTCATCACCGCGCTGGTCCGTGATCACGGCTGGAAGATCGGTGTCGTCGCCCAATCTCACGCCGTCGTCGAGAACCTGCTCGGCGCCGTGGTCAAAGCCGGCCTGCCCGCCGAGCTCGCCGCCAAGGTGCAGAAGAACGGGGCGGATGCTGCTGAGGTCCCGTTCACCGTCCTCGACTCCAACGGCCAGCTGCTGTTCGCTGCCGAGCACGATGCCACTGGCTTCGTGCTCGGAGGCACCGCCTGGGACTTCAGTAACAAGGCGAGGTTCCCGCGGCACTCGCTTGACCTCCTCGTCATCGATGAGGCAGGGCAGTACTCGCTCGCGTTCACCATCGCGGCCAGCGTCGCGGCTCGCAACCTGCTTTTGCTCGGCGACCCTCAGCAGCTGCCGCAGGTCAGCCAGGGCCTGCACCCGGAGCCGATCGACACCTCGGCCCTCGGCTGGGTCAGTGACGGCCACGACGTCCTGCCGGCTGAGCTCGGTTACTTCCTCGCCGAGAGCCGGCGGATGCATCCGGCGGTCACCGAGCCGGTCTCTCGCCTCTCCTACGAGGGCGAGCTGCACGCCCACGAAGTGACGTCCACCCGGCGCCTCGACGGTATCGCACCTGGACTGCACGTCGAAGCCGTCGAACACGCCGGCAATGCCGTGTCGTCGATCGAGGAGGTCGACCGTGTCGTCGAGCTGGTGCGTGCAGCGATGGGCCGCGCCTGGACCGACCCGACCGCGTCTCGCGCCGACGACCCCCTCGGGCAGGACGACATCATCGTCGTCTCGCCGTACAACGCTCAGGTGGCGCTCGCGCGTGACGCTCTCGCCGCCGCGGGGCTCGACCGGGTTCGGGTGGGAACCGTCGACAAATTCCAGGGGCAGGAGGCGGCGATCGCGATCGTGACCCTTGCGGCATCCGCCCCGACCGAAGTGCCACGGGGGATGGGCTTCCTCATCCTCAAGAACCGGCTCAACGTGGCGATCTCGCGTGCGAAGTGGGCCGCTTACCTGGTGTACTCGCCGGCGCTGACGGACTACCTGCCCGTCACCGCGCACGGCATCACGGAGCTGAGTGCGTTCATCACCCTCGTCGAGCCGCAGCAGCCGTAGTCGGAGCTAGACGGCCGCCGCCCGCCGGAGCAGCTCGGTGCGATCCGGATGCTGCTCAAACCAGTCCGCGACGAAGGAGCAGGTCGGTACGATCCGCAGATCCGTTGTGGCGGCCACATCGTTCACCGCGAACTCGATGAGGGATGCCGCAAACCCGTTCCCCCGGCGCGACGGTGACGTGTACGTGTGAGTGAAGTACATCTCGCCGGGGCGCACCGTGTAGCCCGCCACGCAGACGAGTTCATCGCCGAGACGGAGGGTGTACCGGTGCGCATCCGGTTCGTGGGCGAATTCGGGAGCCATGTTCCCAGCGTAGTTCGCGTCGGAGCCCGTTGACCACGACCCACGGTGGTGCTCTCATGGAAGCCATGAGCTCCTCCATTTCTGGCGTCGCAGCCCTCGCCATCGACTGTGCCGACCCCGGAGCGCTCGCGACGTTCTGGCAGAAGCTCCTGGGTGGGCAAGTGGTTCTCGACACGGACGGGAACGCGGAACTCCGGCGCAACGGCAGCAATGTGCGCTTCGATTTCCTCAAGGTTCCCGAACCGAAGTCGGGCAAGAACCGACTCCACCTCGACCTCCGCAGCCGCGTTTACGACGCTGCGATCGCTGAGGCGCTCAGTTTCGGCGCGACGCTTGCAGACGACGTCTACGACGGTGGCGAATGGCAGGTCCTCCGCGACCCGGAAGGGAACGAGTTCTGCATTCTCCGCCCCCGATCGAACGTGTGACCGGTGGCCCCGTGCCGGATGCCGATGGGAGCGTGCGCGCATGACCGGCACGTCACCGACACGGAACCTGACAACATCCGCTTTCCTAGCGATGAGCCTTGACGGGTTCATCGCCAGACCCGACGGCGGGCTCGACTGGCTTCTCGAAGCGGGAGCCGACCTCGAGGACACCGGCTACGACGACTTCTTCGTCGCGGTGGACTCCATGCTGATCGGCCGCAACACGTACGACATCGTGGCGGCGTTCGATGAGTACCCGTACGCCGGCAAACGCGTGCTCGTTCTGAGCAGCTCCCTGGAAACGGTCGAATGGTCGGATGCCACGGTGCACCGCAGCCTCAACAGCGCCCTGGAAACCCTCGCCGCAGAGGGCCGCCGGCATGTGTACGTCGACGGCGGAACGGTCGTGCAGCAGTTCCTCCGGGCGGGGATGCTCGACAACCTCACGGTGAGTATCGCCCCTGTGCTGATCGGATTCGGTATCCCGCTGTTCGGCCCGCTCGACTCAGACGTGAAACTCGAACTGACCGGCACGCGAGAGCTTCCTGCCGGCTTCACCCAGGCGACCTACCGGGCCCGACCGCCCGGATGAGAAACGGATGCCGACCAGCATCGCAGCAGGGCGGCATCCGTTTCGCACAAGAACTCAATGCCCCGTGGGCACCCCAGCCGGAACGTCCGCGGGTTTGCTCACGAAGATCGCCCCGACGATCGCGAGCAGGGAGATGATCGCCCCGACCAGGAACGCCGACCGGATCCCGCCCGCAGCCGCGGCGATCCCAGCGGTGCCGTCGCTGGACAGAGCTGCGCTCGTCGTCGACATGATCGTCACGAACAGCGCGGTGCCCGCTGCGCCAGCCACCTGTTGCACCGTGCCGACCGTGGCGGAGGCGTGAGCGTACAAGGCCGGTTGAACCGCGCCGAGGGCAGACGTGAACAGCGGAGTGAAGAGGAACGCGAGGCCAAGGCTGAGAACCAGGTGTGCACCGAGGAGGGAGAACGGTGACGTCGACTCGCCCACCATGGCCAGGGCCCACAGCGCCGCACTGACGACGACCGAGCCGGGGATGAGAAGCGGTTTCGGACCGAACCGGTCGTAGAGGCGGCCGACCATCGGAGCCAGCAAACCCATCACCAGCCCGCCAGGCAGGAGCAGCAGACCGGTCTGCACCGGCTCGAGACCAAGCACCTGCTGCATGTAGATCGGGAGCAGGATGATGGTTCCGAACAGCGCTGCCATGCTCACCACCATGACACCGATCGAGACGCTGAAGTTCGCCGAGCGGAAGGTTCGCAGGTCGAGAAGCGCGCGGTCCCGGCGCTGGAGCCGGATCTGTCGCGCGACGAACGAGCCGAGCGCGAGTATGCCGACGCCGAGGGCGATCCACATCGGCAGCGCTGCTGTGGCCTGCTCGGCCGCAGACGCCTCCGCGGGTCCGCTCTCACCGATGCGGCTGAGGCCGTAGATCAGCCCACCGAACCCGAGAGCGGAAAGGATCACAGACGCGACGTCGAGCGGCACCTGTTTCGGCTCGGACACGTTTTCGACTCTGCGAACGCCGAGAACAAGCATGACGAGAGCGATCGGCAGAACGATCCAGAACATCCAGCGCCAGCTCAGCGCGTTGAGGATGATTCCGGACACCGTCGGGCCGAGGGCGGGGGCCACCGAAATGACGATGGACACGTTGCCCATCGTCCTGCCACGCAGGGCGGCAGGCACCAGGGTCATGATCGTTGTCATCAGAAGCGGAATCATGATCGCTGTGCCTGAAGCCTGCACAACCCGGGCGCCGAGCAGCACCTCGAAGTTCGGTGCGAGGGCCGCGAGCAGCGTGCCTGTCGAAAACAGGCTCATCGCCGTGATGAAGATCGGGCGGGTGTTGAACCGCTGCAGCAGGAACCCCGTGATAGGGATGACGATCGCCATCGTGAGCAGGAACGCGGTGGTCAGCCACTGGGCGGACCGCGCGGTGATGCCCAGGTCGAGCATCAGTTCACGGAGCGCGACGCTCATGATCGTCTCGTTGAGGATGACGACGAAGGTGGCTGCGAGCATCAGCCAGATCACACGGAAGTTCCGCGCGCTGTGGTCTGGGACGGCCGGCTGGAGCGCAGAAGAGCGTTCCGAGAAGTCGGTGGCGGAGTCGTTCACGGGGATTCCAATGGTCGGGACCGGGCGGAGAGCTCAGGGGCGGTTCGCGGGTGATACGGATCCGCGTGTAGGAAGCGCAGCGCCGGAAGCCAGCGCGAAGAGTGAGACGCAGGCACCGGTCACGCTATTGCGCACCGGGCTCGAAAAGTTCGAGAGGAATGAGCATACGGCACCGGATGCCGCAGGCACGGCCGCGTGCCGCCTCCGAAGAAGAGCTGCCTCGAACCGGAGCGGGCTCGATCACGCGCCGATTTCGACCAGCACGCGTGGCAACTCGTCAAGAAGCTCGCTGGCGAGAAAGCCGAGCGGTCCGACGTGCACGGCCAGCCGGTCGCCGGCCGCCGCGTGCGCGTGCGTCGCCCAGACCGCGGCCTGCTCCGGGCTCGCCCCCCGTGCGCATAACCCGGTGATCGCGCCGGCGAGAACGTCACCGCTTCCGGAGGTGGCGAGGCCGCCTCCACCCGTTCCGGTGCGCCAGATCCGCCCGTCGGGGTGAGCGATCACGTCATAGCAGGTGACGACCGCGCGGTAGCGGCGGGAGATCTCGGCGATGTCCTCGACCAGATCCTCCACATCACGCTCGAGCAGCCGGGCGGCTTCCTCCTTGTTCGGGGTCAGCACGAGCCGGCCCCCGAACGCCTTGACGAACTCCGGAACCTTCGGCAGCACGCCGAGCGCGAATGCGTCGAGGATCACGGTGGAATCCGAACCGATCAGCGGAATCAGCGCTGACAGCATCCGCTCCTGTTCTCCCGGGTCGTCGAGGCCGGGCCCGACGAGCACGGCGTCCGCACCCGAGAGATCGCGCTCGGCGGCATCGACGCCTGTGCCGTCCACATGCCCGTCTGTGGTTTCGCGGAGCGGGACGACGCCGCACTCGGGAACCCCGACGGCCACTGCGGTCGCGACGGACGTTGCAACGGCAATGGTCAGCCGCCCGGCACCCACGCGCAGCGCCGCGAGTCCCGAGAGCATCGCTGCACCTGGCGATCGGGGTGCGCCGCCGACGACGATCACCTGGCCCCGGCCGTACTTCGAGTCGCCCGCCTCAGGCAGCGGCCACTCCCGCAACGAATTGGGGGTGACGTTCTCGTGCTCAGATGGGTTGGACATCGGTATCTCCGGCGTGTTCGGTGATCGGTGCGCCGACCGCTTCGAGGTGGGCGTCGTCGGAGAAGACTTCGAGCGTCCAGAGCCGTTCGCCTGGCTGGCGGGTGAGCCGGGTGACGGAGGCGTTGAGCACCGTGTTGCCGGCTGCGAAGGCGAGGAGTTCCTGCTCAGACCAGCCAAGGCAGAGATAGAGAAAGACGAGCACCACGGCATCGTGCGCGGCAACGAGGACCGGGCCGGATGCGTCATCAGCGTCGACATCCCGGAGAAACGACCGCACGCGGAGCGCCACATCCGTCCACGCCTCACCGCCGGGCGGCCGGTAATAGAACTTGCCCAACCAGCGCCGCCGAGCCGCCTCCTCCGGGTAACGCTCGTCGACGCCGTGCGACGTCAGCGTGTCCAGGATGCCGAGTTCCCGGTCGCGGAGCCGCTCGTCGACGAGAAACGAGCGCTCCAGCCCGCTGACGCCGAGAGCGACGGACAGCGTCTCTCGGGCGCGCTGGTACGGCGAACTCCAGATCGCCGTCGGCACCGGCTCGCCGGCGTTCGCGGCGAGCCAGGATCCGAGCGCCTCCGCCTGCCTGACCCCGGTGTCCGAGAGCGGCACATCCGCATCCCGGTGTTCGACGGGGATGACCTCGAGCCGCGCCCGCTGCGTCTCGGTCGCCTGGACGTTCGCCGTCGACTCCCCGTGTCTCACCAGCCATAGTTCCGTTGCGGTCATGGGCCAAGGCTAACCGACCCAGCCGGCTGGCGACCGGGGCTTGATTTCGAGGCCCTGATCCGCGAGGTGCGTACTTCCCGGCGTCGCGCGCCGGCAATGTCGGCGGCCGCGGTTACCGTGAAGACATGAGAATCCTGCACACCTCCGACTGGCACATCGGTCGCACGTTCCACGGTCATTCGACCCTGGTGAACCTGCGCTCCGTGCTCGCTGCGCTGGCGGTCGAAGTGCGGGAGCGTTCGGTCGACGTGGTTGTGGTTGCTGGCGACATCTTCGATTCGGCCACCCCGGCCGCTGAGGCATACACCGTCCTCGAAAGCGCGGTGCTTGAGCTTCGGGAGGCCGGGGCGTCCGTCGTGCTGACGAGCGGCAACCACGACTCGGCCACCCGGCTCGGCTTCATGTCACGGTTCTCCGGTCTCGCGGGCGTCCACATCGTGACCAGGCAGGAGCAGCACGACGCGCCGGTCACCCTGCCCGATGAGCACGGCCCCGTTTATTTCTATGGCATCCCCTATCTGGAACCGTCTTTGCTGCGGCACCACTACCCCGACGTCACCCTGCGCACCCACGAGCAGGTGCTCGGGTTCGTGATGGACCGGATCCGCGCCGACCTTTCCGTGCGCGGGGGCCGCTCCGTCGTGCTCTCGCATTGCTTCGCCGTGAACGTCGCCGCGACAGGGGCCGACGCGTCTGAGCTCGGTGCCGGCGACGTCGAACGCGACATCACTGCCGGCGGCATCGACTACGTTCCGATGTCCGTTTTCGACGGGCCGGACTACGTCGCCCTCGGCCACATCCACGGCCGGTCGACGCTCAGCGATCGGGTGCGGTACTCCGGCGCCCCGCTGCACTACTCGTTCTCTGAAGCGGCGAAACCGCGCGGCGCCTGGCTCGTCGACCTCGATGCGACCGGGTTGGCGTCGGTCGACTGGGTCGACCTCCCTGTTCCCCGGTCGTTGAAGGTGGTCACCGGTTCCCTCGACGAGATCCTGACGGATGCCGCGCTCGCCGGGTTCGAGAACCACTGGCTGTCAGTCGTGCTCACCGACACCGTGCGTCCTCTCGACGGCATGCGCCGGCTACAGGCTCGATTCCCGCACTGCGTCACACTCGAACACCGTCCGGCCCTCACCGCCGAAACGTCGGCCGACAGTTACGCCGAGCGGGTGAGAGGGCAAAGCGACATCGACATCGTCTCCGGTTTCCTCGCCCACGTGCGCAACGGGGTCGGCCCGAGCGACGCCGAGAAAGCGATCGTCGCCGATGTGCTGGCCGAGGTCGAGCGCGCAGATCATGATGAGCCCGCCGTGTTCAACCGGCCACCGGTCGAACAGGTTCTGGCTGAGGTCGACGCATGAAGATCCAACGGCTGAACGTCGCAGGCTTCGGCCCGTACAAGGACGAACAGCGGATTGACTTCGAACGCTTCGACGACGACGGCATCTTCCTCATCGCAGGCAAGACCGGAGCCGGCAAATCCAGCCTGCTCGACGCGATCTGTTTCGCTCTCTACGGCAGCGCGCCCCGGTACGACGGAACACAGCCGAAGCTCCGGAGCGACTATTGCGAACTCGGCGATCCGACCTGGGTCGAACTCGACTTCCGCATCCAGGGCGTCTCGTACCGGGTGCGGCGTGCACCGGAGTACGACCGGCCGAAGAAGTCGGGAACGGGCACGACGACAGAGAAAGCAACGGCCGAACTCTTCGTCGAGAAGGACGGCGGTTGGGAGGGCATCGCCGCACGCCCCGTCGACGTTGCCCGCAAGCTCGAGGTCATCCTCGGGTTGACGAAAGACCAGTTCCTCCAGGTGATCCTGCTTGCGCAGAACCGTTTCCAGGAGTTCCTCCTCGCCAAGAACGATGAACGCCAGGCCGTGCTCCGCACCCTGTTCGGCACGAAACGGTTCGAACAGGTCGAACTTGCCTTGAACGACAGGCGCAAAGAGCTCGCGGCCGCTCTCGCGTCCACCGCCGGCGGCCTGCGCATGTCGGCCGAGCTCGCCGCTGGCCTCGTGCAGCACGACACCCCAGCCGACCCTGAGCCCGGCTGGTTCGACGCCATCCTCGCGGAGCTCCGTGAGGTGCAAGCCGCCGCTGCCCAGGCCGCCACCGTTGCAGATGCCGAGTTCACCGCGGCCGACGCGGAACATCGCGGGCTCGAGAACACCCGCCGGTTGCAGTTGCGGCGCGACAGCGCTCGCGAGACCCTCGCCGTCTTCGAAGCCCAAACCGCGTCGATCGACGCCGACCGGGTCCGGCTGGAACAGGCGCAGCGGGCGGCCTCCGTCTGGGCCCATGTCGCCGCTGCGCGCGGGGCAGCGAAGGCGCTCGACAAAGCTGACGTCGTCGAAGCGCAACGACTCGTCGCATACACCGCCGCCGCAGACGGGGTCGTCGACAACGATGCAGCGGTCGCGGAACGCGACGGCCTTGCTGTCAGCCGCGTCATCGATGACCTTTCCCGCCGGCTCGGGGCACTCGACTCCGTGCTCGACGACGAAAAGTCCCTGCCCGAGCTCTCGGCCTCCGTCCGTCGGTGTGAGAAAAACCTCGAATCGCGCCTCGCCGCCATCGAAGACGCCAATGCGCTCGTCACATCGCTCCCGGCTGACCTTGACCGCATCGCCGAGTCGCTCGCCTCCGCGCGGGTCGCGGCTGCGGCTGCGTCCCCGGCACGGGAGCGTGTCGCTCGGCTCGATGCTGCCAGGGTTGCCGCCAAGCGCGCCGTCACTCTCGACAGGCGCCTGATCGAGGCCAGGTTTGCCGAGAAGGACGCGAGCGCACGGCTCACCGAGGCAACCCGGGTTCAGGACGAGCTTTTCGCGAGACGCCTCAGCGGTTATGCGGCCGAACTCGCCAGTGAACTGGTCCAAGGCTCCCCGTGCGCCGTCTGCGGGTCGGTCGAGCACCCCAGCGTCGCGACAACCGGCGACGAACCAGTGGCCGAGGCCGACATCGACCGCGCCAGAGAAGCCGTCGCCGTCAGACGTGCTGAGCTCGATGCAGCCACCGCGGCGGCACACGCCCTCGTCGCGCAGCTTGCCGAGGCGCACGCTGCGGCCGGCAATAAATCGCTTGACGAACTGGAAACAGAGATTCTCGAAGCAACCGCCCGACTGATGGAGGCCGAAGCCGCGGCCTCCGTCGTCGCCGAAGGGGAGAAAACCCAGACCCGGCTCCGCGCCTCGCTGGAAGCCGCCACCGCACACGTCGTCCAGCTGCGCGCGGACCTTGCAGCGGCCGCCGACGAATCCACCACCGCGCGCACCGCTCTCTCAGCCGTCACCGGCCGGGTCGAATCCGCCCGTGCCGGGTTCGACTCGGTGAAAGCTCGAGCGAGCACGCTGCAGACCGCCCTGGACGCGGCGAAGGACCTCGCGGCAGCCGTCGACGATCGGGAGGTTCGCGTCAGGGCACTCGCCGCCGCCCGCGAGATCCTGGCCACGCAGTTGCGCGAGAATGACTTCCCCGATGAGGACCACGTCGAGATGGCCCGCAAAAGTTCAGCCGAGATCGCCTCACTCGACACCCGGATCCGTGAACACGACCAATCCGTCAGCACAGCCAGGGCCGCTTTGAGCGAGCCGGAACTCGCCTCCCTTCCCGCCGGCCTCGTCGACCTCGAACCGTCCGCAGCCCTCGTCGCGCAGACCCGTGCCGCTCGCGATGACGCGCTCCAGGCATCCGGCCTGCTCGCAGACAGAGTCACCCAGCTCGAGGCGATCGTCGCTCGGGTGCACAACGAACAAGAGGCATCGGCCCGGCTCCGAGAGGAGTTCGACCAGGTGCGGGCGCTTGCCAGCGCCGTCCAGGGCGGCGAACCGAACACCAAACGGATGCGGCTGGAGACATACGTGCTCGCAGGCCAACTCGAGGAGATCGTTACCGCGGCAAACGCTCGCCTGCGCACCATGACGAGCGGCCGCTACACGTTGCAGCACGACGACTCCGTGCAGTACCGCAATGTCAGGTCAGGGCTCGGCCTCGCCATCCTCGATGAGCACACCGGTCGCGCCCGTGCAACACATTCCCTTTCGGGCGGCGAGACGTTCCTGGCTTCCCTCGCCCTCGCGCTCGGCCTCGCCGAAGTTGTGACCAACCAGGCCGGCGGAATCAGCCTCGACACGCTGTTCATCGACGAGGGCTTCGGCTCGCTCGACCGCGAGACGCTCGATATCGCCATGTCGACGCTCGACGGCCTGCGCTCAGGCGGCCGTACCATCGGGCTGATCAGCCATGTTGAAGCGATGAAGGAGCAGATCCCAGCGAAACTGCGCATCACGGTGACGGATGCCGGCTCCAGTCGCGTCGATACCACCCTCGAACTCGTCTGAACCCGGGCAAGAATCAGGTGGATCCCCGATCGTGGAGGCCCCGCGCCGGTGCCACGCTGAAGTCATGAAACTTCACCGACCCAGACGCGGCCGCGTCTTCGCCGGCGTCTGTCTGGCCGTGGCAAACCGTTTCGGCTTGGTCGCCCACGCTCGTCCGTGTCCTCACCGTGCTCAGCATCATCCTGCCCGGCCCTCAGCTCGTGGTCTACATCATCCTGTGGATCCTGCTACCGGGCGAGAAGCACTGACCTGCAACGCGAACATCCCGGGGGCGTACCCCCGGGATGCTGTCGGTGCCGGGCGGACGCCCCGATGGGCGTCAGCGTCGCGCGGCCCTGATGATCAGCCCGATGATCGCGACCACGGCCACAGCCGCCACTGCGATGACGGTTCCCGGTCGTTCCTCGTACTTGTGCTGCAACTCCGACACCGCAGAACTTGCGGCTTCCCTCGCCGCCTCGACGGCGTCCCGGGAGGCCGCCGAAGCCTTGCCGGCGATCTCGGAGGTCCGGCCGGAGAGGTCGCTGACCGAGTTCGACGCATCTTTCGTGGCGTACTCGAGCCTCGCCGACGCGTCGGCTGCTGAGGAACCGACAGCGGATCCGACGGTGGTCCCAACGCCCGAAGCGGTGTCGCTCGTATCGGATGCCGTCTCCGCCAGTGGGGCGGAGGCCTCTGCGCCGAGATCCACTGAGTCGTGTGCCGCGTCCTTCAACGCGTCTGGGGCGTCTGGGGCATTGTCGACAGCCCTGTGGGCATCCGTCGCAGCGGCGGTGATGTTCTCGTCAGCACGTTCATTCGAATCGGTCATTGTTTTCCTTTCGGTTGTTCGTGATCTGCCGTCATCAGACGGCGAGCATGCGCCGCAGCGCCCGTTCCCGCTTCCGGGCGGGCACCGCGAAACCCGCGGCCGGCGCGGAACAGGGTGCAGGGCGTTGTCTGCCCTTCTTCCGATCTCCGTCCAGCGTCGATACTCATCTTTTCGCACTTACCGTCGGGATCACAGGGGGTTGCGAAGCTCGACCATGCGTTCCAACTCGGCAGTAGCATGGGCCAGTGCCGTACCTGTCAGCCTCCTCCCGCGCCGCGCTCGAGCGCGTCCTCGCCGGTGATCGTGAGGACGCGACGGATGCGCTCGAGCGGTTGCGTGACATCCGCACCCTCCTCGTCGCGCTCGAGCAGGACCCGGTCATCCTGCAGGCGGTGCGTGAGGCCCTGGACGGCGGCGCCGGCTGGGACAGGATCGCCGAAGCCGCCGGACTCAAGCCGGCCGCGGCGAAGTGGCGCTGGCAGGGCACCGACGCTGAGATCGCGGAGCGTCACGAGGCCGGCCGTAAGCGGTCGGCGCGGCCGAGCAGCGTTCCGACCGACCTTCCCGGGCTTTCCGTCGCCGAAGCCGCAACGTTCCTCGGCGTGAGCGCCCAGGCAATCTATCTCCGTGTCGCGCGCGGCACCTTGCGGTCGGAAACGATCGAGCTGCCCGACGGCCGCTCCTATAAGCGCGTCTTCCCCGAAGAAGATCGGGGAAACGCGAACTGAGCTTCGCTCGAATGTTGCGTCGTGTGACGGTTGCAGGTGACAGCCTCCTGCAGCCTGCCTACCGTTGATTCTGTCGCCGGAAACCGTCCGGCGGAGATACGGGCAGGAGGTCAGGATGTCGAGTCTCAAAGCGGGAGCAGAACAGGTCATGCGGTGCTCAACAGCCTCAGGCGGCACCTGCGACAGAACCGCGCCTGGCCATGTCCTCCGTCCGCTTCAGGAGCGCATCGCCGCTGCCACGGCGAGCAAATGGCGCGACGGCGTGGTCTCGTCGGTGTCCGGGGGCTGGATCGGTGTGACTTTCATCGACTGCGGGGACACCGCATGGGTGTGGACACACCTCGTCCCTGCCGATCTGGCCATCGGCCAGCCGGTCGCACTGCATTCGCTGTATTCGACGCTGGCGTTCGGTTCCGTGCGACTCAGCGTCCTGGTTTCCGCGGCCATCTGACCGCATCGGTGGCTCACGCCATCGGCATCGCCCCGTTCATCGCGTCCATCATCTTCTGGCACGCCATGGCGCATTGACGGCAGGCCTCAGCACACATGGCGCAATCGGCGTGCATGTCCTTGTGGTTCATGCACTCGTCTGCGCAGGCCATGCACATGGTCATTGTGGCTTGAAGCATTGCCATCATGCTTTCCCTGTGCATGCCAGCGGGCCGCATCATCATGCGCATCATCGTGCCGCAGATATCAGCCGTGTTCATGCACATGTTCATGCACATCGACATGTCCTCACCCGTCATGGTGCTCGAGCACATCGTGCACGCCTGCTCGCACGCCGAGCAGGCCTCAATACAGTCCTGCATCATCGCCATATCCATGCCCTGGACGGGCATGTCCTTCTGGTGAGACTCCATCATTTGCATCGCCATGTTCATGGGTGATTCCTCTCGACTAGGGGTGTTTTTCTGGCATGCTACGCCGCTCGCCAGGTCCTGTCAGCGGGGCTACTCCGTGCCGCGCCGCAACCATCCGGACATCCCGCCGTGATCGCCGGAGCGGATCTCGAAACCCGCCTCGCCTTCCGGCGGACGATCGGAGACCTCGACGTCGGAGACGACCGCTCCGGCAGGGCCGCGTCCGAGGGCATCGATCATCTCGGACACGGCGACCGGTTCTCCTTCTACTTCGGCTTCGACGGAGCCGTCTGAGCGGTTCCGCACCCAGCCATGTACGCCCAGGTGCCCGGCCTTGCTCCGCGCCCAGTATCGGAAGCCGACACCCTGGACCCGCCCTCGGACGAGCACCCGGCGGCGGATGTTCCCCACGTTCAGTCCTGTACCGGCACCGTCTCGTCGACGGCGTCGGTACCCGCGTCGCTGTAGTTGCCCGTCTGGCCGGAGGCCTTCCTGCCACCGGCGTCGTCGGCACCGTCCACAGACGCATCCGAGCCCGACGGAGTCTCGCCAGCGGTGGTGCCGTCGTCGGGCGGGTCTTCGAGGGAGGACTGGTCGGCTGCGCCCTGGTTCTTCGCCTCCTCGTAGCTGCCATCACGCGGACCCCAGTCCGGGAGCGCCGGAGTGGTCTCGTTGCCATTCTCGGTTGGGTGTTGCTGTTCCATGCGAGTTCCTTTCATTGCCATTCAGCCGACGATACGCACGTCGAAAAAGAAAGGCGATGCCTTCCGGCGGGCAGCGGTTCGGAGTAGCGTTCGGGTCGAGGTTCCCGTGATGTCGGTGGGAATGCATTCGCGACACTGATGCAAGACTCGCGCCAGACGCGACACATTCATGATGTGAGGATCGCCAGCACCACAGCAGCCGCCGACGTGAGCGAGGGAGTGGTGATGCCCGACAGCGCCGAGCCTCACATGGTGAACACCGACGTCGGCTGGTTCACGGCGGTCGTCCGCGAACACTCGACCGCGCTCGTGCGTTACTTCGCGCGACGCGGGCCCCGCCAGGACGCGGAAGACCTCACCGCCGAGGTGTTCGTCATCGCATGGCGCAGGCGCGACGACGTACCACGGGAGGCCGTACTGCCGTGGCTCTACCGGACGGCGGGATTCACGCTTGCGAATTCTCGGCGAAAGCACCTTGACCTCCCCGTCGATGACGTCCCGGAATCGGGCGCCATCCGGATCGGCGCCGATCCCGAGCTGAGCGCGCTCTTCGACGCCGAGCTGCGTGGTGCGCTCAGCAGCGTCAGCGAGCGGGACCGGCAGATCCTGCTCCTGCATGCGTGGGAGGGCCTCGACGGAGCAGAACTCGCCGAGGTTTTCGGGATCTCCCGATCCGGGGCGGACGCCGCGCTCTCCCGAGCGCGCGCGCGGCTGCGCAAAGCCTGGGGCGAGCGGATGACGTTCTGAGTTCTGCAAGATTCGCGGCGCTCTGCACACAACTACAGGTGAGGCGCATTCCACGGAGGCTGACGAGATGAACCACGATGACGAACCGGACCCGGTGGCCCGGCTGCGCGCCGCAGACCCGGCGGGCAACGTCGAACCCCGTGCCGGCTTCGCCGACGAACTCGTCGCCCGGACGACCGGGCCCGACGCCGAAGCGACGGGCGAATCGGCCTCCGCCGCCGACATCGCAGCCCAGGGAACCCGTCGCCCGCGCTGGCAGGCGATCGCCGCGGTCGCTGCATCGGTCCTTCTCGTCGGGGCCGCAGGGTACGGTCTGGGAGCGACCGAGGGAATGAAGAATATCGCCGGCGCTGGCTCACCGCCGGCCTCGCTACAGACCGGAGAGAGCTCAGAGAACAGGACGGATGGTGCTCGAGAGCCGGGGATCGGAGCGGGCGCCGCCGACCAGACGATCACCGACTCGATCTATCCCTCTGGGGTCGGCCGGAACTCCTTCAGCGCGTCCGGTCTGAGCAGCACCGTCGGCACGGCCGCGGCCTACGCCTTCGATCCGAATGCCGGATCCATCCCGGAGAAGCTTGCCCCTCTCGCGGCGGCGCTCGGTGTCACCTCACCAGCCGAACTGCGGGAGGCAGGCTGGTCGGCCGGCCCTCAGGACGGCAGCGCTCCGAACCTGACGGTCAGTCTGGATGGGATGCTCTCCTTCTACTACCAGAACCCCTTGATCAACCCGTGGCTGTGTTCGGATGGCGCGGAAGCCTGCCAGCCGGTGGGCGAGGCGCCCAGCGAAGAAGCCGCAATCGGCACCCTGCGCTCGCTTCTTTCGGCTTCAGGCAGGAACCCTGCGCTTTTCGAGTTCACCTCACACAGGTGGGAGGGCTCGCCAACACGGACAGCAGAGGCGAGGCCGGTCATCGACGGGCATCGTATCGACCAGGCGTGGTCGGCGGAGGTAGCCGAAGCCGGCGTCGTCAGCGCGAACGGTGCCGTTGCCGATGTCATCGGGTTGGGCGGTTACCCCGTCGTCAGTGAGCAGGAGGGCTTCGAACGGCTCTCGAATCCCCGGTTCGGCGGTTCGATGACCTTACTTCCGGCCGCAGGGCGCGAGTCCGCGGATGCACCTGATGAGTGGGTGCCTCCGACCGAGCCGCCCGCGACGCCGCAGGTCGGGGCGTCTCTGCCCTGGCCAGTGCATGAGGTCCGAATCGTCAGCTCCCGCCTCGGTCTGGCAAGCCAGTGGCAACCCGATGGAAGTGTCCTCGTGCTCCCGGCCTACGAGTTCACCGACTCCGACGGGGGCGTCTGGTCAGTCGTCGCGGTCGACGACTCGAGGCTCGATTTCTCGTCCGAGTAAGCAAACGGTGCTTCCCGGGGCGCCAGCTGGCGTGCAACGCATGACGTCATGCCCGAGTCCCCAGAAGTGCAGGCACTCGTCGAGGATCTCAGGACCCGGCTGACTCGGCGAGCGGGTGCGGGGAGCAACGCGCCACGGCAAGCACGTCGACATTTCCGTCGGCGAAGCTGTGCACCTCGTCATCTCGCTGGGAAGACACGGGTGGGCGCGGTTTCACGACCCGAGCGGCTCTTCCGCGCCTGAACCAAAGATGGTCGGGGCTCCGTCGACGCTGGTCGCGTTCACTCTCGACAACCCTCTCCCTGATGCGGCAACGCCTTCCCGCCGACGCCTCTTCGGAGTAGCGTCGCGATCACAGGCGGTTTCCCGCCCCGGACATCGGAGTTCGAATGCCGACCCTCTCCTCCTACGGGCAGACCATCGCGTCGACCACGCTCACCCTGCAACAGCTGCTGTCGGCAGCTCCCGCGAAGCTGCAGGTGACGGCACGCACCCTGGATGCCGCCCGCGACGGCGTCTTCGGAGCATCCGTCAACCTGTTCCTCTACCATGACGATCTCACCGGCTACCGGGACGGCCACGAACCCCCAGGAACGACCCACAACATCGCCGAGCTGTTCTACCTGCTCAGCGCATACCCCGGCGACGCGTCCGACGCCGATGCGGTCAGCCACCGCGCGTTCGGCACAGCGCGCGCCGTCGTGCAGCAGAACCCCGTGCTCGCCGTCCCGTTCGGCGACCGGTCGACGAACGTGCAGCTGCGCAGCCAGTCGATCAGCATGGAGAACCTCGCCAAGCTCTGGCTGGCTTCGTCCAGGCCACTTCGCCTCACCTTCGGCATCATCGCGACGTTTACGGTGAGCGGCTGAGGTCTACCCCAGCTTGCCCGTGAGCCGGCCGTGAAGCACCGTCGATCGCTCGTCCAGCCCGACGAAGGTGACGGTTGCGCCGTGAGCGGCATACTTCGACTCCACCGAGTCCAGCACGGCGACCGTTGAGGCGTCCCAGATCTGCGCCGCCGTGAAATCCACGGTGACCTCGGCCGGGTCGACGCCGTACGAGAACTGTTCGACGAGGTCATTGCTCGAGCCGAAGAACAGGGGCCCGCGAACCGTGTACCGAACCGATGTGCCGTCGGCGGAGAGGTTGCGGTCCACCCGGGCGACGTGGGCGATCCGCCGAGCGAAGAGCACCATAGCGAGGAGAACGCCGACGGCGACACCGATCGCAAGGTTGTGGGTGAGCACCACGACTCCCACCGTGGTGACCATGACGGCTGTCTCGGGTAGAGGCATCCGTTTCAGGGTGGCCGGTGCGACGCTGTGCCAGTTGACGGTGGTGATCGCGACGATCATCATCACAGCGGCGAGCGCGACCATCGGGATCTGCTCCATCACGTCGCTCAGCACCGTGACAAGCAGCAGGAGGAAGATCCCGGCAACGAAAGTGGAGATGCGGGTGCGGGCGCGGCCGAGCTTCACGTTGACGACGGTTTGACCGATCATGGCGCAACCGGCGATACCGCCGTAGGAACCGGCGAGGATGTTGGCGATGCCGAGCGCCCAGGATTCACGGCCCTTCGCGGACCGTGTGTCGGTGATGTCATCGACGAGTTTCGCAGTGAGAAGGGTCTCCATGAGGCCGACGAAGGCGACGCTCAACGCGGTCGGCAGGATGATGCGCAGGGTTTCGAGGTTGAGCGGCACAAGAAGTGGTGTGATGCCGGGGAGCCCGCCCGCGATGTCTCCTTCGTCGCCGACAGTGGGGATGGAGAGGTGCGCGATCATCGTGATGGCTGTGACCACAACGATGGCGACAAGCGGGGCCGGCACTGCCTTGGTGATGCGGGGGAGGACCAGGACGATCAGGGCCGTCAGAGCGAACAACGGGTAGACCAGCCAGGGCACCCCAAGCAGGTGAGGAACCTGCGCGGTGAAGATGAGGATGCCGAGCGCGTTCACGAAGCCGATCATCACCGAGCGGGGAATGAACCGCATGAGGCGTGCCAGGCCCGTCACACCGAACACGATCTGGATGATGCCGGCGAGGATCACAGCCGGCAGCAGGTATTCGACGCCCTGCTCCTTGACGAGCGGTGCGACGACGAGTGCAACGGCGCCCGCCGCGGCCGTGATCATCGCCGGCCGGCCGCCGAGGACGGACATCGAGATCGCCAGGACGACGGATGCGACCAGGCTCACCTTGGGGTCGACGCCGGCGATCACCGAGAACGAGATGACCTCGGGAATCAGGGCGAGGGTGGTGACGACGCCAGCGAGCACCTCGACGCTGAACGCCTTCGGATTCCGGAGTGTCTGCAGAACAGTCGGGGAGAGGGGTGTGTCTGCGCGGACGGTATTTGGTGGAAGTGACGGCACCGTTCAACTGTAGGCGCAGCCCGCGTCGGCAGCAGCCACCGTACGCTTGGTGGATGCCTTCCTTCCGTGTGACCGTGACGATCGGTGCGCTCCGCCCTGGCGTCGACCCGGAGTCGGTGCTGCCATTCGCGGCTGCGGCTGCCGCCGCGAGGGCCGTGGTGGAGGCATCCGACGTCGCCGTCGTGCGCGGCGCGGCTCGCGTAGTCGTCCGTTACACCGCTGACGACGTGGGCACAGGGTGGCGAGTGGGTTCCGAGGTCGTGCACCGGCTGGCGAGCGTCGCCGAGCCGGCAGCCTGGGCGGTAACCGTCCGCGACGGCGGACGCTGGTACCCGGTGTCCGCGCCGGGGCCCGCTCTGTAACCCGTATCCAGCCCGTCGCTGCGCCGTCAACCCCGCGAAAGGGATGAGCGCCAGCTGCTCCCGGTCAATACGCTGGGTTGTCCCATGTCAGCCACCCATCTGCTCCCCGATGTGCCTGCCGGCCGCCCGACCCTTGTCGGGCGGGATCGGCAGCTTGGCGCTGTGGCCAGGGCGGTGGCCGGGGTGCGGGCAGGAAGCGCGCGGTTCGTGCTGATCGAAGGGGAGTCGGGCTTCGGTAAGTCCGCCCTGCTTCGCGCGGCCGCTGCCTCTGTCGCGCTGTGGCCCACCCATTCCGCCGTCGCAGATGAGAACGAGGCGGAATTGCCGTACGGTGTCCTCAACCAACTGCTCCGACAGGTGGAGGAAGAGGGCGACCTCGAACCTATCCTCTCCGGCGGAATCGCCCCGGAAGTGCCCGCGATGATTGCCGGGGCGGCCCTGCTCAACCTGATCGACGCTGGAGAGGGGGCCACCTGCATCACCATCGATGACGCCCAGTGGCTGGACCAGCGCTCGGCCGACGCCCTGTGGTTCGCCGGCCGACGCTCGTTTCGAGACCGTCTGCTCGTCCTCATCGCCGCACACCCCGAGGAAACCCCGTTCCTTGAACGGATGCGACTGCTGGTTGCCGATGAGGAGCGTGGCGTCCGTCTCTCCGTCGGCGGGCTCACTGTCGACCACGTCAGCATGCTTCTGAAGCAACGGACGGGGATCTCTCCTCCTCGCCGGCTTGCTTCCGGTCTCGTTGCGGCGACGGACGGCAACCCCCTTCACCTCCAAACGCTTCTCAACCTGGCCGTCTCCAGCAGCGACCCGCTCGGATCGTTGGAGCGGATGCTGCAGGGCACCCCGCCTGCAGTCCCGGGTTTCCGCGCTGTCACGCAGGGCACCATCGAGAGACTCCGGCCGGCGGCTCGCGCCGTCATCGAGATCGTCGCCGTGCTGCAGGACACCGCCGCTATTCCGGACATCGCTGCGATCGCGGAGCGATACGGCGGCTTCGACGTGACCGGCGCCGACATCGACGAAGCCAGCGCGACCGGACTCGTGACTCTGACCGCCGACGACTCCGCCGTCGTCATGCCGCATGAACGGGTGCGGGCTGTCATCGTTCGGGGCATAACCCTCCAGGCTCGAAGGGAACTCCACGCCGAGGCGGGGCAGGTGATCGGTGGTGCGCGCGGGCTCGACCACCGTGCTCATGCCGCAGCGGAACCCGACGACGCCCTCGCCGAGGAACTCGAAACGGCGGCCAGGCAGGCGGCTGAGGAACATCAGGTTGACCGCGCCTTCCGATATGCGCGGTGGTCTGCCCTGCTGAGCACTGCCCTTCCCGACAAGGAACGCCGAACCATCGATGCCGGTGTCCATGCCGTCGCCTCCGGCCGTTTCGACCTGCTCGCGACCGCGGTTGGTGAGTTCGAGAACCTCAGCACGGGGCCCGAACGCGAGCTGCTGCTCGGGAACGCTGCGTTGGCATCCGGCGACGTCGCTCTCGGCATCCGGCACCTGCACCGTGCGGCGGCGTCGAAACGGGTGACCAGCCTCAGGGCGCGCACGATGCAGGCCGTCGCCAATCAGACCCTTGCCGAGATGACGCGTCTGATGGACGACTTCGAACCGAGCGTCCGGCATTCCCGAACGGTCATCGACGCCCTCCCGGAACTGCGCAGAAGTGAAGAAGATGATACGACCGGTGGATTCGACCTCGACGAGCTCGAAGCGCACGCCGTCTCCTCGAACGCGCTCGCCGCGTGGCAGTCGGGGGCCGCAGACGTGGGTCACGACCGTCTGACGACGCTGATCACCGACGCGCGTGAGCGAGGAGGCCTGCAGCCTGCACACGCCGTCCTGTTGCTCACTCGCGGCTCTCTTCTACGCCAGCAGCACCGGTTGCCTGAGGCGATCGCCGACCTCGAGGAAGGGCTGGCGCTCGCTGACCTGGGCCGGCCCGAACTATCACCGAACGGTCGGATCGACCTCGCCCTGGCCCGTTTCCGGAACGGGGAGTGGGATGCCGCGGCAGCCGCGGCGACAGCGGCAGCTTCGATCTCGGGCGATGTCGAGAACCCGTGGGTGCGCGCATCCGCATACGCGGTTGCAGCATTGGTGCCAGCCGCTCGGGGCGACGCGGAGTCTGCCGAGAGGTGGCTCGCCGAAGCCGAAGCCATGCCGGCGGCGCTGCGGACTCCTGGCTACCGTCGCCTCGCCGACTTCGCGCGCGCCCTCACCGCGAGAGCGTCCGGAGACTCGGCAACAGCTGTGCTCCTCGCCAGGCAGGCCATCGAACGTGAGCCGGTGCACGCGCAGATCGAACGGGACTGGTGGCAACAGCTGCTCACGGAGGCGCTCGGGTCGGCGAACGTCCCGGCCGCCGACCCTCTCGCCGTGCTCAGCAGCCGGGAACGCGAGGTGGCGCACCTGGCAGCGCTCGGGCTGACGAACCGGGAGGTGGCCGGCAAGCTGTTCGTGTCGGTGAAGGGTGTCGAATACCACATGGGCAATGTGCTGGCGAAGCTCGGGCTGTCGTCCCGGCGGGGGATCCGCGGCGTTCTCGAGGAAACTAGGGGAAGTCCCTAGGGGCTTCCCGGCGCGGATCGCGGACACTGGAGTCAGCGAAATTCGACGAACTGTTCCTGCGGGGCAGCTTGAACAGCGGGTCGGGTGGACTGTGAAAATCCCTGTTCCCTAACAGGTGGATCTTCCCGGCACGCCGGTTGTTGACGCCGACGTGCCGGGTGATCCCATGTTCCGTACCCAGCACGGTTCGATGGTGATCCCGAGGATCGCTACGATTGAGCGCATGGTGAGTATGGCGGAATCGTTGGTGCGCCTGTCGGAACTCGCCGCATCCCCGGCCGTCGCGAAGGTGGCATCCGCTTTCGCCTCCGCCGGCTTTGAACTCTCGCTGGTTGGCGGGCCGGTGCGCGACGCCATGCTGGGCCGCGTCGTCAGCGACCTGGACTTCACGACGAACGCGTCGCCCGATGAGATCCTCCGCATCATCACCCCGATCTCCGACGCCCGGTGGGACATCGGCCGGGATTTCGGCACGATCGGCGCTCGCGTCGTGACCGGGGACGCCTCCGAAATGGTGGAGATCACCACCTACCGGGCGGATGCCTACGACGGCGTGACCCGCAAACCGGTCGTCGCTTTCGGGAACAGCCTCGATGGCGACCTCAAGCGCCGTGACTTCACGGTCAACGCGATGGCCTTGCGGGTGCCCGAGGTGAAACTCGTCGACCCGTGCGGTGGAGTCGAGGACCTTCTCGCACGGACACTGCGTACACCGAGCACCCCCGAGGTGAGTTTCGGCGACGACCCGCTGCGCATGATGCGCGCCGCACGGTTCGCCAGCCAGCTCGGGTTCGTCGTCGACGCCGAAACCCGGGCCGCCATGTCGGCGATGGCCGACAGTATCCGGATCGTGTCAGTGGAGCGGATGCAGGTCGAACTGTCCAAGCTGCTCCTCACCGACGAGCCGCGCGCGGGCATCGAATTGCTCGTCGAATCGGGACTCGCACAGATCGTGCTGCCGGAGGTTCCTGCGCTGCGGCTGGAGATCGACGAACACCACCATCACAAGGACGTCTACCAGCACTCACTGACGGTGCTCGAGCAGGCGATCGGTTACGAGAAGTCGCGCCACCCCGGTGCGGCACCCGACCTGACCCTGCGCATGGCCGCGCTGCTGCACGACATCGGCAAACCGGCGACGCGTCGACTCGAACCCGGCGGGGCGGTGAGTTTCTACCACCATGACATGGTCGGGTCGAAGCTCGCGAAGAAGCGGCTCACCGCACTGCGGTACGACAACGACACGATCAAGGACGTCTCCCGGCTCATCGAACTGCACCTGCGGTTCTTCGGCTATACCGAGGGCGCCTGGACCGATTCAGCGGTCCGCCGGTACGTCCGTGACGCCGGACACCTGCTCGAGCGGTTGCACATCCTCACCCGGGCGGATGTGACCACCAGGAATCGCCGCAAGGCCGACCGTCTCGGTTTCGCCTACGACGACCTCGAGGCGCGGATCGCTGAACTGCGCGAGCAGGAGGAGATGGAGGCGGTCCGGCCAGACCTGGACGGCAACGCCATCCAAAGGGTGCTGGGAATCCGACCCGGCCGCGAGGTGGGTGTGGCCTACAAGTGGCTGCTCGAGCTCCGCCTCGACGAGGGTCCCCTCGGCGAGGAAGAAGCAGAGCGTCGCCTACTGGCGTGGTGGGCAGAGCGGAGCGCGTGAGCTCACCGATCGCCGACACCCTTTTCGGACGGTTCCCTGGCGGGCATAGCCTGAAGGCATGACTTCGCTTCCCCGCCCCGACAAGCACTCCCCGGAGACTCTCTCGTTTCCCAGCCAGGCTGTGCACGCAGGCAACGTGACTGACCCCGGTTCCGGAGCCATCCGCACACCGATCGTCATGGCCAACTCGTATGGACTGCCGGAGGACGCGTCCACCATCAGCTGGTCGGGGACCGATGTCCCGTTGTACACGCGGAACTCCGGCACGAATCAGCTGGGACTTCAGGCGAAGCTCGCTGCACTCGAGCACGGTGAGGATGCGGTTGTCCTGGCCAGTGGCGTCGCCGCCCTGCACGCGGTCTTCTTCACCCTGCTGAAGTCCGGCGACCACGTCGTCGTCGGTGACGTCACCTATGAAGCCATCTACCGGCTGTTCGCCGAACTGTTTCCCGAGAAGTACGGCATCACGGCGACCTTCGTCGATGCCGCGGACCCTGCGGCTGTCCGTGCTGCGATCCGGCCGGAGACCGCCCTCGTGCATGTGGAAGTGATCGGCAACCCGACCACCAAGGTCACCGACATCGCCGCGGTCGCTGCGATCGCCCATCAGGCGGGCGCGCTGCTCAGCGTCGACTCGACCTTCACCCCGCCTCCGCTGTTCCGCCCGCTGGAGCACGGGGCAGACCTCGTCGTGCATTCGCTCACCAAGTACATCAACGGGCACGGTGACGCCATGGGCGGAACGGTGATCGGCGGTTCCGACTTGATCAGGCGGATCAAGTCGGATGCGATGGTCGACGTCGGCGGGGTGATCTCACCGTTCAACGCCTGGCTGATCATGCGCGGCTCGGTGACGCTCCCATTGCGGCTCGCCCAACACCAGGCCTCGGCCCAAAAGATCGCCGAATTTCTCGCGACTGACCCCCGGATCGCATTCGTCGCCTACCCGGGCCTTGCGGAGCATCCGCAGCACGACGTCGCCGCACGACAGTTCCAAGGCAGCGGGTTCGGCGGGATGATGGCGTTCGCCGTGCGCGGCGATGCGGCGACACAGGACCGGTTCATCGCGAACCTTCGCGTCGTCACTTCAGCCGTTTCGCTTGGGCATGACGAATCCCTGATCGTCCACGTCGCCGGTGGGGCGGATGCCGGTCCCCGCGTCGCGTACTACCCGGAGGACTTCCGCGTCTGGGGTCACCTTCGCTTTTCGGTGGGCCTGGAAGACGCCGGTGACCTGATCGCGGACCTGCGCGCCGCCCTCGACGCGACCTTCGATTGAGGCCG
>NZ_JAODMP010000017.1 GCF_025464835.1 Mycetocola sp. | reverse complement strand
AGGGCCCCGCGCGGCTGACGGTGGCGCTCGGCATCGCCCTCACCGACGATGGGAGCGATCTGTTCGCGCCACCGTTCTCGCTCGAGGCGGGGGATCAGGCAGCCGAGGTGCTGACCGGGCCACGCACGGGCCTGGCCGGTGGGGCGGACCTGCCGTGGCGGTTCTGGATCCCTGGCGAGCCATCGGTGTCGCCGTACAAGAAGCATCCAAAGGCCTGAGCGGGGTTCGATCGGCGGTTCCCGCACACGGCGGACCCGAAGGCTCAGAGCATCGCGAAGTGGAAGAGCGCCGCACTCGACGCGGCCCAGATGATGCTCGTGAGCGTTCCGATGATAAAACGCTCACGAGCCTCGGCAGCGGCGAGTTCGGTGAATCGGCCAACGCCCTTGATGGCGATGATCACCGCGACCGCTTCAGGAAAACCTGCGATGAGGGTACCGGCGATGGCGAAACGCTCGAGGTAACCGATGGTCCGCCCGCCGCGCAGCACCTCATGCTGTTCCCCCGCGTTGCCCAGCAGGGAGTTACCGAGACGCTCGGGCTCGGTCACGATGATGCCGCCGAACAGTCCTGGCCGAACAAGCCCGCGCGTCGAGAGCTTGAGCACATAGTTCGACGCAGTACCGCCGCCGAGCACGGCGATCGCCACCGCGAGAACACCGAGGGCGACGCTGACGCCGACGGGCGACTCTGGCGAAGGGATCGCGACCAGCACGAGGTCGACTGCGAGCAGGGCCGCTGCGATGGCGATGATCGTGTTTTTCTTCCGCCAGTGCGCGATGCCGATGGTCACGAGGCACCCGGCGGCGAGCAGGAGAACGGCCACCCAGTACAGGGTGATCGGGAGGGCACCGGTGATCGGGCTCACTGTCGTCTCCTTGCGTCGTTGCCGGGTCGGCTCGTTGCCGGCCGGTCAACCGACGTCACCTGGGCCAGGCGTCGCCGCTGCTCCCTGCTGGGTCCGCGGAACGATTGACCGTGTCGAGTAGCCTAACAAGCGCCTCAGACGCCGCCTTCTCGACACGGATGCCCGCGGCTCGGGCCCGCAGACTGGCCGCGCCCGCCGTGATGCCCAGCCGCTCCGCCGACTCCGATTGGGTCAGGCCGGTGGTGAGCAGGTCGTACAGTTCCCAGCCGCCGTCCGTCCGGCGTTCCCGCAGAACCAGCAGCAGGGCGATGAGCGCTTCGGCGTCAGCGCCACGAAGTGCCTCAGCTGAGTCATCGCCGGCCCGGGTGAGCGCGAACCGCGTCTGTGACTTCTTCGCACGCGTCACGGCATCCCGAGCGGCGAAGAACGCTTCCCCGGTCGCTTCCCGGGTGGCCAGGGGGAGCGGCAGTCGTACCGGACCGATGCCGACGCCGACGCTCCAGGCATCCTCGCGGGTCAATTCGAGCACGATGGCGAGGGCGTCTTCTGCGCTCGCTGGAAGAACCTGGATCTCATCGCCGGCCGTTCGATCCGCCGGCAGGAGAAGGCCCGGTCCCCCGGCACCGTTCAACGTCTCAAGGACGGATGCGGCGCGGTCCGGTTGATTGCGACTGTCGACCTGGTCGGCGGTGATGACGATCAAGATGCCTCCATTGTTTTAGGCTTGAGCCATAACTCTTACGATATTAGGGAATAACCTAAACCAGGTCAAGAGTGAGGCCCCAGGCTCACATCGCTGTCGACGGGGCGCCGATACCGCGCTGGTACTGTAGCTTGCGTGTCGCAGCCCCAACTCCAGTCCCAGTCCAATGACCCGTCGTTCGAGGACGTCTGGGAGGAAATCGTCTGGCGTGGACTCGTCCACGTATCCACAGACACCGGCGCGCTGAAGACCCTGCTCGCGGGTCCGCCGATCACCTACTACTGCGGATTCGACCCGACGGCCCCCAGTCTGCACCTGGGCAACCTCGTGCAGCTGCTGCTTCTGCGTCGTATCCAGCTCGCCGGCCACAAGCCGCTCGGACTCGTCGGCGGCTCGACCGGACTCATCGGTGACCCGCGCCCCACCGCCGAGCGCACCCTCAACACTCCGGACACCGTCGCCGAATGGGTGGGATACCTCCAGGCGCAGGTCTCCCGGTTCCTCGACTTCGATGGCGACAACGCCGCGCGGCTGGTCAACAACCTCGACTGGACGGCCCCACTCTCAGCGATCGATTTTCTCCGAGACGTCGGCAAGTACTTCCGCGTCGGCACGATGCTCAAGAAGGATGCCGTCAGCGCACGCCTGAACTCGGATGCCGGCATCAGCTACACGGAGTTCAGCTACCAGATCCTGCAGGGCATGGACTTCCTCGAGCTGTACCGCAACCACGACTGCGTTCTGCAGACCGGCGGCAGCGACCAGTGGGGCAACCTGACGAGCGGCACCGACCTCATCCACAAGGCCGAGGGGGTGAGCGCCCACGCGATCGGCACCCCGCTGATCACCAACTCCGACGGCTCGAAGTTCGGCAAGAGCGAGGGCAACGCCGTCTGGCTCGACCCGACCCTGACCAGCCCGTACGCGTTCTACCAGTTCTGGCTCAACTCCGACGATGCCGACGTGATCGCGCGCCTGAAAATTTTCACCTTCCTCACCCGCGCCGAGATCGAACAGCTCGAACAGGCCGTCGCGGCAGAGCCGTTCCGTCGTGAAGCGCAGAAGCGTCTCGCCTGGGAGGTCACCTCCCTTGTCCACGGCGCCGAAGCGACGGACGCCGCGATCGCCGCCTCCGCCGCGCTGTTCGGACAGGGTGAACTGCAGAGCCTCGACGCCGAGACCCTCACTGCTGCACTCCGCGAACTTCCGCACACGACGGCGACCGCAGGCATCCTGGTCACCCAGCTGCTCGTCGACACAGGGCTCACCGCCAGCCTCGGTGAAGCCAGGAGGGCGATCGCGCAGGGCGGGGTGTACCTCAACAACACGAAAGTCGCAGACGATTCAGCGGTGCTGGAGAGCCTGCTGGCCGGGGGAGTGGCGGTTCTTCGCCGCGGCAAGAAGACCCTCGCCGGTGTCTTCACCGGCTGAGAACCGTGCGACACGCCCGGCCTGCAGAAGCAATTTGCGGGACCCCTGGGATGTGCGTAAAGTAACTACTCGTCACCCCAAAGGTGCGGCAGAGCGACTAGCTAGCCGGCCTCATGCGGGACCAAACCCCACCACAAAGAATCGCCCGGATTATTCCGGATTCCGGTTCCGGTGGGGGTAAACCTTCACAGGGTTTCTCTCGTACTCGAGACTCGGACTTCGGTCCGGGAGCGTGTACAACACAAGAGAAATTCGGTGCTAGGCTAGAGAAGTTGCCCTGCGGAGCAGCCCTGAGGGGTGAAAAGCAGGAGCATCCGATCCTTGAGAACTCAACAGCGTGCACAATGTCAAATGCCAAAAACCCGGCAATCCAGCCTTTCTGGTTGGGTTA
>NZ_JAODMP010000010.1 GCF_025464835.1 Mycetocola sp. | reverse complement strand
GAGACGGGCCGTTTGTCCAGTCGGTTCAGTCCGTTTCCGCCTCTGTGGCGGGCGAGCTAGGCCCGTGCGGGCTGTGACTCCTGCACCACCCGGGGCAGCTCGGTCACCGGGATCAGCACGATGTCCTCGACCTTCCAGTACTACGGCGGCAAGACACCACAGCTCAATACCCGCTGGATCCAGGCCCTCGTCCGATCCTCGAATTCGGTGGGCGGACTCGAGATCGTGCCAGAGCCACCTGCTGCACCGCTGCCGGCAGCAGAACCGGCGCTCTAACACCCCCGACGCAAGCGGTTTCCGGTTGCGTCAGGAGACGGGCCGTTTGTCCAGTCGGTTCAGTCCGTTTCCGCCTCTGTGGCGGGCGAGCTAGGCCCGTGCGGGCTGTGACTCCTGCACTACCCGGGGCAGCTCGGTCACCGGGATCAGCACGATGTCCTCGACCTTCCAGTCGAGTGCGATGCAGCCCTCGCGAGCCTTCTCGAGGTCGGCGAGGCTCACCGTTCGTCGCGAGAGCGGTACAACGAAGGATTCAATGTGGAAGACGTGACCCTGGTCGCGGGCGCGGGAGCCGGCATCCGCTACCCAGTCAAGGGATCTCAGGTACTCGTCGACCTTGTTGACGATCGGGTGGGGCTTGGAATCATCAAAAGTCATGGCGCGAGCGTCCATGAGGTCTTCGACGGCGGCGCGCATGTTCTTCAGTCCGTCCCACAGGATGCTGCCGGCGATGAACAGTGCGGCGGCCGAGTCCGCCCACCACAGGCCGAGGCCGATCCCGCCGACGCCGATGATGGACCCCACGGCGGTCATCCAGTCCGCCTTGTTCATGGCCGCATCGGCATACAGCACCTTGTCGTGCAGTTCGCGCGCCAGTTCCATCTTGACCCGACCGATGAACACCGGCGGGAGGGCGATGAGTGCCATCACGCCCATCATCAGCCAGCCCAGCCAGAAGACCTGGCCGAACAGCTCGACCGAGCCGATGCTCGGGTGCTCCGCAGTGATCAGTCCTGAGGCCGAGTCGACGAGGAGAAAGGTTCCCATCGTGACGAGGGCAACGGCGGCGACGAGGTGGCCGACGCCGACGGATCGGTGATAACCGTATGGATGCTTCGCGGTCGGCTTCTTCCGCGCGACGTGGAGGGCGACGAGAAAGACGAGAGCCGGGATGAAGGACAGCAGATCTTCGATCCAGGCGGCTTTCATCGCCTGCGAGTTACCCATCACCAGGAAGACCAGGAAGACGGTGACCGCGAGGAATCCGATGGTGATCCACTCGAGCCGGACAGCCTTCTTCAGGACCTCCAGCTGTTTGTGCGGGAGTTCGGTTTCGCCGAAACCGATGCCCTTGACGTTGCCGTTGCCGTTGCCGTTGCCGTTGCCGTTGCCGTTCACGGTGCACCCTCCTGGTTGAGCAGGAACTGCTCGAGCTCGAGCAGGAACGCGTTCTCTCCCATCGCCGTAGCCATGACGTGTCTCTCCACTCCCGTACTCGTGGTCACTTCGGCGAACGGTTTGGTGACGGCGCCTTTGTTGACCCACGGCGTCTTGTCGGTGAGACCGCCGATGACCATGTCGAGCGTGCCCTCATGCAGCTGGGTGAACAGCTGTTCCTCTCCACCTTCGACCCAGGCCACTTCAGCGTCGATGGTCTCGGCGAACCCTTCAACGAGGGTCACTTCGATTCCGGATGCCTCGCCTTCGTCGGTGATGTCTGTCCACTCGCCGTTCGGCGAGATGCCGACGCGAAGAGTGCCTCCGCTGACCCGGTCGAGGGTTGCCTCCGGGTCGGCGGGAAAGCTCGGCGCACAGCCGGACAGACCGACCGCCAGCCCGAGCGCTGTGGCGGCGAAACGGAGTCGGATCGGGCGATTCATAGCCACACCATAACCCGAACGAACGGCGCGGTTCTCGACTTGCGAGCCACCTCGCCGTCTGCTTGGATGCCGCCCCAGTCGATTCTGGTGCGCCTGCCCGGTCGTGGTGCGCTCGCCCGGTGCTTTTGCCTCGCGCGGGGGCAGTTGCACCCGCGCGTCGCCGGGACACCGCGCGACCCGCGCGACCCGCGCGACCCGCGCGACCCGCGGCATCCTACCTGAGGCGGGAGCAACAAACCGTGCTACTGGCAAGGCCTTGACCGGGCTTCCGGCGGCGAAGGATGGTTGAACAATGGCACTATCCCAGACCCTGGCAGACCAGGGCACGTTCCCCCACCCGTCGTTCGCGGCCCGCGGCCCGCTGAGCACCCGCCTCCTCGAGTTGCTCAGCGCTGCGCCCGAGGGCTCTCCCGATCTGCTGACACTCGCTGACGAAGCGCTCGTCCATGCAGCGGAGATCGTGCACGACGACGACATCCAGCTCAGCCTGTTCGTGTTGTACGGCCTGCACTACGGGTCCGTCGTGGAGACGGATGACGCGTGGGAGTGGCATCCGTCCCTCATCAGCCTGCGTCGCCATCTCGAGGCGGCGTTCGAAGCCGAACTACGCCGGGTCGTCCCGGTACCCGCACTCCCTGAACCGACGAGCGCCGCGGTCGCCGCTGCCCTGTTCGCACTCACCGGCGAGGAGCCGGGGCCGAGCCTGTCGCGCTATGTCGCGGCGAAGGCGACCAAGGAGCAGCTTGCGGAGCTCCTCGTGCACCGGTCGATCTACACTCTCAAGGAGGCGGACCCGCACTCATGGGCGATTCCGCGGTTGTCCGGGCGGGCCAAGGCGGCGATGGTCGAGATCCAGTCAGACGAGTACGGCGGCGGCCGGCCCGAACGGATGCATGCCGCCATCTTCGCGGGCACGATGCGGGGCCTGGGCCTTGACGATCGATACGGGATGTACGTCGACCACGTACCGGCGGTGACTCTCGCCTCCCTCAACATGATGTCGATGTTCGGGCTGAACCGGCGGTTGCGCGGCGCGATCGCCGGCCACCTGGCTGCGTTCGAGATGACGTCGTCCATCCCCAACGGCCTGTACGCGCGCGGATTCCGCCGCAACGGTTTCGGTGAGGACGTGACCTGGTACTTCGACGAGCACGTCGAAGCGGATGCCGTGCACGAACAGATCGCGGGACGGGACCTCGCCGGCTCCCTCGCAGAGGACGAACCAGCCCTCCTCCCGGACATTCTGTTCGGTGCGGCCGCCTGCCTGACCGTGGACGGCTGGGCAGGAGCGCACATCCTGGACGCGTGGACCGCGGGGCGTTCCGCGCTGCGGGTGCCGCTGGCGTCTTCGGTCCCGTCCGCTGCCGATGCGTCCGCGCCCGCGGGCGCTGGAGCATCCGGATGGGAGTCCCGATCGTGAAGGAAGACATGAACGACCTCAACCGGGCGGCACCGCAGATCGTCGCGTGCCCCAACGGACCCCTGCTCGTGCGGGGGGAGCTGGACCTCGTGACGCCCGAGGGTGACCCGATCGAGCGCAAACGCAGAACCGTCGCGCTGTGCCGGTGCGGGGTGTCGGCGATCAAACCGTTCTGCGATGGAACGCACAAGGCGATCGGGTTCACCACCGAGCCGTGAGCGGACGGCGCACCCCCATCGTTGATCGGGTAACGACAAGGAGCGCACCGAGATCAACGTCTCGATACGCTCGCTGCGCGAGCTACTCGACCAGCGGACTGAGCTCTGCGCCCGCCCGCACACCCCCATCGTTGATCGGGTAACGACAAGGAGCGCACCGAGATCAACGTCTCGACACGCTCGCTGCGCGAGCGCCTCGACCAGCGGGCTGAGCTCTGCGCCCGCCCGCACCATACGCTGGGGGGTGTGACTTCGACCCGACCGTCAACGCGCGCACCTCTGGGAGCCGCTGGGCTTGTTCTCGCTGGGCTGTTCTGCCAGGAGCTCGGGGCGTCTTTCGCTGTGCTGCTCTTTCCGACGGTCGGCGCGCTGGGAATGGTCACGCTCCGTCTCGTCTTCTCGGCGATCGTTCTGTTGCTGGTCTGCCGGCCGACGTTCCGCGGGTACTCCCGGCACGACTGGTTCGTCGTCACGATTTTCGGGCTGGCTCTCGGCGCCATGAATGTGCTCTTCTACGAGGCCCTCGCGCGGCTGCCGCTCGGCACCGCCGTGACGATCGAGGTGCTCGGGCCGCTGCTGCTCTCGGTGATCGTGAGCCGCCGAGCAGCGAGCTGGCTCTGGGCTGTGCTCGCGTTCATCGGCGTCGCCCTGCTCAGCCAGGGCGGGCTCGAGGAACTCGACCCGGTCGGCGTGGCGTTCGCGGCCGGCGCCGGCGTGATGTGGGCGAGCTACATCCTCATGTCGGCGCGTACGGGGTCGAGGTTCCCCCGCCTCGACGGACTCGCCATCGCGATGGCGATCGGCGCCGTCGTGACGCTCCCCTTCGGGCTCGGAACGGCAGGGCCGACGTTCTTCTCGCCGGTCGTACTGCTGCTCGGCCTTGCTGTGGCTCTGCTCTCGTCGGCGATTCCGTATGCGCTCGAGCTTCTCGCCCTGCGCCGGCTTCCGGCGGCGTCATTCTCGATCCTGATGAGCCTCGCACCGGCGATCGCCGCTCTCGCTGGCGCCCTGGTGCTTGGCCAGGGTCTCACCCTCGTGAGCGGCATCGCCATCCTGCTCGTCGTCGTGGCCAGCGCCGGAGCCGTGCGGTCGGCATCCCTGCACAGGAAGAGGCAGTCGGGGCTGGCTGAGCCCGTCCTCTGAGAACGCATGCCTACAGCGGCCGATTGGCGACGACGGATGCCGGTGCGCACGATGCGCAGGAGATCGCACGATTCTCAGGATCAAAGTGGCGAAAGCATCCTCATAATGGTGCGATCTCCTCCGTGGCGTGCCGCGGCTGGCCGGAGAAACCTCAGGCGGGCACCGACGCACGGGAACCAGTCGAAGCACCCACCACGGCACCCGGCCGCAGATCGAGCCGCCGCAGCAGCTGAGCGTTCAGCGCGACGATGATCGTGGACAGCGACATCAGCAGCGCGCCCACCGCCATCGGCAGCACGAAGCCGACTGGAGCGAGCACCCCCGCGGCGAGCGGCACCGACAGCAGGTTGTAGCCCGCCGCCCACCACAGGTTCTGCTTCATCTTGCGGTAGCTGGCCCGTGACAGTTCGATCACCGACAGCACGGACCGCGGGTCATCGCTGGCCAGGACCACGCCGGCCGAAGCGATGGCGACATCGGTTCCGGCGCCGATCGCGAGCCCCACATCGGCCTGCGCCAGAGCGGGAGCATCGTTCACTCCGTCGCCGACCATCGCGACCCGCCGACCTTCGGACTGCAACAACGCTACGCGCGCGGACTTGTCTTCAGGGCGGACGCCGGCGAACACGCGGTCGATGCCGAGGGCATCCGCCACCGACTGCGCCACAGGCAGCGCGTCGCCCGTGATCATCACGACCTGGATGCCGCGGGCATGCAGGGCGCGAACCGCATCGAGCGATTCGGGGCGCACCTCGTCGGCGAGCGACAGGGCACCGGCCACCTGCCCGTCGACCAACACGTGCAGAACCGTCGAACCGGAGCCGTCCCACTCGCTCGCGGCGGGCAGCGGCGGCAGGGCATGCCGCTCAAGCAGGTAGGGACCGCCGACGGCAACGGATGCTCCGCCCACGGTCGCCGAGACACCCTCGGCCGGCGACGAACGGAAGCCGGTCGCCGGCGTGAACTCCAGGTGTGAGGCGGCGCGCACGATCGCCCGCGCCAGCGGATGCTCGCTGTCCGACTCCGCAGCGGCGGCGACGGCGAGCACGCGGTCAACAGTCCAGCCATCGGCCGACAACACAGCTGCGACAACAGGCTCTCCGCGGGTCAGCGTGCCGGTCTTGTCGAACAACACGGTGTCGACAATGCGCATGCTCTCGAGTGCCAGCCGGTCCTTCACCAGCACGCCACCGCGGGCGGCCCGTTCGGTCGCGATCGACACCACGAGCGGGATCGCGAGGCCGAGCGCGTGCGGGCAGGCGATGACGAGGACGGTGATCGTGCGGATCACGGCGTCGTCCGGCATCCCGAGCATCGTCCAGACCACGGCGGTGATCAGCCCAACACCGAGCGCGAACCAGAACAACCAGCCGGCTGCGACGTCGGCGAGCCGTTGCGCCCGCGAGGAGGAATTCTGTGCGTCTGAGACCAGGCGGCGGATGCCGGCGAGCGCTGTCTGCTCCCCCACGGCGGTCACGCGGATGCGCAGCCCGCTGTCGGTTGCGACGGTACCGGCAACGACGGGATCACCGATCGAGCGGCGGACGGGCATCGACTCGCCGGTGACCATGGCCTCGTCGATGTCTGCGCTGCCCTCGGCGATCTGCCCGTCGGCGGGGATCCGCCCGCCCGGGCGCACGACGACGAGGTCGCCGACCCGGAGTGCTGACGGCAGCACGGTGACAACGGTGTCGCCGTCGACGCGTTCCGCTTCGTCCGGGATGAGGGCCGCGAGCGAGTCGAGCGCCGACGAGGTCTGTGCGAGCGACTTCATCTCGATCCAGTGACCGAGCAGCATGATCACGATGAGGAGGGCGAGCTCCCACCAGAAGTCGAGCCGGTGGTCGAGGATGCCGAGAGTGGCGCCCCACGAGGCGAGGAACGCCACGGTGATGGCGAGCCCGATCAACAGCATCATGCCGGGCTTGCGGGTCTTCACCTCGTCGACCGCCCCGACGAGGAACGGCTTGCCACCCCAGACATACATGACGGTGCCGAGGACCGGCGAGATCCAGCCGGCCCAGGCGGCGTCCGGGAGGGCATAGCCGAGGATGTCGGCGAACATCGGGCTGAACGCCACCACCGGGACCGCGACCACGAGCATGATCCAGAACAGTCGGCGGAACCG